>NZTO01000003.1 GCA_002703375.1 Fidelibacterota bacterium | reverse complement strand
TGCCTTTGGTCATGTGCAGTCACATGTTCAGATGCCTGATCTGTTGGCAATACAAATCAATTCTTATGAAGAATTTTTGCAGGAAGATGTGTTAGTAGAAAAAAGAAGAAATCAAGGTCTTGAGCAGGTTTTTTCTAGTATGTTTCCGGTCGAAGATACTCATAAAAACTATGTATTGGAGTACAAGTATTATTATTCTGGTTTGCCTAAATACACAGTGCAAGAGTGTCTTGAAAGAAGGATTTCTTACACAGTTCCTTTGAAGGTTAGATTTGTTTTGCATATTACTGATGAAAATGATAGGTCTAAGTACGTACAAGATATAGAGCAAGATGTATTTTTTGGAAATATTCCTTACATGACTGATAGAGGTACTTTTGTGATTAATGGTGCTGAGCGTGTTATTGTAAGTCAGTTGCAAAGATCGCCAGGTGTATTTTTTGATGAGGCATTTCATCCAAATGGGACAAAGATTTTTAAAGCACGAATAATCCCCTTTAGAGGTTCTTGGGTAGATTTTACTACCGATATTTATGATTGTATATATACTATAATAGATAGGAGAAGGAAGTTTCCGTGTTCATTGCTAATGA
The DNA here is from genome assembly GCA_002703375.1 of Fidelibacterota bacterium. Classification (GTDB taxonomy): domain Bacteria; phylum Fidelibacterota; class Marinisomatia; order SCGC-AAA003-L08. The sequence continues at coordinate 11,711 of NZTO01000003.1, read as the reverse complement.
GAGCTATTGGATACTCATCAAATAGGGATATTTTTGAGGCACTAGGTTATGTAGAAAAAGTTAAAAAGTATAATTCTAAGAATTTATTGGATAGAACTATAGCTGAAGATCTGATTGATAAAAAGAATGGTGAAGTCTTGAGAGAGGCTGGTTGCAGATTGAATAAGTCTGATTGCGACCTGATAATGAAGATGGATCTAAAGCAAATATCATTAATAAAGAAAGATGTGCATGGCATCGAAATTGAAATGTTGATGAATACCTTTAAAAAAGACCCTACATCATCTACAGATGAAGCTTTATTATTATTGTATCAGCATTTGAGGACTGGAGAAGCTCCAAGTATTGATATATCTAGAAAATTCATTGAAAAAATGTTTTTTTCAACTAAAAAATATGATTTGGGCCAAGTTGGTAGGTATAGAATAAATAAAAAGTTTGATCTGGATGCTCCTGTTGATGAGCCAGTTCTGATTAAGGACGATTTTGTTGAAGTTTTAAAATACTTGATTGAAATGAGAAAGGGAGATCGATTTCCAGATGATATTGATCATCTTGGAAATAGAAGGGTTAGAACAGTCGGTGAGCAACTGTCAAATCAGTTTAGTATTGCTATAAGTAGAATGCAGAGAACAATAAGGGAGAGAATGAATCAAAGAGAGTCTGAGAGTTTGACTCCGCAGGATCTCGTAAACTCTAGGGTCGTTACTACTGTTTTGAATACCTTTTTCGGTACAAGTCAATTATCTCAATTTATGGATCAAACTAATCCATTGTCAGAAGTTACTCATAAAAGAAGAATTTCCGCCCTTGGGCCAGGAGGTCTTACTAGAGAAAGGGCTGGGTTTGAAGTTCGAGATGTTCATCATACTCATTACGGGAGGTTGTGTCCAATTGAAACTCCTGAAGGGCCCAATATTGGTCTTATAAGTTCTCTTGCTACATATGCTGTTGTTAACAGGCTTGGTTTTCTTGAGTCTCCTTACAGAGTAGTTGAAAATACTAGTAAGAAATCAGTTATAACAGATCAGGTTGATTATCTTGCTCCAGATGATGAAGATAGAGTTTTTATAGCGCAAGCTACTGAATCAGTATCGAAAGATTTTTTTGAAAATGAATTTGTAAGGGCAAGAAAAGGAGATGATTTTCCTGTTGTTGAATCTGGTGATGTGTCCTACATGGATATATCTCCTAATCAGATTGTGAGTGTATCTGCTTCACTGATACCATTCTTAGAGCATGATGATGCTAACAGAGCTTTGATGGGTTCTAATATGATGAGGCAATCGGTACCACTTTTAAGGCCTGAATCTCCAATTGTTGGAACTGGTATTGAGGGCAAAGTTGCAAAAGATTCAAGGTCGGCTTTATTTTCTAAGTACAATGGCACTATACACTCAGTATCGGCAAACGAAATTGTTATTGCTGTTAAAAGAAGAAAAGATTCAATTTCTTTGGTGAAAGGTGAAAATTTAGTTTCTGTTAAATTGAACAAATTTCTTAGATCAAATCAAAACACTTGTATTAATCAAAAGCCTTTAGTCAAAGCTGGAGATGTTGTTAAAAAAGGTGATTGTCTTGCAGATGGTGCTAGTACTAATGGGGGTGAATTAGCTCTTGGGCGTAATTTGAGAGTTGCATTTATGCCTTGGAGAGGATATAATTTTGAAGATGCTATTGTTATAAATGAAAGACTAATTAAAGAAGATATAATGACTTCTATTCATATGAAGGAGTTTGAAGTCGAAATAAGAGATACTAAAAGGGGTGAAGAAGAGCTCACGAGCGAAATTCCAAATGTTAGTGAAGAAGCTACTCGTAATCTAGATGATTATGGTATCATAAGAGTTGGTGCTGAAGTTAAGCCTGGTGATATTTTGGTAGGAAAAGTTACTCCAAAGGGTGAGACTGATCCGAGTCCTGAGGAAAAATTATTGAGAGCTATTTTTGGTGAAAAAGCAGGCGATGTTAAGGATGCATCCAAAAGAGCTCCTGCAGGCGTTTATGGTACTATTGTAGGTACTCAACTTTTTGAAAGAAAAAGTAAAGCGTTTAGAAAGCAAGAGAGAGAGAAGATTAGAGGTTTGCAAAAAGAAGCAAGATTGTCTAGGGTTGACTTAATGGCTAAAAGAGATGAGATGCTTCATGAAAATATGCTTGATGAGATTTCTGGTGGAATTCGGGATGCTTCAACAAATAAGACAGAAATTAAAGCAAAAACATTACTCACTAAGCAGAGGATTGAAGAGCTTGATTTGGAAAGATTATCATTGAAATCTCCTTGGGTTGAAGATCCAAAAAAATGGTTTACTATTTTAAAAGTATGGGAAAATTATCGTCTAAATTTAAAAAGAATTGAAGAAAATTTAGAAAAAGATGTTTTTAAGTTAAGGGTTGGAGACGATCTTCAGCAAGGAGTTATGAAGCTTGCTAAGGTATGCATTGCTCAGAAAAGAAAGGCTGCCGTTGGAGATAAAATGGCTGGAAGGCATGGTAACAAAGGCATAGTATCCATTATTGTTCCAGAAGAGGATATGCCATTTACAGAAGATGGTAAGCCAATTGATCTCATTTTGAATCCTTTAGGTGTTCCATCAAGAATGAATTTGGGTCAGCTTTATGAAACCATGTTAGGATGGGCAGGAGAATTATTGAACAAAAAATATGCAACTCCTGTTTTTGACGGTGCAACAAGAGAAGAAGTGAAATCTGAAATGAGTCTTGCAAATATTCCGGAGAGCGGTAAAGTAAATTTATGGGATGGTAAGACTGGAGAAAAATTTGATTACCCGGTTTTCTGTGGAAATATATATTTTCTAAAATTATCTCACCAAGTAAATGATAAGATGCATTCAAGAGCAACTGGTCCATATTCATTGATTACTCAACAGCCACTTGGTGGTAAGGCTCAATCGGGTGGTCAAAGGTTTGGAGAGATGGAGGTCTGGGCATTGGAAGCATACGGTGCAGCACACACGCTTCAGGAGATTTTGACTTTAAAATCTGATGATGTTGAAGGAAGAGCAAAATTGTACAACAATCTTGTTAGAGGTGAAAACACGCCTGATCCAAATCTGCCTGAATCATTTAATGTGTTGATTAAAGAGTTAGAAGGTCTAGGTCTAAATGTTGTTTTAAACAATTAGAAAGGGAGTAATTAATTTGTCATTTATGAGAAAAAATATATCAAAAAAAGTGAATAATTTTAATTCGATTTCTCTGGGTTTAATGTCTCCTGAAGAAATTTTAGATAGGTCGAGGGGCGAGTGTTTAAAACCTGAAACTATTAATTATAGATCCTACAAGCCAGAAAAAGACGGCTTGTTTTGTGAAAAGATTTTTGGTCCAACAAAGGATTGGGAGTGTCATTGCGGTAAATATAAGCGTATTAGATATCGTGGTATAGTTTGTGATAGATGTGGTGTTGAAGTTACAAGAAAGACGGTTAGAAGAGAAAGAATTGGTCATATAACTCTTGCTGTTCCAGTGGTTCACATATGGTTTTTGAGATCCATTCCTAGCAAAATCAGTTATCTTTTAGGATACACTACCAAGCAATTAGAGTCAATAGCATATTATGAAAATTTTGTTGTACTTAATCCTGGTGCGTCCGATAAAAAATATGGAGAGTTAATTAGTGAAGACGAATATTTGGATTTAGAAGAAGAATTTGGATATGATACAGTATCTATTGAGGATCAAGATGAGGACAATTATTTTAAAGCTAGTATGGGCGGAGCAGCTATTAGGCAGTTGTTGAGAGATTTAGATGTTGTTAAAGTAATTGATGATTTAACTGCTATGGTTAAAGAAGATAAGTTGGCTCAACAAAAAAAAGAAGATGCGTTAAAGAGGTTGAGAATTTTGAGGAAATTTGATCCAAGAGTTGAGCGCAAGATTTTTAATAAACCTGAATGGATGATGATTAGTATTCTGCCAGTTATTCCTCCTGAGCTAAGGCCTTTGGTTCCATTAGATGGTGGTAGGTTTGCAGCGTCTGATTTGAATGATTTGTATAGAAGAGTGATAATAAGAAATAATAGATTAAAACAGCTTATGGAGATTAAGGCTCCTGACGTAATTTTGAGAAATGAAAAAAGGATGTTGCAAGAGGCTGTTGATGCACTGATAGATAATAGTAGGATGAAGGCTGCTGTGAGAAGTGGAACTAGAAGACCATTAAAATCTTTAAGTGATTCTCTGAAAGGAAAACAAGGTCGATTTAGAATGAATTTGCTTGGAAAAAGAGTTGATTATTCTGGTCGTTCTGTTATTGTTGTGGGGCCAGAGTTAGCTCTTCACGAGTGTGGTATTCCAAAAGAAATGGCTATAGAATTGTATTTGCCATTTGTTCTTAAAGAGCTTATAAATCGAGATTATTCCAAAACACCTAGAAGTGCTAAGATGTTGATTGAAAGAGGTGATAGTGAAGTATACAAAGTATTAGAATATGTTGTTAGAGATCATCCGGTTCTTTTGAATCGTGCACCTACGCTGCATAGGTTAGGTATACAAGCTTTTCAGCCTGTTCTGGTTGAAGGTCGTGCAATAAGATTGCATCCTTTGGTTTGTGCGGCATTTAATGCTGACTTTGATGGAGATCAAATGGCTGTGCATGTTCCGTTGTCATCTGAATCGCAAATGGAAGCTTGGATGTTAATGTTGGCAAGTCATAATATACTTCATCCTGCAAATGGAAAGCCTATAGCTATTCCATCGCAAGATATGATTCTTGGATGTCATTATTTGACAAGAGAATCTGAAAATGCAAAAGGTGAAGGTTCAATTATTCATTCATACGACGAGGCCTATCTTGCTGTAGAAAATAAAGCAATTTCTTTGCATGCAAAAGTTCATTTTAGACATAGTTCAGGATTAGTTAAGGACACAACAATTGGTAGAATAATTTTTAATAGCATTCTCCCTGAAGGTATTGAATATTTTAATCAAACGCTTGATAAGAGGCTTATTGTAAAAATTGTAGGTTTATGTTACAATGCAATGGGTAACTTTAAAACTGTTCAATTCTTAGACAAGCTAAAGAAATTGGGATTTGGATTTGCTACAAAAAGTGGTTTGTCAATTGCAATTTCAGACGTTTTAATACCAACAAAAAAAGATGATATAATGGCTGATGCGGAAGTTGAAGTTGAGAAGATTCAAAGTAAATTTGATAAACAGGTTCTTACTGAAGGTGAAAGGTATAATAAAGTAATTGATATTTGGACCCATGCAACAAATGATGTGGCAAACGCGATGTTCGTGGAATTAAAGAAAGACAAAAAGGGATTTAATCCCCTCTATATGATGGCAGACTCTGGTGCTAGGGGTAGTCAAGATCAGATTAAGCAATTGGCAGGTATGCGTGGTTTGATGGCTAAGCCAAAAAAGAGTATGTCGGGTTCAGCAGGAGAAATTATAGAAAATCCAATAAAATCAAATTTTAAAGAAGGACTGTCAGTATTTGAGTATTTTTTATCTACTCATGGTGCCAGAAAAGGATTGGCAGATACTGCTCTTAAAACAGCTGATGCAGGATATTTAACAAGGCGTTTGGTTGATGTGGCCCAGGATATTGTAATTACAATGGAAGATTGTGGGACTATTCAAGGTATATGGGTTGAGGATTTAAAAGAGGGTGAAGAGATTATAGAGCCTCTCGTTGATAGAATTTACGGAAGAATTGCAGCGGACGATATTATTGATCCAATCGATGGAACTGTTTATGCTAAGACGGGTAATTTGATTGATCAGCAAACTGTTGACAAGATTGAAAAAAGCAACGTGTATAGAGTTAAAATTAGATCTGTTTTAACTTGCGAATCTGTAAAGGGTATTTGTCAAGCTTGTTATGGTATTAATTTGGCAACAAATAGAGATACAAATCTTGGTGATACCGTAGGTATAATGGCTGCTCAGTCAATTGGTGAGCCTGGTACTCAGCTTACATTAAGGACATTTCACATAGGTGGAACTGCATCACGAATAGTTGAGCAGACAGATATGAAAACCAAGAAAGATGGTACAATAGAATTTACAAAAGAGTTGATTACAGCTAATGTAAAAGATGAAGATGGTAAACTTGTTACTGTTTCAACTTCGAGGAACGGTCAAATTAATATTTTAGATGCCAAAAAGAATATAGTTTCAAATTATACTGTTCCTTACGGCGCAACAGTGCTAGTTCAAAACCGAAAAAAAGTCAAATCAGGTCAGACGCTTTTTGCTTGGGATCCTTACACGGATGTTATATTAGCTAGACACGACGGTGTTGTAAAATTTAATGATTTTATTGAGGGTGAGACCTATATTGAAGAAACCGTTGAAGGTGGAAAGAAAATGATCGTTGTTGTTGAGTCAAGAGATAGAAACTTGAGTCCTAGTATTGAAGTAAAGAGCTCCAGCAAAAAAGATCAATTAGGTGCGAGTATATTGCCTTTAAGGGCAACCGTAGTGGTAAGAGATGGTCAAAAGGTTAAGGCTGGCGAGCTCCTTGTTAAAATTTCAAGAGATATACTAGGAAAAACTAGAGATATAACTGGTGGTCTCCCTAGGATTGCAGAATTATTTGAGGCTCGTAACCCGCAGGATCCAGCTGTTGTTTCAGAAATAGATGGAAAGGTACTTTTTGGAGATGTAAAAAGAGGTATTAGGGAGTTGCATATACAAGGGGCCGAAGAAGTAAGAGTTTATAAAATACCTTATGGTAAGCATATAATCGTTCACGATGGCGACACTGTTTTTGCAGGAGATAGATTGTGCGAAGGCTCGGTGGCACCACAAAGTATTTTAGCAATAGGTGGTGTTGCAAAGGTACAAGAATATTTAGTCGAGTCTATTCAAGAAGTGTATAGGCTGCAAGGTGTTTCAATAAGTGATAAGCATATTGAGGTAATTGTTAGGCAAATGATGCAAAAAGTAGAAGTGCTAGATTCTGGTGATACTAAATTTTTGCCTGGTGATAGGGTAAATAGATTTGAAATGGCAGCTGAGAATAGGTCAATGAATGAAAAGTTAGTAGTTACTGATTGTGGCGATTCTGAATATGATAACGGTGATGTAGTTTTGAAAGTTAATATTGACGACATTAATAAGGATTTGAAAGAAGAAGGAAAAAAATTAATAAAAACTATTAGAGCAAAAGCAGCAACTTATAAACCTTTGTTATTAGGAATAACAAGAGCTTCTCTTAATACTGAGAGCTTTTTATCGGCAGCATCGTTTCAGGAAACTACAAGAGTGTTAACAGATGCAGCAGTCGAGGGCAAGACAGATTTTCTTAATGGTTTGAAAGAAAATGTTATTATAGGTAGATTAATCCCTGCTGGTACTGGTTTTGGGCCAAATAGAAAATTAAAAATCAGTTCTGATGAGGATATTGAAGATGAGCTTGAAAATGGTAGAGTAGAAAAAGATACTGTTGATAAAATTGTACTTAAATAAAAAAAACATAATTAATTTATAAATTATTGTTTCTAATAAAAAATAATAGTAATTTAACAGGCTTTACTATAATGGTAAATGAGATTTAGTAATAAATATTTAAAAGTGAAAGATATATGCCAACAATAAATCAGTTAATAAGAAAAGGAAGAAAAAAACAGCTGAAAAAGAGCAAGGTTCCAGCCCTGACAAGTTGTCCGCAACGTAGGGGTGTTTGTACAAGGGTTTATACTACTACCCCTAAAAAACCTAATTCAGCTTTGAGAAAGGTTGCGCGTGTTAGATTGTCAAACGGTTATGAAGTCGCAGCATATATCCCTGGTGAAGGTCACAATTTGCAAGAGCATTCAATTGTTTTGATTGAAGGTGGTCGAGTAAAGGATTTGCCAGGTGTTAGATATCATGTAATTAGAGGAGTTTTAGATCCTGCTGGTGTTGAAGGTAGAAAGACTAGTAGATCTAGATACGGAGCAAAGAAACCAAAGTAATATGAGAAGAAGAAGACCAGAAAAAAGAATGATATTGCCAGATCCAGTTTACAAGGATATGGTAGTTGCTAAATTTATAAACAATCTAATGTTTAGTGGAAAAAAAAGTTTAGCTGAAAAAATTGTTTATAAATCAATAGATATACTAGCATCTAAGAAAAAAGCAGAAGGTATTGATGTTTTTAAGAAAGCATTGCAAAATGTATGTCCAGTTTTAGAGGTTAAGTCAAAAAGAATTGGAGGTGCAACTTATCAAGTGCCAAGAGAAATTTCTCAAAGCAGAAGTATGGCTCTGGCTATGAGATGGATATTGACATATTCACGTAATAGAAAAGGTAGAACAATGTCTGATAGGTTGGCAGCTGAACTATCATCAGCATTTGATAATGAAGGCGGTGCTGTTAAAAAGAAAGAAGATACGCACAGAATGGCTGAAGCAAATAAGGCTTTTGCTCATTTTAGGTAGGAAATTATATGAAAGCAACCCCATTAAATAAAGTAAGAAATATTGGCATTATGGCTCACATTGACGCTGGAAAGACAACAACCACAGAGAGAGTTTTGTATTACACGGGTAGAACTCATAGGTTGGGTGAGGTTCACGATGGTGCAGCTACAATGGATTGGATGGATCAAGAAAAAGAAAGAGGAATAACAATTACTTCTGCTGCTACTACTGCAATTTGGAAAGATAACAGGATTAATATTATAGATACTCCAGGCCACGTTGATTTTACAGTAGAGGTAGAAAGGTCTTTGAGAGTTTTGGATGGATCAATTGCTTTGTTTTGCGCTGTTGGAGGTGTTGAGCCTCAATCTGAAACTGTGTGGAGGCAAGCTGACAAGTATAATGTCCCAAGGATTGCATTTGTCAATAAGATGGACAGAATGGGAGCTGATTTTTATAATGTCCTAGATATGGTTAAAAATAGGCTATCTGCAAATCCTGTGCCAATAGTGCTGCCAATTGGAGCAGGTGAAGTTTATACTGGTTTGGTGGATTTGATTACTAATAAAGCTATAGTGTATACTAAAGACGACGGTTCCAGTTTTGAAAACGTAGACATACCAGAAGATATGTTGGCTGAAGCTGAAAAATGGAGGAAAAATCTAATTGAAGAAGTTGCTTCAGTAGATGAGGAGTTATTAGATAAGTATATCGCTGGTGATGAATTGTCGGTTGACGAGATTAAGGATGCCATAAGAAAAGCTTGTATTGATGGATCGATGATTCCAACTTTATGCGGATCTGCATTTAAAAATAAGGGTGTTCAGCAATTGTTGGATTCTGTTATAGATTTTTTACCTTCGCCTCTTGACAAAGGTGATACTAAGGGCGTTTTGAAGCACAATCCAGAGCAAGAAGTGACAAGAAAACCTGATGACAATGAGCCATTTTCTGCTTTAGCTTTTAAAATAATGACTGATCCTTTTGTTGGTAGGTTGACATTTTTTAGAGTTTATTCTGGTAAGATATCAACCGGAGATTTTGTTTATAATTCAACATCAGATTCCAAGTCAAGAGTTGGTCGTCTTATGTTAATGCATGCTGACAAGCGTGAAGAGAGAGATACTGTATCAACAGGCGAAATTGCTGCAGTAGTTGGTTTGAAGCAAGTTAAAACAGGTGATACATTGTGTTCGGTTAATGACCCTATTCTATTGGAGTCGCTTGATTTTCCTGAGCCAGTAATTTCTATATCAGTTGAGCCAATTTCAAAAAGTGATCAAGAGAATTTAACAACTGGTCTAGTTAAGTTGGCAGAAGAAGATCCAACTTTTACTGTTAGGACAGATGAGGAAACTACTCAAACTATCATATCTGGAATGGGTGAGCTTCATTTGGAAATAATTGTTGATAGGTTAAAAAGAGAATTTAATGTTGGGGTTCATACTGGGGCACCGCAAGTTGCATATAAGGAAAGTATAACTTCTGCGGTCAATGATGTTGAGGGTAAATTTGTAAGGCAAAGTGGTGGTAGAGGTCAGTATGGTCACGTTGTTATTGATTTAAATCCAACAGAGCCTGGGAAAGGCTATATTTTTAATAATAAAATTGTAGGTGGTGCGATTCCTAAAGAATATATAAACCCAGTTAGTAATGGTATTGAAGAGGCAATGAAAAATGGAGTTTTGGCTGGATATCCACTTGAAGACGTTGAAGTTACACTAAAAGATGGTAGTTTTCACGACGTTGACTCTAGTGAAATCGCATTCAAGATTGCAGGCTCTATGGCATTTGCTGAGGCTGTAAAGAAGGCTTCTCCTGTGATATTGGAGCCTATGATGTCTTTAGAGGTTGTTATGCCTGATGAGTATCTTGGATCAGTTATGGGCGATGTAACATCTAGAAGGGGAAATATTCAAGGTACCACTCAAAGGAAAGATGTTCAAGTTTTAAAATGTGAAATACCTCTCTCGAGTGTTTTTGGTTACGCTACTGATTTGAGGTCGATGACATCTGGCAGAGCCTTATTTACTATGCAATTTTCACATTATGAAAAGACACCAAATTTCATTCAAGAAAAAATCATTGAAAAGTTTCAAGGAAAAGTAGCATCATAAAGGAGAATAATTAAGATATGTCTAAAGCAAAATTTGAAAGAACAAAGCCGCACGTTAATATAGGAACTATAGGTCATGTTGATCATGGTAAGACTACATTGACTGCTGCAATAACAAAATGTTTGTCCGCTAAAGGTTTAAGTGAGGCGACAGACTTTGATCAAATTGATAATGCTCCAGAAGAGAGGGAGCGTGGTATTACTATTAATACAGCTCACGTTGAGTATGAGACAGCTAATCGTCACTATGCTCATGTTGATTGTCCAGGTCACGCTGACTACATCAAAAATATGATAACTGGTGCTGCTCAGATGGATGGTGCTATACTTGTTGTTGCTGCAACAGATGGTCCGATGCAGCAAACTAGGGAGCATTTGTTGTTGGCTAAGCAGGTTAATGTTCCTTCTATAGTTGTTTTTATGAATAAGTGTGATCAGGTTGATGATCCGGAATTGCTTGAATTGGTTGAGATGGAGCTGAGGGAGTTGTTGGATGAGTATGGTTTTCCTGGTGACGATACGCCAATTGTTCAGGGGAGTGCATTGAATGCGTTGAATGCTGAGGGTGCAGGTGGTGATGCTGATTGTATTATTGAGTTGATGGATCAGGTTGATAGTTTTATTCCTGAGCCTAAAAGAGAGATTGACAAAGACTTTTTAATGCCAGTGGAGGACGTATTTTCAATAACTGGAAGAGGGACTGTTGCTACTGGTCGGATTGAGTCAGGTGTTGTAAAGGTTGGTGATGCTATAGATCTTATTGGTTTGGATAGTGATAAGAAGTCTGTATGTACAGGTGTTGAGATGTTTAGAAAGTTGCTAGATGAAGGTCAGGCAGGTGACAATGCTGGTCTTTTGATGCGTGGTATAGAAAAAGCTGATATAAAAAGAGGGATGGTTATTGCCAAGCCAGGTTCAATTACGCCCCATAAAAAGTTTAAAGCTGAGGTTTATGTTTTGAAAAAAGAAGAGGGTGGAAGGCACACTCCATTTTTTACAGGGTATCGCCCGCAGTTTTATTTTAGAACAACAGATGTAACGGGTGTGGCAAATTTGCCTGAAGGTGTAGAGATGGTAATGCCAGGCGATAATGTTAATTTGGATATAGAGTTAATTACTCCAATCGCTATGGATAAGGAATTGCGTTTTGCGATAAGAGAGGGTGGACACACTGTTGGTGCAGGTGTTGTAACAGAGATTATAGAGTAGAGGTTTT
>NZTO01000002.1 GCA_002703375.1 Fidelibacterota bacterium | reverse complement strand
ATCTGCAGGATTATACATATACAGATTAAAATCTGATCAAGTTACGGTAACACGTAAGATGGTAATGATGAAATAAATACAAAATAGTAAAATATTTTTGTGGAGGGGGAATAGACTATTATTCCCCCTTTTTTATTATAAATAAAAAACCTCTTCTTATAAAGAGGTTGATGTGGGCCCTCAGGGACTCGAACCCCGGACCAATGGATTATGAGTCCACTGCTCTAACCAGCTGAGCTAAGGGCCCTGATATTATAAATATCGAGGCAAAAATTTATAAAGAAAACCATATAAAGTGTTATCATTTTAATTTAAAATTATATTTACTATTTGAACTACATCGATGACATTTAATTCTAAGTCCATATTTAAATCACCTAAATAATTAAATTCATCATTTAAAATTAGTTGAATAATTATAATTATGTCTTGAATATTGATATCAAAATCTTCGTTTAAGTCACCTAGATTTATATTGTTTAAATTTATTTGAAAAGTATTATTATAAGTGTCATATTGATGATGAAATGGATAAACACTAATATCAATATTAGTTGAAGAAAATTCAGTATTATTTGCATTAATTTCAAAATTAATATTGTCATAAGCATTTATATAAATTGTAGTATCAATATTGTTAAAAAGTTGATTTTCTAAGTCATTTAATGATATTGTATAAGGTTGAGTAAAACCACTTTCATTATAAATATTAAATGAGATTGCTCTAGAATCAGAATCTATAATATTTTGATCATTTATAATTTTAAGATTGTTAAAAACAATTGAAAATGCATTTGGATATATAGATGGTATTCTATAAGCTCTGTAAGAATAAAGATTATCACCCCAAGATGTTTCTGGTTCTGCAATTGAAATTATATTTTTATTTTCTGTAACTTCAATTATAGTACCACCGTGACCATTTGTATTATACATTCCAGCAGTATTTATTAAATAGTTACCATTGCTTAATTTTTGGACACTACCGTGAAATGGACCAAACAATTCTTCTGGTAAAGTATATTCCCATATAATTTCACAATTATTATTTTCTGTAACATCAACTTCAATAACCCTTGATACAGGATCATTTAGATCATTTAATAACTCACTTAAATTTCCATTGTCAAAAAAGATTAAGTTGCCATTATCTAAAACAGAAATATGATGTTGGAAACTAAATTTTAAGTCAGAACAAATATTTTGTTCACATAAATTCATGTACGGACAGGGCAGTCCCATAACCCATTCAATTTGGCCTTCGGGATAAGAGATTTTAGTAATTCTTGATAAATGTCTATGAGACATGTAAATCGAATTATCATTTGTATCAAAATAAAATGCATTTGAATGCATCCAATCATGAACATCAAAACTGTAATACCACGTACCACCATATTGATCATATTCTTCAAATGAAAAAAAATCAAATGGATTCCAAGACCAGAGCTCTTGTTTTGTAAACCTATCCCATTCTACTAATCTATTGCCTTTCCAATTAAATTCATAGCTTTCTCCATCTGCCTCATACCCTAATGATTGATAAATGTTTGTCCATTCACCTAAAGGAATAGGACCTAAATTAAATTCTTCAACAAAACCCATGTAGTTTTGATTAGGTATTTGTTTAATTTCATGTTCATCAATATAAATATCCGAAGGCCCTTGCCAAACTATGTCATTGAAATAATTATATTCAATACCAGATTTATTAGGCCAATTATTACCTGAAAAACCAAATAATTGTCCATATTCATTGGTATTATTTAACATCACATTTAAATCTCCATCGTGCCAAATACATCTACCATTTGAATCGTAAACAGCCGTTAATAAATTACCATCATCACCAATGATTGTTAATCCTTCTTGAATTAATTCTTGATTTAAAATATTTAAATCAACATTAACTTTATTTTCAGAAGTATAAAATCGTCTAGTTTCTATCCAATTACCCTGAGATTCCATATCAATTGTCCTAACTCTCCAAAAATATAAATTATCCCAATCGATAAGTTCTTTCTCAATATAAATCGGTTTATTAATAATAGTATCTCTTATAATTGAATTGTTATTGAAATTTATTGATGATGATATTTGAATATTATAATCATATACTTCTTGTTCTTGATCCCATTTAAATAGAATATGAGTGGAATTTTGTTCTGAAAAATTTTCAGGATGAAGTAATTCAGAAAAAGAAATTGAAACAAAAAAAATAAATAATAAAGATTTATTCATAACTTGACCTTAATTATATTAATATATTTTAACTTTTAAATCAATTATTTAGATATAATTTTTATTATTTTAAATTTATTTAAATTACTACAAATCATATTTAGACTAATTATTTGAAAATAAAATATTATGAAATTTTTTACAAAAAAATTTATTTTAATCTATTGTGTAGCTTTTTTATTAAGTTGTTCTTCACTTTATTTTGGTATTAAAGATTTACCTGATTTTGATCCCGAACTTCAATCGGATAAGTTAGGTCAAATTGTTAAACCATATGAAGATGGTTTAAGAACTAATAATAAAAATGGTGAATATGAATGGTGGTATTTTGATGCTAATTTGGATGATGGAAGTGTTATTGTAGCATATTTTTGGAAAATTAAAAATTTAAAAAATTTCTACTACATCGGAGTGAACTATAATAAACCAAACGGAGAAGAATATAAAAAAATAAAATTTTTTAATAGTAAAAATGTTTTTATTTCAAAAGATAGTTGTTTTGTTGAATTTGGGAATAATGTGTTTTCAGGTAATCTCAAAGAATACAAAATTAGAATTGATAAAAATGATTTTGATGGTTTTGGATTTGATTTAAATTTGGTATCGAAAACACAATCTTATCGACCTCAAGATGGCATAATAAGTGCTCAAGATGATTATTTTGCTTGGTTAGCTGCTGTGCCTAATGGAAAAGTTGAAGGTAACTTAGAATTTAAAAATCAAACAAAAAAAATAAATGGTGATGGATATCATGATCATAATTGGGGAAATGTTCCACTTCAAAAATTATTTGATGATTGGATTTGGTTTAGAGGCAAGGCTGGACCCTACACAGTTATTGGATTTGAACTTAATACTATATCAAAAAGAGGTGGATATTCAATTCCTGGTATATACATAGGAGATAGTACAGGAACAGTTTATGAAAATTTTGGCCAAAATGGTATCTTTACTTCAAAAGAAAATTTAATATCTAATTTATATGATAAAAACAATGAAACGCTCTTTTCAAAATTAAAAATATTAACTAAAGATAATTTTTACTTAGAAATTGAAGGTCAAGATGTAATTGAAAACTTGAGCTTATTTGATGTTGTTAAAATTCCGTTTTTTAAACAAATTATGCAATTTTCAAAGGTTGATCCATATTATACTCGATTTAAAAGTAAAGTAAAATTAAAATTATCAGATGGTACAGAAATTGATGGTAATGGTGTTTTAGAAATTATGGATTTAAAGTAGATATTATGATTTAAAAAAAATTTTAATTTGAGGAAGGTTAATAATGCTTGATGAGAAACAAAAACAAATGTATATACAATGTATTGAAACTGGAAAAGTATATAATTTAGATCACATAATGTCTTTCGATTGTATTGGAAGAACCAAAGAGCACGAAGATGATTTACTTCATTTAGTTTTTGATATCCAATTAACAAATGGACAAAATGATCAGATAACCTTAACAACAGGTTTAGATTTTGAAGAACTTGGTAAAATTACATTTGAAGATTTATTGGCTGAAAATGATGTATTAGTTGATATTTTAGGAGCAGATGATGAAATTGAGTAGATTATTAAATTTAACTATTATTTAAATGAATGATAAATGTGTTTTCATATATCAATTAACTCTTCGAAAAACAATATAGAAAATAAATTTAGTGCCAATTTTGATTCAGACTACGAATTTATATCAAATCAAAATATAAATGGATTTTCTAATCCAAAAGTTCCTGTTATTACTAGTGATAGACCTAAAAAA
This sequence comes from Fidelibacterota bacterium, assembly GCA_002703375.1. Lineage (GTDB taxonomy): Bacteria > Fidelibacterota > Marinisomatia > SCGC-AAA003-L08. Next base: position 4,009 of record NZTO01000002.1, on the reverse strand, counting down.
ATTCAATTTTTTAATTGGGGTTTGATTCCTCATTGGATTCAAAACGAAGAAAAGGCTAATAGCATCAAAAGTAAAACTCTTAATGCAAGATCAGAAACATTAAAAGAAAAACCTTCATTTAAAAATTTAATTGGTAGAAAACATTGTTTAGTAATTGCTGATGGATTTTACGAATGGAGGCACGAAGGATTGAATAAAATTAAATACCATATTTATCTAAAAAATAGAGAATTATTTGCTTTTGCAGGTATTTGGGATAGTTGGACTAATAAATTTACAGGTGAAATTATTAATTCATTTTCCATAATAACACAAAATGCCCAAGGTATAATGAAACACATACATAATTCTAAAAATCGGCAGCCAATTATTTTAGATGAGTCAAATAGAAATCATTGGAATCAACTGAACAGACATCAATTAATTTTAGATAATACAAAAAGGATTAATTTAGAATACTCATTAGTTTAGATAGTAGCAATATGTATAATAATATAATTTTTAAAACTAATTTATTTTTTTAAAAGATTTATGAAAAAACATTTAATAACTGCCGTTGTGTTTTTATTTTTATTTGAGAAAATATTAAATGAACCTGGATTATATTTTTTGAGCGATTTTGAGGTAATTAAAAAAAAAATAATTCATTTTTTAATATTTTTTTTCATTCCTTTTTGGGTTTTATTTATTAACAAAATGTTAGGTACACAAAAACAGCATATCATTTATTTTTCTTTATTTATAGGTTTTTTATTATATCATAAAATTGGAGCTTTTTTCTTTAAAAGATTATACATTATAGAATATGTTGAATTTGTAATTATTTATTTAGTACTATCTATTATAGGTGTTTATTTGTACTTTAAAAGAACTAGATTTTGAATTATTTAATTATTCAATACCAAAAAAGGAGAAAATTTGTTTATAGCTTTTAAAAAAAATGAAAGTGCAAAAAGATTTAATTTTTTTCCAGCATCATTATTTGTTTGCAGATTGCTATTATTCCAAATTGCTTATATGCAAAATATTGGATGTTTAGATTCGGAAAGTCAGTATTATGATCCATCTTCGGATACAGGTAATTTTTCTGGTATTGTTGAGGGGGGCTCAACTTGCAATCAATATGGATGGAATGGTAATTATATCGGAATTAATCTAGAATATTATTATTTAAATACAATGATTTTTAATATTGGTAATGAAATGTTTTTTGGAGATAATCAGTTTTATATTGATGCAATAAATATACCAACCAATTGTAATAGTGGAGTTGCTTTAGTATATGTTGTTACAGAACAAAATTTAGCAGATGGTAATGCATGGACTTTTCAGACTGATATCAGTTGGCCTTTTATACCAATTAATACAACTTGGTCAATTAATGCCTGTGAATGTAATGATCAAATTGATTGCGATAATATTTGTAGTGGTACAAATCAAAATTGCATAGATTGCTATGAAGGCGATTTGAATGATGACGAACTAGTAAATATAATAGATGTTATACATTTAGTTGAATGTATTTTAAATGAAAGCTGTACTGAATGTGCAGATATTAATTTAGATACTGAAATTAGTATTTTAGATATCATTTTACTAGTTGATTTTATTTTAAATTGGTCTGAAGGTTGTCAAGATCCGTCTGCCTGTAATTACGATATAAATGCCAATGAATCTTGTCAAAATTGTTGTGAATATGAATCATCATTTTTTGATTGTAATAATAATTGTTTGATTGATGAAAATCAGGATGATATTTGTGATAATATACCTTATGAGGAATTCTTCATCGGAATGGAATTATCACAGGCAGAAAAAGATTTATTTATTATCAATGCTATTCGTTTTGAAGAAATTTGTCTAAATAATTTATATCATTTAAAAAATCCATTATGGACAATTCATGAAACAGGTACCTGGCCAATATATTATCACGTTGAAAATTGGATTGGCTCAATTAGTGAGCAGGCAATAACTAACTTAACAAATCAGTATGAGCTTATTGCAAACGATTGGCTAAGCAGTTTACAAGATTATGATTCAGAAGCACCTGCAGAAGTAGCAGTTAAAGTTTTTGGTTTTACCTTTAATGAGGGTGTTAATCTTGATCAGTCGTTTTTAAGTTCATATAATGATTATCCTTTAGTTACAAATTATAATTTGACTAATGAACAATCGCCTTGGGAGATTAGATTTATAGATAACAACGAAATTTTCGATCAAAACTGGTATGAAATTGTGGACTTTTTGGATTTATATGTTTCGGATAATAGAGAAGATTTAGATCAGTCTACTCAATTTTTCCCTAATAGTTGGTCTGATTATTCACATCCGGAATCAATCAATATGTTTGTTACTAAATTTTGGCATAAAATTACTTGGGATGCAGTAGCTCAAAGACAATATTTGAAAATTGGAGGACAGATTACTGATTACGAAACAGGTGACGCAAATTATACTGTTTTTGCGCACGAAATGGGACATTGTTTATTTCTTGATGATATTTATGATATAGGAAAGTACCCTGATGGTCAAGAACTTATATCGATTATGAATAATAGTCCCTTTATTAGTGATTTTGATAAATTTTTATTAAGGATTGTTTGGAAATCTCAAAAAGAAAATTAATTTAATTAAAATATATAATTATCAAACTAAAAGAGTTCCTCACTTAAGTTGATTGAGCCAGACTTTCCGTTGTATGAGTTCAGTCCCAACAAAAGTGAGGAAACTCTTTTTTATATGGATAATGATTAATCAATGACAAAACATGTTTTTACAATAATAATCTTAATTAGCTTTATTTATTGTGAAGATATTGATAAAATCTATTACAATACGCATTCAGATTCCACAATGATAGAAAATACTTCAACTATTAATAAAGTTACTAGAATAACAGGAGGATATTTAATTGGTATTGGAGGTGCTCTATTATTGAGTAATCAAATCAGAGAATGTGGAAGTAATTGTGAATCTGATGCTGATAATCATTTAGAAAATATTAATAAGTATAATAGAGAACTTAATTTTAGTAATAAAGTAGGTTATGCTATATTAATTTTTGGAGTTTTTTTAATATGTTTAGGTAGTTGAATTAAAATTCAATTTCAACAAATTCTGCTTCATATCCAGGTAACGAATAAATTAACGCATCATTGTAGTTACCACTTTCATCAATGACAGATTGTGCATTAGATGGAAATTTATTGAATTTTAATAATGAAATTAATTCATCAATCAATGGATCACCATAGTTTGCTATAGTTTGCTCAGGGTATAAATTATGATATTCAACTAAAGTTAAAATATCCCAACAATCATATGTTCCATCACCCTGGTTATAGCATATACAGTTATCATAATTTTCTAATGATCCATCAAGATATAGGGTATTAATACTTGATAGATCTATTTCTTGATAAAAAAGATTATCAGATTTCCAAGTATCAGTTAATAAACATTCTGATTCTCCAACACCATCAGCATCAATGAATGTGATATTTTCATTAGATACAGTTGTTGTATTATTAATATCTAAATTATTATAAGATGGAGTAAAGTATACAATATTTGATAGTGCTTTTTTCCAAATTCTAATTTCATCAAAATATCCAGACCAAAAGTTGGTGGGTAATACTGGGTAATCTTTGAATCCTTTGGCACCAATGAATAAATCGCAGTTAGCAAAATCTATATTATAGCTACTTGTTGATATTTGTTTTTTTAATACACCATCAATAAAGATTTGAATAAATGAGGTATCATATACAAAAACTAAATTATAAAAAATTTCTTCTTCAGTCCAATTTAGATTTTCAATTTCGAATTCATGTACATAATTATCAACATATAATCTCATTGAATTTGGTTTATTTATATTTTGAGACATACCAAGTTGGTAATCAAAATCATTATTATCAAGCTTACTACCAAATAAAAATAAAAATGGTGAGTCATTAGAATTAATTACTGAATTAGATACCCAAAATTCCAAAGTAAACTCATT
>NZTO01000001.1 GCA_002703375.1 Fidelibacterota bacterium | reverse complement strand
TGTTGATGAATGTGGAGTTTGTAATGGGAATAATGCTGATCAAGATTGCTCAGGAGAATGTTTCGGCAATGCTGAAGAGGATTGTTTAGGTGTTTGTAATGGTGATGCCATTGAAGATTGTTTAGGTGTTTGTAATGGTGATGCCATTGAAGATTGTTTAGGTGATTGTGGTGGAGATGCAGTTGTTGATGAATGTGGAGTTTGTAATGGGAATAATGCTGATCAAGATTGCTCAGGAGAATGTTTTGGAAATTCAGTAGTTGATGAATGTGGAGTATGCGACGGTGATAATTCTTCGTGCGCAGATTGTTGTGGCATACCAAATGGAGACGGAACCTCGTGCGACGGTGAGTGTGGCCCATGCGGAGAAGGTTTCCCAAATGGTACTTGTGATTGTGATGGTTCTTTACCTGAAAATGGTTATGATTGTGATGGGAATTGCTTAAACGATGAAGATGGTGATTTGATATGTGATGAAAATGATTTTCAAGCCACTATAAATGGAGATGGTAATTGGAATTTTGATCAGAGTACCTTACAGGCATTTTATTTATTTAATTTAAATCTAATTTCTATTAATGTGGATGAATTGTCACCATATGATTATATTGGAGCTTTCAATGATAACGTATGTGTTGGTTGGGTTAAAGCTGAAGATGTTGATAATGGTGTAATTACAATACCTTTAATGGGTAATACTGCATCCAACGAATTCCCTGGTTATTTACAGCTTGGTGACATTCCTGAGATTGTTATTTTTGACAATTCAGAAAATATAGAATATTGTACTGAAACTTATGGACCTGAATTACCTGGATTTTCAAATCTCGAACTTTTTACCTTATTTGAAACACAAATAATTGGAGAAGAAGTTTCAGATGGAGGTTGTACTTCAGATGTTGATTATGAAATTCCATTGAATGGTGGTGCAAATTTAATAAGTTTTTGGGCACTACCAGATGATGTTACTATTGCCAATGTTATGGGTTCATTAGGAACAAACGCTACTGGAGTCATTGGTCAAGGTGTTGCAGCGAGTCAGATAGGTCCAAATATGTGGGTTGGAAGTTTATCTAGTATATCACGAACAAGCGGTTATTGGGTGAAAGTAGATAACTCTGGAACTTTATCAATTGTTGGAGCAACTCCAACCGAATCAACTACAGTTTATGATCTTAACAGTGGTGCAAACCTAATTTCATTCCCTTACGAAGGCTCATCTTCAATTACGGATGCTATACCAGATGCAGCAGAAGCTGAGTTTAATGGTATTATTGGTCAAGGTGTTGCAGCGAGTCAGATAGGTCCAAATATGTGGGTTGGAAGTTTAAATCAATTAGAAGGAACCAAAGGATATTGGGCAAAAGTTAACTCTGGTGTATCTTTTTCTTTTAATGAGCCTACAGGTTCTATGAGATCAACTGAGTCAGCATATTCCTCAACATATGAATTCACTCAATCTATGGAGCAAGCTTTCTATTTTGTGGAAGATATTGAAGGTGCAGAATATGGAGATTGGATATTAGCTTATAATAATGATCAGTTAGTAGGTTCTAGACAATGGAAAGGATCTTATACGGATATACCTGCTATGGGTTATGATGGAAGTTTAGAAACATCTGAGTTTTGTAATGAGGGTGATATTCCTACTTTTTATCTGGTAAAAGATTATAGTGGGGAACACATTGAACTTACTGGAGCAATAACAGGTTGGAATTCAAATGGAATTTATAACATCAATAATTTAACGCAGGTGATAATACCTGAAACTGTTACATTGTCGACAGCGTATCCAAATCCATTTAATCCTGAGACTACTCTTGATTACAGTGTTAAGAGTGCAGGGATGGTAGAGCTATCTATATTTGATATAAATGGTAGATTAGTTTCAACACTGTGGAATGGTGAGCTATCATCTGGTAGTTATAGTGCTACTTGGGATGCAACAAGTCAACCTTCGGGATTGTATATTGCCAAATTGAAATCAGGTAATACAGTTCAGACAAGTAAGTTAGTATTATTAAAGTAGATATAAAATTGAATTTTATACATATGAAAAGGCTGACATTTAATGTCAGCCTTTTTTTATTTAAAAATGTTTTACAAATTGAAACAAAAAAAAATAAAGTATTTGTATTTGTTATATATAATTTTACACTTGTTTAAATTTGTAAAGATTAAAGTAATTAGGAGCTAAAATTGAGTTATAAGACATTAAAAAGTTTTGGATTGATAATAATGATATCATCACTATTTGGTAATTTTCAATTAACTGAAAAAGAATCAGGTTCAAGAAAAATCGGTTTCAGTTTAAATGATATTCAACTAGTTGAAAAAGATGGCCATGTCAGAATCAAATCAGATAAATCTGGTTTTACATCAGAAGAGGGTATGCCTGAATTACCAACTTATTCAATAACATATCACGTTGACCCATTTACTGATTATGAAGTTGAAATGAATATTATTAATTCTCATTTTGAAGAAAATATTGATCTTTATCCATCTCAAAACCAGATAAACAACGTAAAGAATAAATCATTTTTAAAAAATTCAGATTTTTATAACTCTACAAATAAATATCCATTAAATAATATTGAAGTTTCAAATCGTCAAATTATGAGGGGAGAAGAATTTATTACTATAACAATCACTCCCTTTAATTATTATCCAAATACAAGAACTTTAGAAGTGATTGATGAAATCGAAATTGATATTATTGAAAATGGAATAATTGAAAATAATAACTATAAACAAATGCCAAGATCTAGAGTATTTGAAAAATTTATGACAAAATTTTCACCTAACTATGTAATGAGGAATAATGAAAAATTTCAGCCTCCATCAATCCTTTATATATGTGGAGGAGCCAGTTCAAATGATCAAACTTTTCAAGAATTATTAGAATGGAGACATCAAAGAGGATATGTTGTTTACACTGTTGATGTAAATGATATCGGTAACAATAGTGATGATATTAAAGATTATATAGATAACGCTTATAATAATTGGGAAATTCCCCCAGAGTTTGTAACAATTGTTGGTGATGCATCTGGTAGTTATTCAGTTGATACAAATTATGAATATTATTCTGGAGTTCAGGGTGAAGGTGATTGGCCATATTCTTTGATTGCTGGAAATGATTTTTTCCCTGAAGTAATAATTGGTAGACTATCTGTTAGAAACCCAACCCATATTGGTGTTGTAGTTAACAAAATTTTAAATTATGAAAAAGCTTTAGATATGGATGATGGTTGGTATGAAACAGCATCGCTTGTTTCTGACCCCTATGATTCAGGAATATCTACGGTAATAACAAACGAATATATACAACAGCTAATGGATGAATATGGAACTGAAAATATTCAAACAAAATATAATGGTAATAGTTACTCAAATTGGATAGAGAACCAATTTAACAATGGAACATTGTATGTTAATTATCGAGGATATTATGGTGCTAGTGGCTTTGATCCAGATGCAATAATGGAAGATTTATACAATTATTCAAAACACCCATTCGCAACATTTTTAACCTGTGACACCGGCTCATTTGATTCAGGTACATATTGTCTTTCTGAAACGTTATTACGTTCAGGTACACCTAATGCACCTGTGGGTGCTATTGCGGCAGTAGGAACCGCGACGATATACACGCATACTGCTTTTAATAATATCATAAATATGGGTATTTACGAAGGAATTTTTATTGAAGAAAACTATACAGCAGGGGAAGCTGTTGCATATGGAAAGTTAGTTTTAAATAATATTTATCCATCAAATCCTAGTAATAATGTTAATTTATTTTCCTATTGGAACAATCTGATGGGCGATGCTTCTACACATCTATGGACAAAGCGTCCTCAAATTATAACAGTAAATCATGTATCAACTATCCAGCCCGGATCCAATTTTGTTAATGTTGAAGTACTTAATGAAAATGGTCTTGGAGTTAATGAAGCATACGTAACTCTATTAAAAGGTGATGATGAAATTTTTGTTTCAGCATATACTAATTCAAGTGGAATAGCTACTTTAGAGTTTGAAGATACTGGTTCTGGGGAAATTTTAGTGACAGTTGTAAAACAAGATCACAAACCATCCCAGTCTACTATTTCTATTTCCAATAGTAATGTAGTACTATCTCTTCCACCTTCAGAAATAAGTATTTTAGATGATGCTGGTAATGGAGACGGTATAATTAACGCTGGTGAAACTTTTGATATGCAATTTAGGTTATTGAATTCAGGCTCATCCTCAGTTAGTAGTTTAAATGTAAATCTTCTATCTAATTCACAACATGTTAATATTTTAAGTGAAGCAGTAAACATTGGTAATCTTGATTCTAATTCAAATAGTGATTTAATTACATTTTCTGTTCAATTAAATGAAGACGTTTTAGATGCCACTGATTTAGAATTACATTTAAATTTAAACTCTGAGGGTAATAATTGGAATATTACAGTACCAGCCTCAGTTTCTGGTGCAAAAATGGACTTGTCTAATATATTAATTTTAGAAGATGATAATTTAAATGGAGTATTGGAGCCAGGTGAAAGTTGTCAAGTTTTTATATCATTATATAATCAAGGTACTACGCAAATAAATGATTTAAGTGGTACTCTATCAACATCATTGCCAGGTTTACAGATAAATGGTAATAGTTCAAGTTGGAATACAATCGATCCAAACCAAGATGGATTATCTTTAAATAGCTTTGTAATAACGGCTAATTCAAGTATAATCAATGGAACTGTTGCTAATTTTGAGATTGTATTGAATAATAACCAAGGTTTTAACCAAAAAGTTAACTTTTCTGTTCAGCTCGGCACTGTTTCTGTCACTGACCCGCTTGGACCCGATCAACACGGTTATTATATTTATGACCATTTTGATACAGACTATGATCTAGCACCAACATATAATTGGATTGAAATAGATCCAGGTTATGGTGGAGATGGTTTTGATGTTGGATTGAATGATAACGGCAATGGAGAGTATAGTAATAGTATTTCTACGGTTCCATTACCATTTCCGTTTACATTTTATGGCATAGAATACGATGAAATAACAATTTGTAGTAATGGTTGGATTACATTTGGAGAAACAAATATGGAATCATTCAGAAACTATGAACTGCCAGGTGCAGGTGGCCCATCACCAATGGTAGCTGTTTTCTGGGATGATTTAAAAACAACAAGTGGAGGTGATGTTTTTGCTTACTCTTCTCCCAATAATGATTACTATATTATTGAATGGTCTGATATGAGAACATTTAATAGTAATTCAATAGAAAGTTTTCAATTAATTTTATACAATACAAGTGATCAAACACCAACTGGTGACGGTGAAATGTTAATGCAGTATAAAGAGTTCAATAATACATCTACAGGTAGTTATCCCGTTGGAAATTGGGATGCTGTTATTCACGGTGCATATTGCAGTGTTGGTTTGGAAAATCATGATGGAACCATTGGTATAGAATACACATTTAATAATCAGTATCCAACAGCTGCTAGAACATTAAATGACTATTCAGCGTTATTTATAACTACGAGAACACCTATAATAGAAAGTGAATATGTATTAGGTGATATAAACATGGATGAATTAGTCAATATTTTAGATATTGTATTAGTTGTTCAGCATATTTTAGAAGAAATTATTATAGATCCATCAAATTTATATTTAGCTGATATGAATGAAGATGGTTTAGTTAATATTTTAGATATAGTTGCGATTGTTAGTATAATTTTAGAATAAATTTTACAAAAAATAATTTGAAATGATACTTTTATAAGAATACATTTATTATAAAATAAGATGTATTTTAATGAGTAAAAAAATTGAAATAGTTGACTACAATTCAGAATTTGCACCTGTAAATTTTACAAATTCTTTGAGACAAACTGGTTTTGCTGTAGTTAAAAACCACCCTATAGATACCCAACTTGTTAATTCAGTTTATCAAAAATGGGAATCTTTTTTTAATTCAGATATTAAACATAACTTCTTATATGACAAGAATAAACAAGCTCAAGATGGATATTTCCCTTTCGGAACTGAGCATGCAAAAGATTATAATTATAGAGATTTAAAAGAATTCTTTAATTATTATGCTGTTGGGCAGTGCCCTGATACTACTTCAAAACAAACAAAAGCCTTATATAGTGATTTATGCAGATTGGCAGAGAATTTATTAAATTGGATTGAATTAAATACTCCTGAAAATATTAAATCTAGTTTTTCAATGCCCCTTTCAAAAATGGTTGAAAATAGTCAAAGAAATTTGTTTAGAATAATTAATTATCCACCCTTAAGAGATTCAGATGATAAAAATGAGGTCAGAGCAGCAGCACACGAGGATATTAACTTAATAACTGTACTCATATCAGCTACTTCATCCGGATTGCAAGCGTTAGATAATAATAATAATTGGTATGAGGTTCCTTGCGATCCAGGATTAATTGTTGTTAATATTGGAGATATGCTTCAAATGGCTTCAAATGGTTATTATCCTTCAACTACACATAGAGTAATTAACCCTGATAATGAAAATAAAAATATTTCTCGTATGTCAATGCCATTATTTCTACACCCACTTGATAATGTGAAATTATTAAATGATTTCACTGCTGGAGAATACTTGGATCAAAGATTAAAAGAAATTGGATTAAAATAATTTTATGAACCTATATGTTCAGTTATTATTTTTTGCAATTCCAATTTTCATAATTTTAATTTTAATTGAAATGGTTTTTGCAAAATATAAAGGTGTAAAAATAAATAATTCTGAAGATATGATTTCAAGTTTAAGCTCAGGGATGAGTAATACCATTAAAGATGCCATTAAATTTAGTTTTGTTTTGATAAGTTATACTTGGTTTGTTGACAATTTGACTATTATAAAATTTGAATCTTTATCGATCTCCATTATTTTAGCATTTATAATTCAAGATTTTGCAGGGTATTGGTCCCATCGCTTTAGTCATAGGGTAAATTTTCTATGGAATCGGCATTTAATCCATCATAGTAGTGAAGAATTTAATTTATCTTGTGCTTTAAGACAATCAATTTCTGATACTATTAAATTTTTTACTTTTTTATGGATACCTGCAGCTTTATTTGGAATACCTGCAAAAATTTTTGCAATTATAGCTCCAATTCATCTCTTTTTACAATTTTGGTATCATACTCGATTGATTGATAAGATGGGAATTTTAGAATATTTTATTGTTACACCTTCTCATCATAGAGTACATCATGCCATAAATCCAGAATATATTGATAAAAATTATGGTCAAATTTTTATTATATGGGACAAGATTTTTGGAACTTTTCAAAAAGAATTAGATCATATAAAGCCTGTTTATGGCATTTTAAGACCTACTGCAACCTGGAATCCTATAATAATTAATTTTAAACATATAACTCAATTAGCTAGAGATTGTTGGAATACTAAAACGTTAAAAGATAAAATTAAAATATGGTTTATGCCAACAGGTTGGAGGCCCGCAGATGTTATTAAAAAGTATCCATTATTGGAGACTATTGATCCGTCAAAGCAAACCAAGTACATGGTACATAATTCGAATAAAGTAATTTTTTGGGGTTGGTTACAGCTAATTACAACCGGATTTTTAATGTTACATCTATTCATTATTATTCCAGACGTAGATGCATCTATGTATTATTTATATGCATTATTTTTATTGATGAATATATTTTCTTTTACATCAATTTTAGATAATAAAAAATATGCAGTTTTAGTTGATTTATTAAAGTTATTAATGGTTTCATTTATTTTACTAATTCAAGATTTTTCCTGGTATGGATTAAACAGTCTTCATTCATCTTTGTTCTTTATTTATATCATTTCTTCTAATCTAATTTCATTTTATCTTTGTAATCAATTTGATAAGTTAAATAATATAAAAGTGTGACTTATTTTTATCTTTTTTTAGCAATAATATGTGAAGTTTGTGGAACAATGTTATTGTCTTCATCAGGAAATTTTACAAAACCTATACCAACAATAACTTTATCAATTGCATACTTCTTAGCTTTTTATTTTTTAACATTTGCGATGAAAACGTTACCAATTGCTATAGTTTATGCAACTTGGTCAGGACTTGGTATTTTTTTGATATCTTTGTTTAGTTATTTCATATATGGTCAAATCTTAAAATGGCAATCAATATTAGGTTTATTATTAATTGTATCTGGTGTTATAATTGTTAATATTTACTCAAATCAGAACATACATTAATTAAAAATTGTTAATAAAAAAAAATATAAAAAGTGCTTTTATGTTAGTTGTTTTATTACTTTTTACAGATACAACCTTTTCAAAAAACACTATTGAATTAAATAATAATTTAAAATCTATTTCCAGTTATAATTTTGGAAAATTCTATTTAGAATTTGATTCTACAAAAATATCTTTTTCTTTGTTTAAAAACAATAATCTAAATCATATAATTTGGAAAACTTTAGAAAATAAGGCTTTTATAGCAGGTTATAAAGCTAAAGAAAAAGTTAAAGAAGATCATGGTTCTTTTTTCATTAAAGATAAAATTGAGAAGACTTTTGAGTATCAATTTATTGATCAGATATATGTTTCTAACGACTCATTACTTTTCATTGGATATCTAAATAATAAAAATAAAAAAATAAAAGTACCATATAGATTTGTTTTATACGCTGAAAGTGATTCGCATCTTTCTTTTGAAATTGAATTAGATAGGTCATTTTGTAATAGAGTTAGTTTACATTATACCTCAAGCAAAGATGAGTTTATTTATGGGTTTGGAGAACAATTTACAAACTTTAATTTAAATGGTAAAATTGTTCCAATTTTTGTTTCAGAACAAGGCATTGGAAGAGGAAAGCAACCTATAACTTTTATAATTGATTTGATTGCAAATTCAGGAGGTGATGAATTTACGTCTTATGCTCCAGTACCTCATTACATTTCAAGTAATTTAAATTCAGTTTATTTAAAAAATCTGGAATATTCAATATTCGATTTTTCAAATCATCATTCAATTTCTATATCTGTATTTTCAAATTTAATGAAAGGTGGAATAATAAAGTCGGATGATCCTCTTGAAATAATTGATGAATATACTAATTACTCAGGTAGAATGAAACCCCTACCTGATTGGTCCCAAAATGGTGCTGTAATTGGTATTCAAGGAGGAACAAAGCGTGTAGGTAAAATTATAGATACATTATTAGAAAAAGATGTACCAATAGCTGGAGTATGGTTGCAAGATTGGGTTGGTCAAAGAATAACTGAATTTGGAAAGCAGCTATGGTGGAATTGGGAATTAGATCAAGAACATTATCCTCAATGGGATTCTCTAGTTTCAAATTTTAATGAAAAAAATATTAAAGTTTTAACCTATATAAATCCATTTTTAACGGATGTAAAAAATAAAAAAAATCATAAAATAAATTATTATAAAATTGCTTTAGACAGCTCATATTTTGTTAAAGATAGTTTGGGTATTCCATATGATTTAGATATAACAACATTTTCAGCAAGCTTAATAGATCTAACAAATCCAAAAGCAAAGAATTGGTATAAAAATTTAATAGAAGAAAATATGCTTTCATTGGGAGTTCATGGATGGATGGCAGATTTTGGAGAAGCTTTACCTTATTATTCAAATTTATTCTCAGGCAAGAGTGGTAATACTATGCATAATTATTATCCTACTATGTGGTCTGAATTTAATTCCGATATTTTACACAATTTAAATAGAGAAGATGATTTTTTATTTTTTAGTCGTTCAGGTTTTACACAAAGTCCAAGTAATACATCATTATTTTGGCTTGGAGATCAACTAGTAACTTGGGATAATTATGATGGAATTAAAACTGCACTGACAGGCTTATTGAGTTCTGGTTTATCTGGTTTTTCTTTAAATCATAGTGATATAGGAGGTTATACTGCTATTAAAACACCAGTTTTAAAGTATATAAGATCAAAAGAGTTATTTATGCGTTGGGCAGAATTGAATGCATTTACTGCATTTTTTAGAACTCACGAAGGTAACAGACCTGAAGATAATCACCAAGTTTATTCTGATGATGAAACAATGATTCATTTTGCAAAAATGGCAAAAGTTTATTCCTCATTATCGTTTTATAGAAAAATACTTATGAAAGAATCATTTAAAAATGGTTACCCATTAATTAGGCATCCATTTTTACACTATCCAAATGATAAGGATGTTCTCAATTTAGAAAATGAGCAATTCATGTTAGGAAGTGAATTTATGATTTGTCCAGTTTTAAATGAAAATAGTGATGAAGTGAATTGCTATCTACCAAAAGGGAATTGGGTTCATTTATGGACATCAGAAGAATATAATTTGAATCAAAAAGGAAATGATATAATTATTCAATCACCAATTGGAATGCCTGCTGTTTTTTATAAAAAAAATTCAGAAATAGCTGAGAGATTTTTAAATAATTTAAGAGAATTAAACGTTTTAAATTAAAATAATTTTTACTTTTTCGAGTGACCTTTCCATAAATCCATAGTATTATAGCCACCCAATATATCACCAACAAAATCATATAAAAATCGTGGTAAAATAGCTTTTAACAAAGGTATAAATTTTACAAAAGTCGGTTCCAAAACAATGAGTTTATTTTTTATCACAGCTTGAACAATTTTTGTAGCAAGCTTTTTTGTGGTTAACATTGGAATAAATCTTGGTTCTTTAACTCCATCAAACATGCCAGTATTAACATATGCTGGTGAAACAATTGTCATCCCTACGTGTTGATTACCATCTTTTAATAATTCCAAGCGTAAAGATTCAGATAAAATACTTACCGAAGCCTTACTTGAAGCATAAGTTGCACCACTTGGTAAAGCTGTAAAACTAGAAGCACTAGCTATATTAACAATATGTGATTCTTGACTATCTATTAGATCTTTTAAAAAAACATGGAGCATATTAACAACACCTTGAGTATTAACATCATAAGTTAATTTATGTTGATCAATAGAAATATCTAAAAATTTTCCACCAAAAACAACACCAGCGTTATTGACAAGTATATCGATTTTGCCAACATTTTTTAAAATTTTTTTTCGAGTATCAACAACATCTTGATATTGTGTTACATCTAAATTATAACCCCAGCAAGAAACTCCAAAATTTTCTATATCTTCAATATTTGATTTGAAATTATCTCTATTAAAAAATGATTTGTCTAAATCGCAGATTATAATATTACATCCTTGTGCTGCAAATTCAATTGCAATTTGTTTACCTATTCCTCTTGCACCCCCTGTGATTAAAACTGTTTTATTTTTTAAATTTTTCATTATATATCTTCCTATTTAAGTATTCCAAAATCATATAATTGTTTAGCAGTATCAATAATAGCGTTA
>NZTO01000010.1 GCA_002703375.1 Fidelibacterota bacterium | reverse complement strand
GGAACAAAAATAAATCAAAAGTTAATAGAAGTAAAGAAAGGTCATTTTGTCAGATGCCATCAGAACTTATTAACTGAAAATTAGATTAAACATTGTTCACGAAAAAAACAATAGCATTTCATACTTTAGGTTGTAAACTCAATTTTTCTGAGTCTTCTACAATTGCAAGGGAATTTATTGAAAATGGATATCAAAAAGTAAGTTTTGAAGATAATGCAAATTTTTATGTTTTAAATACTTGTACTGTCACTGAAAACGCCAATAAAGAGTGTAGAAAAATAATAAATAAAATTAGAAAAAAAAATTCTAATGCTCATATTTTAGTTACAGGATGCTATGCACAGTTAAAGCCAAAAGAAATTTTATCTATACCGGGTGTAAATACTGTAGTTTCAAATTCAAATAAACAAAATATATTCAAAATATTGAATAACGAATCTATTCAAAATGATATTTGTTATTCTGAAATTGATTCCAAAAGTTTTTTTAAATCCTATTCAAGCTCTGATAGAACAAGATCATTTTTGAAAATTCAAGATGGATGTGATTACAAATGTACATTTTGTACTATCCCAATGGCTAGAGGTGCTAGTAGAAATCAATCCATAGAAGATACGGTTATGCAAGCAAAAAAAATTATTAATTCTGGTGTAAATGAAATAGTTCTAACCGGAGTAAATATTGGAGATTTTGGTAAAAGTACAGACGAAAATTTTTTAGATTTACTAAAGGCTTTAGAAAAAATCAATATAGAATTTAGAATTAGAATTTCATCAATTGAACCCAATTTACTTACAAAAAAAATTATTGATTTCATTTGTAATTCAAATAAAATTGTACCTCACTTACATATTCCATTGCAGTCAGGATCGAAAAAAATTTTAAAACTAATGAAAAGAAGATATAGTACATCCAAATACTTTGACCGTATAAGTTACCTCAAGACAAAAAGTCCTGATATGTGTATTGGTGCAGATGTAATCGTTGGTTTCCCAGGCGAAGATGATGATGATTTTTCAGAAACATATGATTTTATAAAAAGTATGGATTTATCATATTTGCATGTGTTTTCATATTCAAATAGGGACAATACAGAATCTATAAATATGTATAATCAAAATGATCCACGAACTATAAAAAAAAGAAGTAAAATATTGAGAAGTTATTCCCAAAAAATCAATTTAAAATTTATAAAATCTCAATTGTTTAAAAATAAAAATGTTTTATTTGAAACACATAAAGATGGACATCTATATGGATTGACAGAAAATTATATCAAATCTAAAATACCTGGTAATAAGAAACATATTAATAAGATAAGTAAAATTCAATTAGTTGATATAGAAAACAATCAAGCAATTGGTAGAGTAATCAATTAAGTGAATAAACCATTTATAGGCATTGCTGGAAATATTGGAGTTGGCAAAACAACTTTTACTACAAAAATCTCAAACATTCTAAATTTACATCCTTATTATGAATCAGTTATTGATAATCCATATCTGAATGATTTTTATAAAAATATGGATAGGTGGAGCTTTAATTTGCAAATATATTTTTTGAACCATCGATTTAGAGCTCATCAGGAGATGCTGAGGACCCAAAAAGGTATTATTCAAGATAGAACTATTTATGAAGATGTTGAAATTTTTGCAAAAAATTTATTTGAGATTGGACATCTTTCAAAAAGAGATTGGAAAAATTATAAGGACTTATTTGAGCTAATGATACAATTTATTAAAAGTCCCGACTTGATCATCTATTTGAGAGCATCTATGGATACATTGTTAAACAGGATAAAAAATAGAGATCGAAAATGTGAAGAAAATATTGATCCAGAGTATCTTTATAAGTTAAATATTGCATATGAAAAGTGGATTAAGTCTCTTGATTCTGAAAATGTATTAGTTATAGATACAGATAATTTTAATATTTTCAATGATACCGATAAATTAGATAGTATTTCCTCAAATATTGCAAAAAGGTTGAAAAAATACGATATTAAAGTAAATAAAAGATTTATAAAGGAATCTTAGTTTATGTTCAATTTTTGTATTTTTGCATCTGGTGCAGGATCTAATTTTATAGAAATTTATAGATTTTCAAAAAAAAATTCAAATAAGATGAAAATCAATTTACTAGTTTCAGATAAAGTAGACTGTGGTGCTGTAAAATATGCTAAAAAAAATGAGATTGACTACATTATTGTAAATGTAAACTTGTTTCCGAATGCTAAAGATCAGGAAACTAGAATTATTGAATCTTTGAAATTTTATAAGATCAATTATATTGTTTTAGCTGGATATATTAAAAAAGTTCCAATTAAAGTCATTAATGATTTTAAAAATAAAATTTTAAATATACATCCTTCATTACTACCCAAATTCGGAGGTAAAGGATTTTATGGAATGAATGTACATAATGCAGTGATTCAATCTAAAGAATCTAAAACTGGAGTTACCATACATTTTGTTAATAAAGATTATGATAAAGGACCAATTATTTATCAAGAAGAAATTCCTGTTTATGCAAATGATAATGCTGAGAAATTATCTAAGAGAGTATTAAGGCTAGAACATAAAACATATAAGAAAATTATTTCTTATTTAATTAATGATAAAATTATATGGAATGGGAATAAACCAGAAATCAGAAAGATTTATAATGACTAAAAAAGTATTAATAAGTGTATCAGATAAAAAAAAACTGATTGAAATTGCATCTTTTCTAAACGAACATAATTATGAAATTTATTCAACAGGAGGTACATTTAGAGAGATTGAAAAAAATAATATTCCTGTTCATTCGATTGAAAATTATACTCAATCTAATGAAATTATGAATGGAAGAGTCAAAACTATCCACCCAAAAATTTTTGGTGGTATTTTAGCAGATAAAGAAAATCAAAGTCATTTAGATGACCTAAACAACATCAACGGTTATGTATTTGATATTCTTGTTGTAAATCTTTATCCTTTTTTAGAACAAGCTATAGAAAAAAAATTAGATGACAAAGAAGCTATTGAGTTTATTGATATAGGAGGGCCTTCTTTATTGAGGGCAGCTGCTAAAAATTTTAATAATGTAATTGTTTTATCAAGTCCGAATCAATATGAATCTTTTATCAATGAGTATGACAAAAAAGATGGTATAATTGATTATTCATATAGAAAAAAATTGAGTATTGAAGTTTTTAGATTAACAAGTAAATATGATCATTTAATTGCTAATTACTTATCGAATGATAAAAATATTTTGCCAAAATATATAAATCTGGATTTAAAACTTTCTAATAGATTAAGATATGGTGAAAATCCACATCAAAAATCAGCATTTTATGAAAAAAATAGTTCCAAAAATGCAATATGGTCCCAGGTTCATGGGAAGCAGTTGTCCTACAATAATTATGCTGATATTGAAAGTGCATTCAATATTGTTGAAGAGTTTAGTGACAACGCTTGTTGTATAATTAAACATTCAAATCCTTGTGGTTTTAGTACTGATAAAAATCCATTAAAAGCATTTCAAAATGCTGTCAAGTCTGATCCTGTAAGTTTTTTTGGAGGAATTGTTGGATTTAATTTTAAAGTAGATCACATTTTAGCAAAAGAATTGAATAAATCTTTTTTAGAATGCATTGTTGCTCCAAGTTTTACTAAAAAAGCTTTAATTTATTTAAAGCTCAAAAAGAATTTGAGATTATTAGTAAGGAATACTAAAGTGAAAAAAGAGAAATTATCTATAAAAAGTGTAGCAGGAGGATTTTTAGTTCAGGAAAAAGATTTTTTGATTGATGATTTAAACAAAATTAAAGTAGTAACAAAAACTAAGCCAAAGGATAAAGATTTTAAAATATTTAATATAGGATTAAAATTGATAAAATATGTAAAATCAAACGGTATAATTTTTGTTAAAAATAATCAATTGATTGGCTTGGGCGCCGGACAAACATCTCGTGTTGATTCAGTAAAAATTGCCGTAAGAAAAGCTAAAGAGAACGGTTTTGATTTGAAAGGAGCAGTAATGTTTTCCGATGCTTTCTTTCCTTTTTCTGATGGCATAAAAATAGCATCTGATGTTGGAGTAAAAACCGTTGTTCAGCCTGGTGGATCAATAAAAGATAAAGAAGTTATAGAATATGCAGATCAAGAAGGCATTGTGATGTGTTTTACTGGCAATCGTCATTTTTTTCATTAAAGAGGTAATATGTTTAGTAAATTTAATTTTTTTTCAAATTTAATTTCAGGTGATATAGCAATTGATTTAGGTACAGCTAATACTTTAATTTGGGCTAAGGGTCAAGGTATTTTAATTAATGAGCCATCAATTGTGGCATTTGATGAAGTTAATAATCAGGTAATAGCAGTTGGTCACGAAGCAAATGCAATGGTAGGGAAGACACCAGGAAACATAAAAACTATCAGGCCTTTAAAAGATGGTGTAATTGCAGATTTTAAAATGGCTGATGGTATGATTCAAGGCTTTGTAAGAAAAATGGAGTTAAGTAGAATTGCCAGGCCTAGAATGGTTATATGCATACCATCAGGTGTTACTGATGTTGAGCAACGTGCTGTTAAAGATTCAGCTATAAGAGCAAATGCAAGTGAAGTTCATCTTATTTATGAGCCTGTTGCAGCTGCAATTGGAATAGGTCTTGATATTAGTGTTCCTAGGGGTAACATGATTGTTGATATTGGTGGTGGTACAACTGAAATTGCAGTTATTTCATTGAATGATATTGTTGTTCAAGATAGTATTAGAATAGCAGGAGATGAACAAGATAATTCTGTTATTAATTGGTTTAAAAATGAACATAAGTTAGAAATTGGTTACAGAACTGCAGAGAAAATTAAAATTACAGTTGGAGCAGCTATAAGATCAAAAGAACAAAGAATTTCAGTAAAAGGAAGAGACTTAGTTTCTGGTATTCCTAAAACAATTGAAGTACAATCTGACGAAATCAGATTAGCCATAAAAGATACCATAACACATATTACTGAAGGTATCAGAAGAACTCTAGAGCGTACTCCTCCTGAATTGTCGTCTGATATAATTGATTATGGTATTGTATTGACGGGTGGTGGTGCTCTTCTTAAAGGTTTTGATCAGCATATAAGAACTAAAACTGGCTTGCCTGTTCATATCGCTGAGGAACCTCTTCTTTCTGTAGTAAAAGGTACCGGTTTAGTACTTGAAAATTTAAAGAAATATAAAGATATCTTAATATAGCTTTGATTGGTATAATTAGGTATATAATATATAAGAAAGATATATTTTTTCTTATTTTTGTTTTACTATTTTCAACTACCATTTTCTTTTCTAATGATTCCGAACCTGTTAAAAATTTAAAAAATAATTTTACAAATTATTATACAAGCATACTTGGACCATTTTTCTGGTATAAAAGTGTATTTGATTTAAAAGAGAAAAATGCATCTTTAAATGAAAGAATAACAATTTTAGAACTAGAAAAAACTCAACTCAATTCACTATCAATTGAAAATAAAAAATTAAAAGAAATGTTAGACTATAAAGAAAAAAATAATTTTGAGTTAAAATTAGGTGAAATAACTAGTCATAATTTATCTCCAACAATAAATAGTTTTTCTATTAATATTGGGGAAAATAACAATTTGAAAACAAACTTGCCAGTTATGGATATGAATGGTATAATTGGTAAAATATTTTCTGTTCAAAACAATAAATCTGTAATTCAAATAGTAACAGATAAAAATTTTAGAGTATCTATTCGGATTGGTTCAAATCGTACTTTAGGCATTTTTGTTCCGACACATTCAAAATATGGTATAATTGAAGGTGTCCCAAAAAGTCAGAAAGTTGAAATCGATGATGTAGCAGTGACATCAGGAATATCAGATATCTATCCTCCTAACATACCTGTTGCTAAAGTAATTTCTTCTCATATTGATAATAATCAATTTTTTCAAAACATAACTGTAGAAATATTAGCTGATGTATATAACCCCGATTTCGTATTTGTCATAAAATGATATTCTTTAATATTATAATATTATTAATAGTATTTTTTTTTCAATCAATTTTTCCGGCCATTTATTTTCTATCATTTAAAATTTATCCTGATTTTCTTTTAATAATATTGCTTTATTTTTCATCAAATAATTCTAGGTTTGCTACCATCCTAATTGGTTTTTGTATTGGTTTTATTCAAGATCTTATTTCAGAAGTTGAGCTGATAGGTATTTATTCTTTTATTAAATCTTTAATTGGATATTTGTTTGGTTCTTTGAAAAAATACGATGGATTTTATTCAAAAAAAATTTTAAATATATTTATTTTTATAATTTTCATTATACATTTTTCAATTTATTATTTTGTTAAGTTTAATAATATTTTTGATTTTGCTATCTTCATTCAATTAGTTTTTATCAATTCGATAATTAATATGTTTATATATCTTATTTTGAATGAAATTTTTCCCACCGTAAAAAAAAAGTAAATGCAAAATTTTAATTACAAAAGAAAAAGTACTGTTTTAATAATGAATTTTTTCATTGTTATATTTTTTTTTATATTATTAGTTAAGTACTTTCAGATTCAAATACTAAACCATCAAAAATATGTTAATAAATCAAGAAGGAATAGTATTAGACAGGTAATTCAAAAAGCACCAAGGGGAATAATTTATGATAGAAATGGTATTGCAATAGTAGATAATAGACCAATTTTTGATTTACAGTTAATTCCGGAGGACGTAAACGAAAGTTTTGATTATCATTTATTTAGTTCAATTACTAAGATCGATTCTAATTCAATAAAAGAAAATGTCTTGAATAAAAAAAGTAACATTAATAAATTCAAAGCTATTACTGTAAAAAGGCATTTGAGTTATATTGAAATGTCAAGATTAAATGAAAATTTATTAAGTTTTCCTGGTATGTTGTTCTCTGAATTACCTGCTAGAGTATACCCAAATAATTGTAAGCTATCACATACATTGGGTTATTTAAGAGAAGTTAATGAACAACAAATTTCAATTGAAAATTCTGTTTACAAATATGGAGATATAATAGGTACTGCTGGCCTTGAAAAGCAATATGAGGATGTATTAAGGGGTTTAGATGGGGTTGAATTTCACATGGTTGATAAATTTGGAAGAGATCATGGTATAATAGATGATGAAATTAAATATAATAAAAAATCTGGCTCATCGATTCAACTAACAATTGATAGTGATTTTCAGGTGTTTTGTGAAAACTTAATGTATGGTAAAAATGGGGCTTTAATTTCAATGAATCCAATAAATGGTGATATATTATCAATTGTTAGTTCACCTCAGTTTGATTTGAATTCATTTATTGGTCCAATCCCTTTTTCAACTTGGAATCAGTGGAATAAAGATAAATCTAAACCATTAAATAATCGTGTGATAAATGGATATTATTCTCCAGGATCAATTTTTAAATTGGTGACAGCTGCCATGATCTTAGAAAATCCTTTAATTAATCATAATGAAAAAATTAATTGTTCTGGAATGTATAAATATTACGATGTTGATATGAATTGTTGGAATTTAGATGGTCATGGTGATGTAAATTTAAATGAGGCAATTAAATATTCTTGTAATGTTTATTTCTATAAGCTTATACAAGAATTTAATTTAGATGATTTATTTACTATGTCTGAAAAAATGGGTTTCAATAAAAAAACTAATATTGATTTACCTAATGAATCTAGTGGAATCATACCTGATAAAAAATACATGAATCAGAAGTATACAAGCAGAGGTTGGGCATTTGGAAATTTATTAAATTTTGTTATTGGACAAGGTGAGGTTATTACTACTCCAATACAAGTAGTTCAATTTATGAATATAATTGCTACAAAAGGAGAAACAAAAGAACCAAAGTTGTTATTAAATTCAAAATCAAAAAATATTAAAGTAAATTTAAGCGATAACACTTGGAAATTTATACAGCAATCTTTAGAGGATGTAGTAAACGAAAAAGGAGGTACTGGTTTAAATACTAAAATTAATGAGGGAGGTATTGTTTCTGGTAAAACTGGTACAGTTGAGAATCCCCCTAATGAACCTCATTCTTGGTTTGCTGGTTATTTAAAAACAGACAACAATGATTTGTTATCTCTAGCTATTATTGTTGAGAACGGTGGTAAGGGTTCTGCTACAGCTACACCAATGGCAAGAAAAGTTTTTGAAAAATATATTTCAATTAAACAATGATTTAAATAATGTTAAATAAGTATTTCTTCTATAACAAAAATATTGAAATAAAATGGATGATAATTTTTCCTGTTTTATTATTATTATCAATTAGTTTGATAACACTTTATAGTACAAAAAGCTCAATTTCGCTGATTGAATCAAATTTTTTCAAACAATGTTTTTTTGTACTATTTGGATTTATTATTTTTTATGTATTACAGTATGTTAGAAATGTTTTTTTTTATGAAATGGCATATGTATTTTATTTTATCCTATTAACTCTTTTGATTATCACTTTGTTTATGCCATCAAAATTTGGAGCAAGTAGATGGATATTTATTGGTCCTATTAGGTTTCAACCATCAGAGTTTGGTAAAATTATAATTGTTTTTACATTGAGTAAGTTTTTGGCTGATTATAAAAACAACATAAATGATTGGAAATTAATACCACTAACGTTACTTATTTCCTCTTTTCCTGCCATATTAATTTTTAAACAGCCTGATTTAGGTACTTCAATTATATTTCCAGCAGTAACGTTTCCAATGTTATTATGGGCAGGAGTAAGGCCTTTTCATCTTTTTGTTGTAATTTCACCATTATTGAGCATAATTGCTGCTTTTAATTTGAAGCTATTCTATTTATGGATGTTTGTACTGATATTGGTTATTTTCTTAAGTCAACCTAATGTAAAAGATGGTATTATTATATTTGTAATTAATTTATTTTTTGGAACATTATCATCATTTTTATGGAATAATTTATATGCTCATCAAAGAAATAGAATTTTGACATTTTTAGATCCAACAAATGATCCATTGGGTGCTGGCTACCAAATCATTCAATCAATCACTGCTATAGGATCTGGAGGTTTTCTTGGAAAAGGTTTTGGTCAGGGCTCTCAAACGCATTTAAGATTTTTACCTGTAAGAGATAGTGATTTCATTATTTCAGTAATTGGAGAGGAATTTGGTTTTATTTTAATATTTGCTGTTTTTGCAATATTTTACTTTTTGCTACATAATGTTATAAATAGTTCAAGTAAGCTAAATAATAAGTTTGGTAGTTTTGTTCTTATAGGTTTTGTATCAACTATTTTTTTTCATGTAATTATTAACATGGGTATGGTTGTAAGCTTGTTTCCTGTAACTGGCCTACCATTACCATTTATAAGTTATGGCGGAACTTTTCTTCTAACAATGATTACTATAATTTCAATTATAAACAATATTATAAGCAGCGATATAGAAGTTTAAATGTTTTATATGGATTATAATAAAAAAATAATATTAAGTTATTGAGTGTTTTTATTTAATAAAACTGCTATCTTTTATACAAGGAAGCGTTATGAGAATTAAATCTAATTTTATAATTAAAATCTTAAATCTGTTTTTTATTCTTTTAATAACTAACCAATGTTCTCAACTATCCTCCTCCCCTGTTTCTAAGAAAAAAACAAATGAATCCAATGATTACTTATTAAACAGTAGTGCATATGAAAAGTCTCGAGAAAATAGTAGAGAAATTAAAAAGATTAAAGCCTCGTATCTTAAACAAAATGAATATATAGATTCTTTATTTTATATTGTTGAAGTTTTAACTAATCAATTGAATAAACAAAAAAATATAACCGATGAATTGAAAGTGGCCTTTTCGAATGACCTAAGTGTTTTTAGAGACGATTATCTTTCTACAACAGATAGTATATATTTTGAATTGACAAACAATTTAGTAAGAGTAGATAACAAGGTTAGTATATTGGAAGATAGGGCATCATATACAGATAGTACAAATTTCGAAATATTAAATATGTTGGTAATGTTTGAAAATAAAATTACATCCTTAACTGATAGTTATAGAGAAATATCACAATTAAAAACACTCGGTAACCTTGGCAGCAAAGATCTTACTGATACAGAATTTAGAGAAAAGTATATTGAAGGTTTGTCATTATATCAAAATAGTGATTACAAACAATCTCTCGAAATATTTCAAGATCTGATTGTGATTGATAAAAATCATGATTTATCAGACAATTGTCAATATTGGATCGGTGAAATATATTATGGTAATAAAGATTTTAGAAGAAGTATTAAAGAGTTTGAAAAGGTATTTAATTTTAAAGATTCAAATAAATCTGATGATTCACAATACAAATTAGGTCTTTGTTATATAAATATTGGTAATAAAAGCCGAGCTAAAGATGAGTTTCAGAGGTTGATTGACTTGTATCCAAACAGTGAGTATTTTCAAAAAGCAAGACAATGGTTATTGAAGTTATAATCCAATGCCTTTAAAAATATTTTATATATCATCTGAAGTAGATCCTTTTTCAAGTTCTTATCTGTTATCAAAGATTTCAAGAAAAATCGCAGTTAAATTTCAAGACAATCCAGATATAGAAATAAGGCTTTTGCATCCTAAGTATGGTTTTATCAGTGAAAGAAAATATATATTAAGAGAAGTAATTAGGCTGAGAGACTTCCCAGTTATATTTGATAATAAAGAAAAATTAGTTAGCATAAAATCTGCTTTTATTCCAGAATCTAGAGCTCAGATATATTTTCTTGAAGACGAAAATTATTTTAAGCCTGTTCCTGAGCTATTATATAAGTCAAGAAACGGTAGATTGTTTAAAGATAATAATGATAAATTTCTATTATTTTCTAAAGTTGCATTAGAAACATTAAAACAACTTCTATGGAAACCAGATCTAATTGTATGTAACGATTGGCAAACTTCTTTTATACCACAAATTTTTAAAAATGAATATTCTAATGATCCATTTTTTGAAAATACGAGAATAGTTTTCAATTTATTTTCAATAAATGAAAATAGATATTACGCTAACGACTCTATATCAAAAGTCAATATAAATCTAGAAAAAAATAAATCTAAAAATATTGATTCTATTTTAAGTGCAATTAAATTTTCTGATAAAACTATCTGTTTTGACCATGATGACAATCTTACCAAAAAAATAAAGGATGAAACGCAAATTGCAAAACAGCTTAGTAAATCAAATCACAATTTTATCAAAATTCCTAATTCTCCAAGTTTTTCAGATTGGAAAGAAATAGTATCAACATTTCATAAAAATTTAGTTGAGTTTTAATTAGCATTTATCAATATGAAGGTAAAAAATTATTATTTTATAATAATAAGTTTAATTTTCATTTATCAATGTGAAAATGAACCAATAAATGTAGAATTAGAAGATAATCAAAGCTATCAATTTCAACCGTTCAATACTAAATCAACTAATTTTCAAACAATTCAACAGCCTAATATTTTGGGGAAAAGTGCTAAAATATACTTAGGTCCTTTAGAAACCAAAAAAAGTTATGGATTAGTTCAAATAAAAGGAAATGTTTTTTCAAATATTGATGATTTATGTGAAGTTAATGATATTTTAAATGTAGAAATGTCATTAAAATTAAAACATAATTTTTCATATTCTAACTATAATGAACATAGTAATTCTTTTGATAGCTCAGTTAGTAACAATTTTGAAAATGATTTAAGCAATATCAATGCTTTTTACAAAATTTATTCAGATGATACTTTTGATGATTTGGAAAATCAGGAGATTACTTTTGATGAAGTAAGTGATTATTTGACCATTGATAGTAGTAATGTCTATATTGATAGTTTGAGGTTAAATTCGCTCGAACTCAGTTTAGGTTCAACTTTTTTAAATATTAATTTAAACACAATGAATGAAGATAATGGTTCGATAATTGATTTAATGTGTGATCAACAAAAAAATATTGTGATATTTTTAGAAAATATTGGCAATGATCTTTTTATTTTAGAATCGATAAACAACCCTTCAACTAAACCTTATATTGATGTATCATATCAAAAGAAAGAATTAAGTTATGAAACTTTCAATAAATATGAAATTTTAGCAATAAACAATATAACAAGCAAACCAATTGATGTTTTTATCCAAAACGATTATAGTAATGAAGAATTTGGTACTGTTGTTGCATTTGGAAGTATTCCTTTAGATGATGATGAAGCAATTGATAGTACTAATATTGTAGATTTGGAAAATTTAAACACTCAAATTGATTTGTTTGAAATTGAAATATCACCTGATTTTCATGCAAACGATTCTATTAAAACCATTTTATTTTCTTTAGAGAATATTATATTATCAAGTAGAAATTATGATCCTTCATTTGATAATTATGATGAAAATTCAAATATAGATGGTACAGAAGGTAATCTATTATATGATTTTGGAGAAAAATTTGAAGATTGTGGGCTCGATAGATTATGTAATCAAGATGAAGATAATTACAATCCATTTGGTACAGAAAATAATGGTCAATATGATGAAGGAGAAAATTTTAGTGATATTGGTATTAATGGTATTAGTGATGAAAGTGAGATAGACAGTTTAAATTTAAATTATATTGATGATAACTATAACATAGATCCTAATAATGATGATTGGAGTGATTGTGGAGATGATGGATGCTGTGATAAATACGAAGATGGTTATGGTGGTTGTAACGATATTGGGAATTCCATTGGAGATTCAAATAATGATAATTACAGTATTGATTTAAATCCTTCAGGAACAGAAGGCAATACTATTTTTGATATTGGTGAAAAGTTTGAAGGAAACGGATTGTGCGATTCATCTGAAACTTTTTTAGATTATGGTGTAAATGGTATTCCAGATAATTTAGAAGGTGAAGATGCTGAATTTGATAATTGGAATGATTGTGGGTCTGATGGATGTTGCGATCAATATGAAGATGGTTATGGTGGTTGCAACGATATAGGGGATTCTATTGGAGATCCAAATAATGATAATTACAGTATTGATTTAAATCCTTCAGGAACAGAAAGTAATAATATCTTTGATCAAGGAGAAAAAACCGAAAATAATCTTGTTTGGGATGTAGGTGAATGGTTTATCGATGATGGTGGTGATGGTTTGTTTAGTTTTGATGAAGCAAATTATAATCCCTATGGAACGGAAGGTAATGGTGTTTATGATTTAGGTGAGCCATTTGATGATTTTGGTATGGATGGAATTAAAGATTCTCTAGAAATAGAATTAGGTCAAAATTATCTTAATGATAATTATAATATAGATCCTAATAATGATGATTGGAATGATTGCGGTATAGATGGATGTTGCGATCAATATGAAGATGGTTATGGTGGTTGCAATGATATTGGGAATTCTATTGGAGATCCAAATAATGATAATTACAACATTGATATAAACCCATCAGGTACTGAGGCTAATTCTATATTTGATCACGGAGAAAAATGGGAAGGTAATAACGTCATTAATTGGAACGAAATTGTTCAAGATAGTTTGTATGATATTCAAGAATTAGAAAATATTAATGGTGAGAAATGGTACGATTGGGGTGTAGATCAAATTGTAAATGATCAAGAAACATATTTGGGAAGTTTTCCTTTATCAGTAGCCCTAGATTCAAATTTTTATTACATTAGCGAATTAGAAACAGTGGATGAAATTAATTTCAATCAACCTGATACCTCAAATATTTATGATGCTAATTTATGGATATCAAAAATTAAAAAAGTAGATTCTGATAATTTGCTATTGACAATTTCAATAGTTTCTTCAAAAAATGTTGCTGGTATTCAATTTGATTTAGATCATGTTAAATTTTCTAATCTTGATTCGTTATGGATTAATAAAAATTTAAATATTAATTTTGTTGATTCAGAACAATTAATTGATGACGTATCTATTTACAAACAAGAAGAATATGATTATAATCAAGAAAATATTATTGTTAGTTATGGTGAAAGCTATTCAATATTTTTGGATTTTCCTGATCTCAATCAATTTATAATTGAAAATGAAAATGCGATAATATCAAATGCAATTTTGACTTTGTATCCAGATACTTTAATATCAAAAGATGATGATAGTTTTAGATTATTTTTAAAAAGGGCAATTAGTGATTATGTTGATGGTCAATATTTAGATTCTGATTTTATCCTTGATTTGCCTTACTATTCGAGTTTTGACTTTGCTCCAGATTCAATTCAGTTTAATATTAAAAGATACATTCAAAAATTAGTTACAAATGAGTATGATTATCATGGTCTTATTTTAAGTACTGATGGTTTAAATGGAAATTTCGATATTTTTCAATTCAAAAACTCAATTGAAAAACAAGTCAAATTAGACATATTGTATACAAAATGAATTTAAAATTTAGTTTATTAATATCATTATCCTTATCATTATTATTTTCTTATTTTAATATAGAAACGATTCAAGGTTTTGGTGAAAAAAGAAATATAGAAGATCCAGCTTCATTATCAATGGGAAATTCGTGGTATTTTTCTGGCCAAACAAATGGAGTTTCTATTAAATCAAATTCTACTCATTGGAGAAATCGATTATCTCAGGTAAGTTCATCATTTTCTATTAGAAATAATAAATTTGAAAAATATTCAAGTCAATCACAACAAGTATTAAATTATCTTCATTTTCAATTTCCCATAGGCAAAAAGCAAAGTTTTGCTTTTACTTTAAGTCCTAGTACGCGAATTAATTATCATTTCTCTGACTCGGGTCTAATGGACGAAAATATTGTTTTTAATGATTTAGTTATAAATTCAAATCAAATTTACTATGGTTCTGGTGGAATTACAGATATGATGCTAACTTACTCTACAGCTATTAATAATGATTTTTCTATTGGAATAAGTTGGAACATTGGTTTTGGAAGTTTTACAAAAATTGATACAATAGAAATAAACAATATTATTTCTGAATCTTACGATGAATATAATTTCAATAATATTTTTACAGACATTTATCAAATTAGATCAACTTATAATGCAAACTCATTTAATATTGGTAGTCTATTTTCCATTCCTAAAATAGAAGTAGCATCATCAATAACTTTTGATTATAATTTAAAAATTAATCAAAAAAAAGATTATTTTTCTAATAACAG
>NZTO01000009.1 GCA_002703375.1 Fidelibacterota bacterium | reverse complement strand
TGCATGTCCAGAGTTACCCTCTGAGCACACACCACAGCTATCTACAAACGCATCTCCAAAACAGTCACCATGGCAGTCAATGTCACTATCGGCTGTATGGCCAGAGTTACCCTCTGAGCATACACCACAGCTATCTACAAACGCGCTACCACCACAATCACCAGCACAATCAACAACACTCTCACCACCCAATACGCCAGCACAGTCATATGCTACATCCATTGGTTCTGATGATACATCACAACCATTGGTTGGATCAAAATCAGTATCACAGACATTGATTGGCATATAATTCTCATCTGAGAATACAAAATCAGATACGCTCACATTAAGTGGACCTGCATAGGCTCCGTCACTATCGTAACTAAGCACCGTCAACATTGTACCATTAGGATATGTTGCAGGAATTGTAGATCCGTCCATTGAAAATCCAATAACTGTACCATTACCATACTGTGCTGTCAGTTCACCACCAACAACGCCTGTAATTGTAAATCCATCACTGATACTAACATCAAATTGGTAACCTGATATGTCCCAGAAATTCAACATACCAACATATATTAATTTACTAGCAGGATCTACATCTACTGTTAAACCAGCCAGTACAAACGGAAGCGTCTGTGCGCAAGCTGTTTCAGATGGTAATCCTTCGGATCCATCTGCATTTGCAGATACAGTGTAACAATATACTGTACTGTATCCTAAACCAAATCCAGCTCCTTCAGGATCCATATAAGTAGTTGCTGTTGTAGTTCCTACAAGCTCACCATCTCTGTAAACATTATACGAATCTGCGCCATCAACACCTGTCCAACTTAATAGAACTTCACCTCTTAAACCTGTTGCTGAAAGATCTGTTGGAGTAGCACAACTTGAACCATCTCCTCCACATTCACCACAGTCATCAACAACTAAATCATCTACAGATATTACTTCTGTAATTGCAGTATCACCTTCTGCTGGTGTAATCGCTGAGAAATTAGTTCCATCACAATTTGGCTGACCAAACTGTTGTCCCCAACCTGACCAACCATCAGCTGAACCTGTAACTGCAACAACATACTCAAATGATGTTCCAACATCCAATGTCAATGAACCAGTGTAAATACCATCTCCATCTTCATCAGCAAGTGTAACACCCCAACCGTTCCATCCATTCCATGAACCGTTAATAACAACATTATCATAGTCTGCGTTTGGATATTGTGAAGCATTCATATCAACTTCAAAATTAACAGTTGAAACAAGCATTGCTGCTTGCTCATCACAGGTCATACAAGAACCATAAGTTTCATTAACTTCTGTTCCATTACCCGTAACATCTAATTGTCTATTACCATATGACCAATAATCTGTAATTGGAGCACAATCTCCACCATCAGCCATATCATCCCACAAGTCTTCTTGACCTGCAAATCCATCAATCATATATTTATATTCAAATGGTGCTTCAATGTTATACAATGTTAATGAATACACTCCATCACCATCATCATCTGACATTGTATTCCACTCTTCGCCACCACACCATCCACAGAATGGTCCAGTTACGTGAACAGTTGAAAACTCTGTTCCAGCACAATTCATATCAACGTTAAATACTGTTGAACAAGCTATGCCATCACCATCACAAGCACCGCAAGCATCTTCAACAGCTGTACCACCACAAGTGCCTGCACAGTCTAAAGTCGATGTACCTTCACATACGCCAGCGCAATCTTCAACTGCTGTACCACCGCAAGTTCCTGAGCAATCTTCAACCGCTGTACCACCACATTCACCTGCACAGTCAGCAACATTACCATCACAGTCACAAGCACCGTCAGCTATACCACTACCGTCACATACACCACATTCATCTACAACTGCTGTACCACCGCAAGTTCCTGCGCAATCTTCAACCGCTGTACCACCACATTCACCTGCACAGTCGACTGTTGCAGTACAATTGCCATCGCAATCAAAATTATCACTTGCAAAACTACAAGATCCATCATCATTTGTTGCATCCGCATTATAGTTACAAGCAGTAGTATCAGTACATCCAAATACAAAGGAATGAGGATGAGATCCCATATAATCCCAAGTATTTTGATCAAAAACTACCCATTCAGAATCCGTTGCATTTGTACCTGCAGATGAAGTCCAATCACCAGCATTACCGCTAGCAACAGACGATTTTCTCACAATTGTATGATCTTTTGTACCATTTGCAACACCTGCAACTTCCCAACCACTACCTGGATCATCACCAATAGTTCCAATTATGTCTAATAAAGTACCTGATGAAGAATGCATTAAACCTTGTGTATCATCACCATTATGATATAGTGTTCTTGTTTCATTACACAATGCTAAATCACCAGCAAATGAGGAGTGACATACAGTATATGTACCACCTGCTGCAACTAATGCACCATCAGAAAAAGAGTTTGTATATTCCCAGTCATCACAACCATTTGAACAATTAACAAAAACATAATCATTTAAAGCTACATCAACATTTGATGGGTTGTGAACTTCAAAATATTTATTATTTGATGAGCCCTCAGCATGCTCTGAGAAAAATAGATTTTGCATTGGAGCAGGACACTCATCATCACAAGTTCCAGCACACTGAGATACAGTCATATCTGATCCAGCAACTGAAAAACCGTAATTAACTGTTCCTTCAACAGCACATTCTGAAGGAGCATTGTAAATAGTTGAATTACCCCATACATCATTCCACCACTCACCAACAGTATTTACACATAAAATAACATATTCATATGAACCATCTTCCAATGAAATACTGTAATCGGGCTGATCAGCTGGATTAACTCCCCAACCTGACCAGTTATCAAATGTACCAGTAATATTCACTTGTCCACAGTCTTCAACTCCATCAATGTCAAATGTAACACTGTATGTTGGAGCTTGATAATCACTACAGATTGCATCGCAAGAACCATAGCAAGAAGCTAGTGTTGTTGATGAATTTGGATCACCTGCTGTGAATGTTCTGTTTGAAAACTCACCACCTGTTCCACATTCTGCAGGAACAGTTTCTTGGCCATTCCAACCATCGATAGTGAACTTATATTCATGTGAATCGCCTGAAGTAAAATATTGTGTATGAGACCAAATTCCATCTCCATCAGAATCACTCATATCATTAAAACAAGATCCACACCATCCATTATATGTACCATTAACGTGAGGAGTACCAGTCACACCATCTGGTAAATCTAATTCAAAAACAACCTCTGCTAAACCGCATACTTGTCCACCTGCTTCAGTACAGTTCCACCAACCGTCCCACCATTCAGCAGAAGTTCCATCTTCCCATAAACATCCAGTTGAAGTTGGAATATCCGTACAAGAATCGTAAGTACAAGTTGATGTTCCGTATTCATTATATGTTTGCTCAGTAGCATTTGGGTCATAATTTGTAGCATTGGAATCCATACAGCCTGAAATAACAACTGGTTCAAAAGTATGAGGGTGAGAACCTAAATTTGTCCAAGTATCTTTATCCAACACAACCCATTCAGAATCATCAGCATTTGTACCAGCAGATGAAGTCCAATCACCTGCGTTACCTGATGATACAGATGATTTTCTAACAAGAGTATGATCCTTAGTTGCATTTGATACACCAGCAACTTCCCATCCACTTCCAGGATCAGGACCAATTGTTCCAATTATATCTAAAATACTTCCAGTTGCAACTTCTGTCAAAGCAAAAACATCATCACCATTACTTAAATAAGTAAATGTTTGATCACATTCAGCTAAAATTGATGCATCAGAAGAACCGTGACAAACAACGTATACATCACCTGCAGCTACAGTAGTACCTGCTTCAAATGTTACATTGTCTGCATAATCCCAGGAAGTTTCATCATCACATCCATTTGAACAACTTGACAAAGAATATGCACTTAAGTCAATGTCCATATCAGAAGCATTATAAACTTCTAAATATTTGTGATTACTACTTCCTTCAGCAGCTTCTGAAAAAAATAAATTTGAAAAAGTTAAATTTATTGTAAAAATAAATGTTAACACATAAGATAAGTGTTTCATCGAATACTCCTTTTTTGATATTAATCGGATCTCTATAGATTTATTTAATTTCCTCCTAAAACTAAATAAAAATCCGCTATTTAATCTTATATTATACAAAATTGATACTTATGAAGCAAAGTAATTTTTATATGAATTGCTTCTGTAGTTCTGATAATAAAAACATAATCAATGATAATTTATTATTATATTTATTAGGTATTTATTTAAAATTAATATCTATTAAAAAATGTCATATAAATATATTAATTGAAAAAATTATTTTATCATGTTAGCTAGATCAATTTTGCTTAAAAATAAAAAATGTTGTGGGAATGGTTGCTTGATGTGTCCATATGAACCCAAACACGCAAAAGATTCAAATATTGTGAGAGAAGAAATTATTCAAATTTGTTCAAATGAAGAACTTGACTTAATAAATAAAATAAATGTAAAAATAAAAACTATTTAATCAAATCCTAGAAAATTAGAATCAATTTGATCCCAACATTCGACTAATTCGGGTGATTTGGCAATTTTCTTAAAATCTTTATTCACAATATTTTCAAAATCTTTAGTTCGTAATAACTTTCCATTTAAAACAGTACCTGTTCTTGCAAAAACTGATGAAGAAAGTTTTTTTCTATAATAAAATTTAGTTTCAAAATAGGTCCATTTTTCATCAACAAATATCATTTTAGTTCTCATAGTAAATTTGACTTTGTAAGGTATTCTGTATCTATATTTAACTGCTATGCCTGAAACCATGGGGTAAAATCCATGTTCTCTATCTAAAGAAAAATATCCAGATAAAAAACCATGATTTATTCTAGCTAAATCTGCCAAGACAAGATAACGTCCATTGTTAATCTCTTTATTAAAGTCAATATCAAAAATATTAGATTTTAATTCTATTTGTGACTCATCAAAAGGATCAATTTGTTTTTGACTTCGAGATTTGATGTATGCCCTAAAAAGTCTAAAATATGGATAATTAATCATAGAAAAAATTAATTTCATTATTAATATATTTTATGCTTATACTTGTATCTATATGTATCATCAATTATTAAAAAATTTTGTAGTTTTTATTAGATTTAAAATATTTATGACAAAAATATTTATACTTTTTTTATTATTATCTTGTGAAAAAGAAGATATATATAACTATGCATCAGATCTATCTGATTCTTGTATAATAACGGGAATCGATGCTGGTGAATGTGTTGATGTTCAATCAGAATGTTCTGACCTAGATGGTTTTTATGAGCTTCATGAACCAAATTCAGAATATTTTTGTAGCTGCAATTGCTAAACGCTCAACGTGTTCTTTAATCACAATAAATATCATATTGAATCAAATCATTTTTATCAAATATAAAATTTTATTAATATTGAACTGAATTTTAAAGGATACTTTTATATGCAAATGAAAAATCACTCAATTATTTTATTACTAGTCTTTTCTTTTTGTTTCTCACAGTGCGATGCAAATGGTGATGGTTCCCTTGATGTCATTGATATAGTTACTCAAGTTGACTGTATATTAAATGATTGTTGGGAAAATAATTTTACTTGTGAAGACATTGATGGAAATGTCTATGAAACCATCCAAATTGGTCAACAAATATGGATGGCAGAAAATCTTAAAACTACACGTTATTCAAATGGTGATGAAATAACATTTATAGATGATCCAAATAATTGGGATAATAATTATATAGGTCACTATGCTGCTTACAATAATGATTTAACTAATGTTAATACATACGGATATTTATATAATTGGTCAGCTGCAAATGATATTCGTGGCATATGCCCAGATGGATTCCATTTACCATCAGATGAAGAATGGTCAGAATTAATTTTACATTTAGATCCAAGTGCAAATCCGTATGCTGAAAATCATGATGACGT
Source organism: Fidelibacterota bacterium (assembly GCA_002703375.1). Taxonomy (GTDB): domain Bacteria; phylum Fidelibacterota; class Marinisomatia; order SCGC-AAA003-L08. The sequence continues at coordinate 2,722 of NZTO01000009.1, read as the reverse complement.
ACATAGTGATATAGCTGGTAGTGCATTAAAATCTACTGGGACTATCGAAGACAATACGGGCCTATGGTACGATCCTAATTCTGATGCTACTAATCAAAGTGGTTTTACTGCTCTTCCAGCTGGGCTAACTAATGATGAAAATGGAAATTATGACCTTTTTGGTTATTATTTGGGTTATTTAGCTTGGTATTGGACTTCTACTGAAATTGATTCTGAATTTGCTTGGACTAGAGAATTATTTTGGTTGGGTTCTTCGATTCATAGACATTCAATAACTAAAAATTATGGCATTTCAATTAGATGTATTAAAGATTAGTTTTAAAATTATATAAAGGTATCTTATGAAAAAAAAATTAATTATAATTATTTTAATGTTTACCCTTGGTTTGTCTCAATGTGATGCAAATGGTGATGGTTCCCTTGATGTCATTGATGTTGTAACTCAGGTTGATTGCATATTAAATGATTGTTGGGAAAATTTAGACTTATCAGAAATAATATTAGGTTCTTGGGTAATAGATTCAACTCACTACTACTATTATGACAATTTTGAACAAACTTATTGTGAAGAAATGGGCTATTATGGCACTAAAGGTATCGTTTTGACTTTTTTAGAAAACGGCAACTTATTAACGGACGAAATCGAGCCTGATGATTGCTATATGGATGAGGTTTCTATTTCCAATAATAATTATTATGAAAACGGAGGATCTTGGTTAAATTCATATTCAGTTGATAACGATTCGTTAATTTTAAGTAATGAATTCATTGATTTTAGTTATTCAGTTGACATCAATGGGAATAACTTAAAACTTTTTTATCAATCTAATATAAATGGCGATAGTGAGATTTTTCTTAGAAGAGTTTCTATTTTAAATAACATTCGAAGATTTAAAAAAAATGATAACTTAAATAAATATTCAAATGCTAGTTTTTATGATATATTTACAAAAAGAATTATTTCAAATAAATGATTCAAAATTTTATAAATAATTGATACATTTAACCTATGGACAAAGGAAGTTTAATAAGATTGGCTATAGCCATTGCATTAGGTTTTTCTATTGGTTGGTTTCTAGTAAGTTCCTAATAATACCTAATTGAGAAATTGTAGCACATATACTCAGACCAAACACCTACAAAATATCATATACCCATATATATATATAATCACCCCCCCACCCTTACATGAGTTTTTCTAATACGATTTAGGTTAAGTTTGATTTTTTATAGTTGCCAAAAATTGAACTAGAATGTGAGTGTGCCTTTTTTATACAAAGAACCCCCACCGACTTGTGCCTATATGGGGGTTAATTTGGTTGAGAATCAAAACAGTTCCAAAAATGTGTCTTGTTTTTGTGTCTTTTTTGGATATAGATAAGTATGTTTGATTATACTTTGCTGTCTGTTTCTGATGCTCCGGTACCTGGACTCGAACCAGGGACACACGGATTAACAGTACGTTGGCGCTCTTCTATATAAATCTAATTAAATTCATTAAATTGTTCCAATATATTATTCCGCTTTTAATTTTCGTAGTTTTTAACTCTAAAATAATTTTACTTAATTAATGTAAATGAAAATTTTAAAATTCTCTTTTTAATTCCATATAAATATTATTGCAGTCTTCTAATAATCTTTTATTAAATGTACTTGTAATATTTTTCTTTGATTCTTTAAAATTAAAAATTATTTTTTTATCTATTCCTAAAAAATTTAAAAGTTTATTCCAAGTTTCATCATTATTACATAAATCTTCATAACAAATAAATTTTACATTATTTAATCCTTTATAATTAGATAAAAATTCATAAGATAAATACCATTGTTCTATCCAATGGTTAAAATTATTTATATCACAAAATTTAAGTCCATTAATTTTAAATGGTTTATAATCTATTCCAAATTCTCTATGTCCTATCCAAAACATATAATTTCGTATAAATTTATCTTCTTTTTGCAATTCTATGAATTTTTTATGTTGAAAAAATAAACTATTTGCATGTTGCAGGGGGTCTCGAAATGGAATGATTACTTTACTGTTAGGATAACACTTTAATATCTTTTCAATTCGTTTAATATTTTGATTATTTTTGCACAAATAGTGATTTTTTTTATATTTTTTGCATATTAGTGAAACATATTTTTTGTAATCATTTAAATTGTCATCGTTTTGAAATATTTGCCAAAAAACTTCTTCAAAGGCCTCTGGAGATTGATTATTAATTTTAATACCATCACCATGTGCACGTTCATTCTCAGAAATTGGGAAAGTACTCTTATATAATTTAGACCATAAATTTGGAGATAAAATAAATGGCATATCTTGATATGTTAATGAACAATACTTATTTGATTTATACAAAGCATTTAATAATGTAGTTGTTCCCGACCTAGCTAAACCTGTTATGAAAACGTTATCGGTAATATTTTTAGATTCGTAAAATAGTATTTTTTCTAAATCAAAACATATTTCTTTAAATATATTTGATGACAATGCTAGCCTATGTAAGGCCTTTTGTAAAAATGTATAATTATGCAATAATATACTTTCTAAATTTAAAATAAGTTACAAAAAAAATACTTAATTCAATGATACCTGTAAATGAAAATAAGTAAATTACAAAATTATCAAAAATAATATTAGGTAAATAAAAAATTATAATTACTGCGATGAAATGAAATAATAATAGTACTGAATTTTTAAATATTAGAAATGCAT
>NZTO01000008.1 GCA_002703375.1 Fidelibacterota bacterium | reverse complement strand
TTATTTCTGAATCTTATGATCAATATAATTTCAATAATATTTTTACAGATATTTACCAAACTAGATCAACTTATAATGCAAATTCATTTAATATTGGTGGTCTATTTTCCATTCCTAAAATAGAAGTAGCATCATCAATAACATTTGATTATAATTTAAAAATTAATCAAAAAAAAGATTATTTTTCTAATAACAGTAGCTATACAGAATTTTTATCAACAATTACAAATAGCACTGAATCAGGATTTAATATTAGAGAATTTGGCGCAGGTTTAAATTATAAATTATCCAAAAGCTCAGGCATTATTTTTGAAATTCATAAAAATGGTACAAGATCAATCGATGAAAATTTTCTTTTATTCAGTAATTTAAAAGAAGAAACCCATAGTTTGCATTTTGGAACTTACAAATGGATTCCAACAAATAATTATAAAATTTTAAATACATTAATATTAAGAGGTGGAGCTTTTGTTGAAAAATCAAATAATTTCTTAGATATGGGTTTAACTATTGGTAGTGGATTTGAATATTTTAATAATTCATCATTTATTAATATGGGTTGTAAATTTGGTATGAAAAAATCAAAAAAATTTATAGTTAATAATGAATCTTATTTTGAATTTATTATTAGCTTTACATCGTCAGATAAATGGTTTAAATAACAAGGAAAATAATATGAAATTAAAGTTTTTTTTATTAATGAGTATAATTTGGTTTGGCTGTGTTCCTCCTTCCGATACAGAGGCATCTGACATGACTGATGTTGAAATTGAAGCCAGAAACAAAGAGTGTAGTATTTATTTGAGTTTTGCAACAACAAATTATCAAAATCGAGATTATGTGAGTGCTTTAGAAAATTATTCTGAAGTTATATCTTTAGGATGCGCAAAAATAAATGCAGAACAAATTTATCAATGGATGGGAAGATCATATATTGAACTGAATAAATTAGATAGTGCAGCATATATATTCAAGCAGGGCTTAAAATATTTACCAAACGATTTATCGCTGCTTGAAGTGACTGCTTGGAACGAAGGTAAAATGGATAATGTTGAAAATCAGATTTTTTATTATGAAAAAATCATTGAAATTGATGAAGCCAATACAACAATAATGAAAAAATTAAGTGACATTTATAGAGATGAGCAAATGTATGATGATCAACTGCAAGTAATAAATAAGTGGTTGCAAATTGATAAAACAAATAAAATTGCGATTGGTGAAAAAAAAGCAGCATATTTGGCTCTTGGTAAAGATGTTTCAGATGTTGATAGACAAAGATGGGAAAAAGAACCATCTAATATTCAATATGGTTTAGATTATGTAAATAGCTTATTAAATAATGAAAATCAAAATAAAGCTTTAGATGTATTGTTGGAATTAAAGACCTACGATAAATTTAACAAAGAAATCTTAGAAAAAATATCCTCAATTTATCTTGACAATAGTGAAAACGAATTAGCCTTAGATACTTTTGAACAATTATATAAAATTGATAAAAATTATAAAACTGCTATTGAAATATCGAAGCTTTTAATTGAAGAGGAAAATTATAAAAGTGCATTAGACTGGTCTGAAACAGCAATAAAAAGTTCAGGTGAAAATGGGGCCTCTCTATTCCAGAGAGCTGAGGTATTTTTTGCTTTAGCAGATGCTTGTAGTGGTGAATCATTATCATTTAGCGATAAATTAGTTTATGAAATATCTTTTGAAGATTATAGTTCTGCTCTAAAAAAAGGTTTTTACAGAGCAAAAGCTAGAAAAGAATTTTTAGAGGAGAACAATATAACCTCAAAAGGTGATTGGTTTATGCTAGGAAATGAAACTGTTGCAAAACCAGAAGGAAATTGTTACAGTTGGATTGCAAGAGAGGTTAAGAAAAAGTGATGAAAATTATTTTAGCAACGGATCACGCTGGTTTCGAACTAAAAGAAAAAATTAAACAAAATTTATTAAATATAGGTTATAGTATTAAAGATTTTGGAGCAACGACCTATAATTCAGCTGATGATTATCCTGATTTTATAATACCAGCGGCAAAATTTTTGGCTAAAAACAATAATTGCCTTGGTATTATTTTAGGTGGCTCTGGGCAAGGTGAAGCTATAGCTGCAAATAGAATCAATGGAGTTAGAGCAGCCGTTTATTATGGTGGACCTTTAGACATTATAAAATTGTCTAGAATGCATAACAATGCAAATATATTATCTTTAGGTGCAAGATTTTTAGATGAAGACCATGCAATGCAAGTAATAGAACTTTGGATAAAAACAGATTTTGAAGGTGGAAGACATTTGCAAAGAATTAAAAAATTAGATATATGAATTTAGAAAATATTAAAAGAAATGATATGGATGTTTATAATATCATTGAAAGTGAGTTAGCAAGACAACGTAATACACTTGAATTAATTGCATCAGAGAATTTTACAAGTAAATCTGTTTTGGAAGCTGTTGGGTCTGTTTTAACAAACAAATATGCTGAAGGTTATCCTGGAAGACGTTATTATGGAGGATGTGAACATGTTGACGAAGTTGAAAATCTAGCAAAAGATAGATTGAAAAAACTGTTTAAATGTGAATATGCCAATGTACAACCTCATTCAGGTTCTCAAGCTAATATGGGAGTATTTTTAACGTTTTTAAATCAAAATGACACAGTCCTTGGTTTGGATTTAGCTCATGGTGGCCATTTAACACATGGAAGTAAGGTTAACTTTTCAGGTAAAATATATAATTTTTATTCATATGGTGTCAAAAAAGAAAATCATCGAGTTGATTTTGATCAAGTTGCTAAAATAGCAAAGAAAATAAAGCCTAAATTAATAATATGTGGTGGTAGTGCTTATCCAAGATTCATTGAATTTGAAAATTTTAAGGAAATAGCCGATTCGACTAACGCATATTTAATGGCAGACGTGGCACACCCTTCTGGTTTAATAGCATCTGGTTTACACCCCTCTCCTTTTCCGTATTGTGATGTTGCAACTTCTACTACTCACAAAACCCTTAGAGGACCTAGGGGTGGAATTATTTTGTTAGGTAAAGATTTTAAAAACAAATGGGGTAAAATAGCGCCAAAATCTGGAAGAATTAAAAATGTATCAGAATTATTAGATAGTTCAATAATGCCTGGAGTTCAAGGTGGACCATTAATGCATGTGATTGCTGGTAAAGCTGTTGCATTTAAAGAAGCACTTTCTGATGAGTTCAAGGTTTACTGTAAAAATATCGTTAGGAATGCTAAGGCTTTAGAAAAGGAATTTCTTAGTTTAGATTATGATTTAGTTTCTGGAGGAACTGATACTCACATAGTGTTAATTGATTTGACTAAAAAAAATGTATCAGGGAAAAAAGCTGAATTTGAACTAGAAAAAGTCGGTATAACTACAAATAAAAATATGATACCATATGATGAACTAAGCCCATTGGTGACTAGTGGAATAAGATTAGGTACACCATCATTGACATCAAGAGGAATGGGTACTGATGAAATGAAAATTGTAGCAAGATTAATTGATGAAATTTTAAAAAATATAGGTAATGATTACAAATATGAAAAAGTTAAAAATGAAATAGCTGAGCTTTGTAATTCATTTCCATTATATAAAGAATAAAAATGTATTGTACAAACTGTAACCATTTAGATTCAAAAGTTATAGATTCTAGAACTATCCAAACTGGTAATTGCATTAGAAGAAGAAGAGAATGCCTAAACTGTAGTTTTAGATTTACTACTTATGAATATATAGCAAATACCCCTATTAAGGTTGTTAAAAAAAATGGATCAAGAGAAGAGTTTGATAGGCAAAAATTACAAAATAGTTTTAATGTTGCTTGTAACAAAAGACCGGTACCAGAAGAAATGATTTTAGATTCAATAAAAAATATTGAAGAAAAAATTAGTAGTTTGTCAAATGTTGAGGTTTATTCATCTGAAATTGGAGAATTAGTAATGGATGAATTAAAAAAAATAGATAAAATTTCCTTTATTAGATATGCATCAGTATATAGAGATTTTAAAGATATAGGTGAATTTAAAATACAAATTAATGATCTAGAATAGAAATTATCTATGTTAATTCAAATTCTTTTATATCCTTTCAACTTTTTAAATAAAGTATTTACTATTTTTGGCGAATATGTTTTACTGATGACGAAAATGTTTCATTCGCCTAGAGAATGGAAGGATTACATAAGTTTAACTTTTGATCAGATGATGGTTATAGGGACCAAATCAATTCCAATTGTAATAATAACCTCAATTTTTTCAGGAATGGTTACATCTGTGCAATCAGCTTATCAATTTGAAAGTTGGACTCCTACTTGGTTTGTAGGCAGTATTGTTGGTGAATCGATTTTACTTGAACTTGCACCTGTAATATCAGCATTAGTACTAACAGGAAGAGTTGGTGCAACGATAGCAGCTGAAATAGGGACAATGAGAGTTACAGAGCAAATTGATGCTATTGAATCTTTGTCTTTTAATCCGGTGCTATATCTAATTTTTCCTAGAGTAGTTGCTGGAATGTGTATGTTTCCAATTCTAGTTGTAATTGCAAGTTTTTTTGGAATTTTTGGTGGCTGGTTTGCAGCGATAATGACTTTAGACGTTACAACCTATGATTTTTTTAAGGGTTTTAAAACCTGGTTCCATCCATTTGATGCTTTTTTTGGTATCATAAAATCATTTTTTTTCGGATTTACAATTACATCAATTGCTTGTTTTCAAGGCTATAATGCCAAAGGTGGTGCTCAAGGCGTCGGCGAGGCAGCAACAGTGACAGTTGTAACATCTTGTGTTATGATTGTTGTATTAGATTATATAATATCTGAGATTTTAATATGATAAATGTGTCTAACATACATAAAACCTTTAAGGATAAAGATGTTTTAAGAGGAGTAGATTTTAGTATACAATCTGGCGAATGTGTTGTTGTTATAGGTAAAAGTGGCTCTGGCAAATCAGTATTATTAAAACACTTATTAGGTTTAATAAGTCCAGATAAAGGTTCTATAGAAATTGATGGATTAAAACTTGATGAACTAACATATAGAGAATTGCAAAGGGTTAGGTCTAAAATTGGGATGGTTTTTCAATCTGGTGCTTTATTTGACTCAATGAATGTATATGAAAATTTAAAAATTGCTATAGATAGGTTGACTAATTTAAAACAAAACCAAATTGATGATAGGATAGAACAATGTTTAGATGAAGTGGGCATGAAAGAAACAAAATTATTCATGCCTTCTGAATTATCTGGTGGTATGAAAAAAAGAGTAGGTATCGCAAGAGCAATATCATTTAAACCTGATTATTTATTCTACGATGAGCCAACAACGGGTTTAGACCCAATAATGTCAGATACTATTAATAAGCTGATTTATAAATTTAATAAAAAAAATAAAATAACGACTTTAGTAATTACGCATTCTATGAAAACTGTTTTTGAGATCGCAGATAGAGTTTTAATGCTTTATGATGGAAAAATATATTTTAATGGCTCTGTAAACGATATAAAAAACAGTAAAGATATCATTATTTCTTCTTTTGTTAATGGTAAAGAAATTTTAGATTTAGGGTATGAAAAACAATAGTCCTTTATATATAGGAATTTTAACCTTTGTAACGATAGTTTCATTTATTCTAGGTTTTTTATATTTACAAGATATATCTATAAATAAATCAAAGTTCACATTTACTGTGATTTTTGAGAGCGTTCAAGGTCTCAATGATGGTGATAATGTCAGTATGCTAGGTAAAAGATTAGGTAAAGTATCAAAGATTAAATTTATGGGACAAAAAATTGCAGTTGAATTATCTATTGATGATGAATTTAATTTTAACATTCCAATAGATTCAGAAATTGAAGTTAAAAGTGAAGGATTACTTGGAGAAAAATATGTTTCAATAAATCCTGGTAAAAGTACCAACGAATTTATTTCTGCTGGTGAAACTGTTGCAGGTAAAAGAGAATATGATTTTTCTGAAATTACACCTGGAATAATTCCCATGACTCAAGATTTAGGTGTTTTTGCTAGAAGATTGAAAGCAACATTAAATGAAGCTCAAAAAAATAATATTCAAAATACTTTAAGAAACGTTGAATCATTAACATCTAATATAGATTCTATATCATACGCTATTGAAAAAACAATTTCACAGCAACAATTTAAAGAAATAAAAAGTACCATTGAAGATTTATCACAATCTGGTAAAGCTTTAAGAGAAACCTCGCAATTAGTTAATTTAAAAATCAAAGAAGATCTTGAAAAAATTGATACTTTTTTAGAACAACTCGTAATCTTTTCAAAATCATCCAATCAAATTATTGATTCATTTGAGATTTCAGCGTTAAAAATTGACACTGTTTTGAATAAGCTAAATAATGGTCAGGGAACAGCAGCATTGTTACTTAATGATAATTCTGTATATTTAAGTTTAGATAGCTTAATTCAAGATGTAAGATATACAATAGCAGATTTTAATGATAATCCCGGTAAATATATTAAGGCATATTTAAAATCTAAAAAAAAATAATGAAACTTATTATATAATTTGTCATTAGATAATATTATAGTTAAGTTATAAATAGTAATTTAAAAAAAATATTTGAGGAATTAGATATACACAATCGTTACAAAAAACTTTGAAAATTAATAAATCGTAGTAATATTAGTTAACATAAATGTTTTTTGTAGTGTAGTGTCCTTTTTAACCGGGTATCTACCCGGTTTCTTATTATTTGGGGAAAAAAATGAAAAATTTATTAAAAATAGTACTATTATCTTTAAACATTGTTTATGCAGTTGGTGAAGCTGGAGCAATCTTTCTTTTGATTGTTCCTGGTGCTGGTCCAGCAGCTCTTGGAGAAGCACAAGTAGCAAAAGCAGATGATGCTTACGCGTCATATTTTAATCCTGCTGGATTAGGATTCCTGTACGAGCAGGATCCATCAAAAGATAATTTTAATTTTGATCTTGGTAACGATAATTACTTAATTGATCCATCAAAAGATAACTATGATCCCATTATTAACCCTAAAGGCACTGAATCTAATGGTAACTATGATTTTGGTGAGTTTTTTTATGATTTTGGAGTTGATGGAAAATCTAATATTTTTGAAAATGGTTATGATGAAAAAAATAATCCTGATCCAAATAATGATGATTTTCACCCTGTAAATAATCCAACTGGTACAGAAAATAATGGAAAGTTTGATATTGGTGAAACATATCAAGATTTTGGAACTGATAGAACAAAAAATGATAATGAATTTAGATATTCAATTTTGGGAACCGAAAAAAATAATATTTTAGATAAAGGTGAGGTTTTCTTTGATTATGGAATAGATGGATTATTATCAAAAGATGAACCAGGCTATGATCCCATAAATAACTCTGACCCAAATAATGATGATTTCCATGAAATAATTAATCCAACTGGTACTGAATTAAATAATAAATATGATGTAGGCGAATTGTTTAACGATTTTGGAATTGATGGTATTGAAGATGGTATTGGAGAGGAATGGGGAGAGCCTTTGATTAAATTTAATCCATATGGTACGGAGAATAATAATTTGTATGATTTGGGAGAAAAATTTTATGACTTTGGAGTTGACGGTATTCCAAATGAAAAAGAACCTGGATATAATCCAGATCCTGCAGGAGATAACTATAGTATTGATAATCCAACTGGTACAGAAAATAATGGAAAGTTTGATAATGGTGAAACATTTACTGATCAAAAAATTAAATATTCAAAATTTAAATTAAGTTTTTCTGATAGTCTATTCAGTTTTTATAAAAATAACTTAAATTCAAACGAGTTCAAAATAGATCAATTTTTAGCTAGAAGTGTAAAGTATGATTCAATTAAATATAAAGTTAATGATAATGATAATAGTGTCAACATTGTTTTGTTTCCTAAATCAACTTATAAAATAAGAAAGGTTAAAAAACTAGTTTCAAGGGATATAGATTATGAGAAAATTGATGGAATGTTTGGCGATAGTCTAAATAATCAATGGGACTGGAATGATACTGATAATAATGGTAAATTTAATTGGAATGATTATGGATCAGACGGATTACCTGATAATTTAGAAAAAGGTTACGATCCAATTCAAAATCCTGATCCATCAGGTGATAATTTTTCATTTAAAAATAAAAAAGGCAAAGAAAAAAATGGGAAATGGGATAAAGGTGAAGGAGATTGGCATGAACCATTTAATGATTTCGGAACTGACAATATCTCAGACCAAAAAGAGACTGGCTATCTTGTAGATCCCTTTGGCGATAATTATGATATTGAATTGAACCCTAATGGTACTGAAAATAATTTAAAATGGGATCCAGGTGAATTATATGAAGATTTTGGTGAAGACAAAACTCCAAATTATCTAGAAAAGAGTAATAAGGACGAAGAATTTGTACTAATGCACGTTAATTGGCTACCAAATTTAGCAGATGATCTATATTATGAGTTTTTAGCATATAGAAAATATTTACCAGGAATTGGTACTTTTGGTGGACATTTAATCTTTTTAAACCTGGGTGAACAACAAAGAACTGATGAGTTTGGTAATGATCAAGGTACATTTAGAAGTAATATGTGGTCATTAGCATTATCTTTTGGAACA
>NZTO01000007.1 GCA_002703375.1 Fidelibacterota bacterium | reverse complement strand
TTATGAAAAAAACTTGTCTAATTCTTTTTTTAATCAACATCGCCCTATCTGAAACTATCTATGTTAATGGCAAAATAACAGATACCAATGGTAATCCAATTGAAGCGGCTGAAATAATATCTAATGGTAACGCTTCAACAAGTGGGAATGATGGTTATTTTACAATCAAAACCAAATTAAAAAGTGATGTCAATATAACACATATCGCTTACGAAGATTTTAATTTTATAGCTACTTCTACTTTTGTAGATGTAATATTAAATTCATCAACATTAATTGGTGATGAAGTATATGTAAATTCTGGCTTTACTAATACTAAATTAAAAAATTCAGGATCTAGTATTTCAATTATTGGAAAAAATAAATTAAAAAATAGTCAAGGTAATAACATTGAAAGATATTTAACCTCCATATCAAACGTAAGTTGGGCAGGAAGTACCTCAAGGCCAAAATATATTCAAATACGAGGTATTGGAGAAAGAAGACAATATGCTGGTGATGGAAATCCTATTTTTTCTGTTGGAACATCATATGATGATGTTGATTTGTCTGGTATAGGTCTTCCTAGTTTTTTATTTGATTTAAATCAAATAGAAGTGTTTAAAGGACCTCAATCTACTATGTTTGGTTCAAATTCTATGGCTGGTCAAATAAACTACATATCAAATGAGCCAAGCAAGATTAACGAGTCAAATTTTTTGCTGGAATTTGGAAACGATAATCAATTAGCTACTGGTTTAGCACAAAACCTTAATATTTCAGATAATTTTTCTTCAAGAGTCACTCTTTTCCGCAATTCATCAAATGGTTTTAGAAAAAACTTATATTATGACGTAAATAATACAAATAAAAAAGATGAATCATTTTTATATTTCAAAAATAAAATGTCTTCGGTTCAAAACTCTACTATTTACTTAAATATTTTATATACAAAAGTTGACAATGGATTTGATGTATGGACTCCTGATAATAATGATAATTATAGCACATACTCTGACATGATTGGTAGAGATTATCAAACCACAATATCTCCAACATTAAAAACAATTTCTAAAATTAATAATGATGAAATAATTACAATATCAAATTACTCAACTAACAATATGATCTATAGTTTTGATGGAGATTGGGCAAATGATGAATATTGGTCTGAAAATTTTAATTATAATGATACAGACCCATATTGGGATACATACGGAGCTTGGTCCTTTGCAGATTCAACAAACAGAGAAAGAAAACAATTTTCACACGAAATAAGATTAATCAAAAACCTAAAGAAAAGTCAAAATATATTTGGTATTTACTACAAAGAAATGACTGAAAAAGATGATAGAGAAGCTTATCTGTATGGTGGTAAAGCTACAAACTATAATGGAGAATTTTTGTTTAAAAATTACGCTTTTTATGCTGAGCATAATATGAATATAAGTAAGAAAATTTTCTATAAACTTACTGCTAGATATGATGATATGAAAATTGACTATAAAAGTTCAAACTATGATGCTTGGTCCTTAGATCCTCCAAATTTTAATAATTTTAATCTCCAGGATTATTTTGTTGGTATACAAAGCCTCTTAAAATACGTAATATGTGAAAATTCTAATGTTTTTCTTGGTATAAAACGCGGTTATAAACCAGGAGGTATAAACCAAGATATGTTTGTTAACGATGAAAATGTTAGATTTTACAAACCTGAGTATAATATCAATTATGAATTAACTTACAAAAACTTTAACGAAATGAATTCAACTGAATTTACTCTTTTTCATATGATAAGAAAAGATCCTCAAGTTAATTTATACGCTCAGCTGACCTCAAATCCAGTTGATTTTCACTATCTAAATATTAACGCTGAGAATGGTTATAATTCTGGTTTTGAATTTTTTCATCAAAGAAGTATTAACAATAAATTAAATTTATCAATATCATTAGGATATCTTATGACTAACATAGATGAGATAAATTATACATATGAAGAAACATCCATTTATAGATATGAAGGTGGTCGTGAACAGGCACACGCACCCAACTATAATTTATCATTAACATCAAATTATAAAATATTCGACAATCTTATTGCAACAATAGAGTTTACTGGGGTAGACAGTTATTATTTTAGTGAAAACAATGATTTTAAATCAGATCCCTACAATTTATTCAATGGGTCAATCTTATATCAATTGGACTCATTTGATGTAATCTTTTGGGGCAAAAACCTAACAAATGAAAAATATGCTTTAAGAGGTTTCTATTTTGCTTTGGATCCTTCATATGAAAATAAACAATTTTTTCATAAGAGCAATCCATTAGAATTTGGAATAACTTTAAAATATAATTTAAAGAGTAGTCAAAAATGATTAATACAATTGTAATTATTTCAATAATTGCAATTTTATATATCGGTTTAAAAACTAAATCGAAACCAAATAGTAACTCGTATCTTTTTGCTGGAAGAAAACTGACACTATTTCCTTTTGTTGCAACTTTAGTATCTACTTGGTACGGAGGAATACTTGAGATAGGAAGGTTTTCATATGAAAATGGGATTGTTACGTGGTTAATTTTTGGTTTTTCATATTATATAGCTGCTTATATTTTTTCAAGTTTTATTGCTCCTAAAATCATTACCAAAAACATACAAACTATACCTGTTTTAATAGAAAAAGCTTACGGAAAAGTAGCTGCAATTATCAGTATAGTTTTAATTCTTTTCATATCATCACCTGCCCCTTATTTAAAGATTCTATCAAGTATTTTTCAATTTTTATGGCCAATTAATAATTTCGTTGGAATAACAATTGGAGCAATAATATCTCTTATATACGTATTTAAGGGTGGCTTTAATTCAATTATTAGAACTGATAAAATACAATTTATTTTCATGTACCTTGGATTTATTGTAATGCTTATATCTGCATATGTTAATTATGGAGGAATTGATTTTTTAATAAATAATACTCCCCAAAATACATTTTCAATACCTGGCAATCTGAATTGGAATACTATTTTAATATGGGGACTAATTGCTCTAGTTACTTTTATAGATCCTAGTTTTTATCAAAGAACATTTGCTGGTCAATCTATTAAAACAGTAAAAAGTGGGATAAGATTATCCATTTTATGTTGGATGGTTTTCGATGGGTTAACTGTTTTTACAGGTATTTACGCATCAGCAATTCTTTCCGATTCAATTAATGAAAATCCATATCTTTTACTTTCGCAGTTATTATTACCATCTTTTTTTCAAGGCATTTTCATTATATCACTTTTATTTATTGTTTTATCAACAATTGATAGTTTCTCATTTATTTCTGCTTATACTTTTGGAAAAGATTTATTAAATATAGTCAAAATACCTATCATCAATAATTTTTCAATTAAGACAAAAACTCAAATTGGTCTATTATTTACTTCAATTATTTCAATAATTTTAGCATATAATTTCAATGAAGTAATAGATATTTGGTATACATCAGGTTCTTTTGCAGTATCAGTTTTATTATTACCAATTTTATTTTATCTTTACGACAAAAAATTTTGTTATCCTCTTTTTAATATGATCTGTAGTTTATGCATAACATTCGGATGGTTTTCTTATGGTATGATAAATAAGCAATTTGGATATCCTATTTATCCATTAAATCTAGAACCCATGTTTCCTGGTCTTTTTACATCTATATTTATATGGATTACATGTGATTTATTCGTTAGATTCAATAGTAGCAAACAATAGTTTTTAATCACAAAAATAAATAATTGGGAGAATTATTATGCCTTTTTTAGAACAAGTTGATAATTTTTTTGGTATTATTGTTGCATTCATGGCTCAAACACTATTTTATGATTTATTTGGCTTTCCTCTTATAGTCATTGTTTTATTATTTGGTGCAGTATATTTCACAATATACTTTAATTTTATAAATGTCAGAGCATTTGGTCATGCCATTGATATCGTAAAAGGTAAATATGATAATCCTGATGATGATGGACAGATAAGCCATTTTCAAGCACTAACATCTGCATTGTCTGCTACAATTGGACTTGGAAATATTGCTGGTGTTGCTGTAGCAGTTTCTCTTGGTGGACCTGGAGCTGTATTCTGGATGATCATAATAGCATTTTTCAGTATGTCTGCTAAATTTGTATCTTGTACATTAGGTCAAATGTATAGAAATGTGTCGCCAGATGGGAAAATTGATGGTGGTCCTATGCATTATTTAGATCAAGGATTAAAGCAAATTGGATTTTCTACTTTAGGAAAAATGCTTGGAACATTGTATGCTATTTTTATTATTGGAGGAGCTTTTGGTGGTGGTAATATGTTTCAAGCAAATCAATCATATGCTTTATTTGGTAGTCTATTAAATATAAGTCCTCTTTACTATGGAATTATGTTAGCAATTATGGTTGGTTTGGTAATTATTGGTGGTATAGAAAGAATTGGTAAGGCTACTGAAAAAATTGTACCATTAATGGTCATGCTTTACGTTGGTGCCTCATTATTTATTATTATATCAAATATTACTATGTTACCAAATGTTATTATTGAAATTTTCAGTCAAGCTTTTTCTCCAAATTCAATTTATGGTGGTTTCATTGGTGTACTTGTGACAGGAATAAAAAGAGCAGTTTTTTCTAATGAAGGTGGAGTAGGATCAGCTGCAATTGCACATTCAGCAGCAAAAACAGACGAACCTGTAAGAGAAGGTATTGTTGCTATGGTTGGTCCATTTATTGACACAATAGTAGTTTGTTTTATGACTGCGTCAGTGATATTAATAACTCAAGATTTAAATCCATTATATATTCCTGGAGATAATAGTATTAGGGGAGCTGAATTAACTTCTGCTGCTTTTGGATCTGTTATTAGTTGGTTTCCGTTCATCCTTTCAATTGTCGTTTTTCTTTTTTCATACAGCACAATGATTTCTTGGTATTATTATGGAAATAAAGGTTGGAAATATATATTTGGTGGAAAATCTATACCAGTTTATCAAGTCCTATATTTAAGTTTTACAGTTTTAGGAGCAATTGCTTCATTAGGAAATGTTATAGATTTTTCAGATATGATGATTCTTTCATGTGCTTTCCCAAATATCATCGGAGCAATATTTTTACTACCAAAAATTAAAGATGCACTCGATGACTATTGGGATAGGTATAATGCTGGAACTTTTAAAACATATAAATAATGGATTATAACTCATTAAAAGACTTTGCCATCGATTTAGCAAAATCATCAGGTAAAATTTTAATGTCATATTATGGCTCGAATTTAAAAATAGATAAAAAATCATCAGTTGATCTTGTTACAAAAGCTGATTTAGAATCTGAGAAAAACATAATAAACTCTATAAGAACTAATTTCCCTGATCATGATATTATTTCAGAGGAAAGTGATATTAAAAGTAGTAAATCAAATTATAAATGGGTTGTTGATCCACTGGATGGGACAACCAACTATGTACATTCTTTACCAATTTTTTCGGTTTCAATCGCATTTCAATATAAAAATGATACTAAAATTGGCGTAGTCTATAATCCTGCATATAATAAATGCTTTTGGGCTATTAAAAACTTGGGTGCCTACGATAATAATGAAAAAATATCAGTCAGTAATAATAATCAACTTATTAATTCTCTACTTGTAACAGGTTTTCCATATATTCAAGACAAAGCATGGCATAAAAGTTTTGATATATTTAAAGAATTTTATAGTATGACACAAGGGGTACGTAGACTTGGAGCTGCGTCCTTAGATTTTTGTTTTGTTGCAATGGGTAGATTCGATGGATTTTATGAATTAAATTTAAAACCATGGGATGTATGTGCTGGAGATTTAATTTGTAGAGAAGCTGGTGGAAAAACATCTGATTGGAATAATAATAAAATGCCTTTTTCAGGCTCTAATATCATTGCTTCAAATAAAAAAATACATTCGAGTATGTTAGAAATTTTAAACCAAAAAAAATATCAAACTATTTTAGACTAATTTGTAATATTTTTTAATAGTTTTACATAAAACCTTAATTCCAGTAAATATACATTCTTCATTGATATCAAAATGAGGTGTATGTAAATCTTTTGCATTACCATCATTTGAGCCAATCCTAAAATATGCTCCAGGACAATGCTCTAAATAATAACTAAAATCTTCACCTCCCATACTTGTTTTTTTTAGATCAATTACATTTTTTTTATTTAAAATATCAATAGATGATTCTTTAACTATATCAACAATATATTTGTCGTTAATTACTGGTGGGCAAGCATAAGGTGTCTCATGATTAATATTTATATTATATTTGTTTTTAAAATCTTTAATCAAATTTTTAATCGTTTTGTAGACTATTTGTTTTATATTAGGATCAAGATATCTAAATGTTCCTTCAATAAAAAAATCACTCGGTATTACATTAAAAGTATATCCTGACTTAACGTGACCAAATGTAAAAACAAAAGGTATGTTAGTTGTAATTTGATTCATTTTTTCATTTATTTTCATTATAAAATCAGATCCGATTGTTATTAAGTCATCGGTTTCCTCTGGGCGAGAGGTGTGACCTCCCCTTCCATTTAAATTAAAAGAATGTATTTCAACCGCTGCATTTACATATTTTTGATTTATAGCCACACTTTTTGAATCTAAAGTTGGTAAAACATGGTATCCAATTATATGATCAACATTTTTTACAGCATCACCTTTTATCATTTCTATTGCACCTCCTGGTGCAATTTCTTCAGCTGGTTGAAAAATAAATCTCACTCTACCTGAAATTGAGATATCATTTTCTTTAAGCCATAATGCAACCCCAATAGCAATTGTCATATGAGCATCATGACCACAAGCGTGCATAAAGCCATTATTTTTTGAAGAATATGAAACTTTTTTTAAATCACTAATGGGTAATGCATCTATATCTGTTCTGATTGCTAAAATTGGACTGTCTGATGAGCCATATTCAACATAAAAGCCAGTTTGCATTTTTTTATTTTGATATATTTTATATCCACTACCATTAAGAATTTTTTTTAAATGTTTTGATGTTTTATGCTCTTTAAAACCTACTTCGGGATGTTGATGAAAATATCTTCTAGTGTTAATAAATTTTTTTTTATTTTTTTCTAACCAAGAATTAATATTCATTCAAACTTTCTTTAAGCTCTTTTATAGATTCTTCTATAACCTGATTTAGACTATTTGAATCTTTGAATGTTTTCAATTGTCTTATATATGGTGCTTTATTATTATTTACAATATTAATCAGATTTTCTAACTCTTTATTACACCCTAGTCTAATAGAAACAGGAATCAAAATCTCAATTAACTTATTAAAAGAATCCTTTAAGGTTTCCTGTTTACCAGAATCATCAACAATTATTTCTGCATCTAAACCATATCTGGTTGCTCTCCATTTGTTTTCTGCTAAAATCCATCTATCTAATAAAGGTAATTGAGTTGCTGAATCATAATGATCAGATAATGCAACTACTAAACATTGAGAAAATGCTGCAATTTGTACCATTTCTTCTAAAGTAGGAACACTATCACATATTCTAATTTCTACTGTACCAAAACCAATATGAGGACGAAAATCCCACCATACTTCTCTTATAGATTCAATTGTGTTTGCTCTTTGTAAAGTTCGCATATATTTTTGAAACTCACTAAAATTTAGTAATCTGTGGGGTATTCCAGCCGTTGGAAGAGCTTCAAATATTTTTGTTCTTGTGGAGGCTAAACCTGTAATTTGACCATCATGAAAAGCCGAACTTGCACTTACAGCTATTAAATGTGGAATGTATCGAGTCAAACCATTTGTAATAGCTATTGCTTTTTCTCCTGAATCTACACCAACATGAACATGAAGACCCGTAATAATAAAGTTTTTTAAAACCCACTGCATTCTATCTAGAAAACTTAAATATCTCTCTTCTTGAGCAATATTTGCATCTTTCCAATTCATTAATGGATGAATACCCATAGACAAAATATCCATATTCATTGAATTTGAGGTTTTAATTACATCTCTAATTTTTTTACTTAAATCATTTCTTACCTCTGAAACGTTATTGCAAATTGTTGTATTAACCTCAACAATAGAATCTAACAACTCTTTTTTTAACCACATTGTTTCTCCATAAAAATCTAATAATTTTGGAGAACCTGGTATAGGTCTAAAAGTATTTGAATCTATAGTCTGTAATTCAACTTCAACACCTATGGTTGGAGAATGAGAACTATTAAATACTATATTAGGAGAAAAATTCACTATTGTTTCATTATTGTTTCAAAAGAATTAAAATAAGCATCTTTAACTTCTTCTTTACTAAGACTAATTAAATCATTGATCTCAATAATATTATCTTTTGTTACTTTCCCAATTGTTTGTGTTGGCACATCAAATTCTTTAGCTATATTTATAAGATCTAATAGCTTATCTTCAGGGATCGATACTACAATTGAGCTTTGACATTCACCAAAAAGTAACTCATCATTACGACTCTTTCGGTTTAAATCAAGTTTTACACCTAGATTATTTTTTGAGTAAACAAATGATTCAGCAATAGTAGTAGCTAAGCCTCCATCTGAAATATCGTGAGCAGAATTTATTATTCCTTCTTTAATTGAATTTAAACATACTTTTTGCACAGCATATTCAAATTCAAGATTTATAGTAGGAATTGGACCGATGATTTTTTTGTGAATAGTTTTTAGATATTCTGAACCTCCTAATTTTCCATCAATTGAACCTATAATAACAATAAAATCTCCCTCATTTTTGAATTCAATAGTAGTCTTTTGCTTATGATGATCTAAAAGACCTAACATTCCAATTACAGGAGAAGGATATACAGCACCTTTATCGCTTTCATTATAAAAACTAACATTCCCTCCAGTTACTGGTGTATTAAAAGCTCTACAAGCATCCCCCATACCTAATACAGCTTCTCTAAATTGCCAATATATTTCAGGATCTTGAGGATTTCCAAAATTTAAACAATTGGTTATTGCAATAGGCTCAGCTCCAGAACAAACAACATTTCTAGCAGCTTCAGCAACTGCAATTTTACCCCCTTCTCTTGGATCAAGATAAACATATCTACCATTGCAATCAGTACAAGCTGCTAAGGCTTGTTCAGTATCTTTGATTCTAAAAACTCCTGCATCACCACCAGGACCCTGCATAGTATTTGTTCTTACAGTAGAATCATATTGCTCATATACATATTTTTTATTTGTTATGTTTGGAGCAGATAATAATTTCAATAAAACATCATTATAATCATTTGGCTCTTGAATTGTATTTAAATCTAAATCTTGTTTATCAGAAAAATATTTTGCTGTTTCATATTTCATATCATATTGAGGTGCATCACCACCTAATACAAGAGAATTAGATGGGATGTCAGCTATAACTTTTTCATTCCAAATTACCTCAACATTTTTTTTATCATTTATTACACCAATTTCAGTACAATCTAAATCCCATTTATCAAAAATTTCAATTAGTTCTTTTTCAAATCCCTTTTTAATGACAACTAACATTCTCTCCTGAGATTCAGACAGCATTATTTCGTATGGTGACATATCATTTTCTCTTAATTTTACTTTATTTAAAAATAATGTGATACCACTTTTGCCTTTAGCTGTCATCTCAGCTGATGAGCAAGTAATCCCAGCAGCTCCCATATCTTGCATTCCAATAAGCCAGGATTTATTTCCTAATTCTAAACTTGCTTCTAACAATAATTTTTCTGTGAAGGGATCTCCAACTTGAACATTAGATTTATTTGATTCTGATTCTTCTGTCAATTCTACAGATGCAAATGTTGCTCCGTGAACTCCATCTCTACCCGTTGTTGATCCTACAAGAAATACAGGATTACCAACACCATATGCTGTCGCACTTATTACGTGATCATGATTTACAATACCAACAGTCATTGCATTTACTAATGGATTTCCAGAATAACTATCTTCAATAACAACTTCTCCTCCAACTGTCGGTATACCCACGCAATTACCATAATCACCAATACCAGCAACTACGTGTTCTAATAAAAACCTATTTCTTTCATTATCCAAAGAACCAAATCTCAATGAATTTAAACAAGCAATTGGTCTTGCACCCATAGTAAAAATATCTCTTAAAATACCTCCAACACCAGTTGCTGCACCTTCATAGGGTTCAACAGCAGAAGGATGATTGTGAGATTCAATTTTAAAAGATACTGCTCTATTATTACCAATATCAATAAGACCTGCATTTTCCTCGCCAGCCTCTACAAGCATTCTACCACCGGATCTAGGTAATGTTTTAAGCATTTTAATAGAACTTTTATATGAACAATGCTCGCTCCACATAACCGAAAAAATTCCGAGTTCTACAAAGGTTGGTGTTCTTTTTAAAATAGATTTGATTAAATCAAACTCATCTGAGCTTAATCCGTGCTCAATCGCTAAGGCTAAATCAACTGAAGGTTCGTTCAATTTTAACTCCTGTATAATTAAAATTACAAATATGAAAG
>NZTO01000006.1 GCA_002703375.1 Fidelibacterota bacterium | reverse complement strand
TTCTTTTGAAAATCCAATTTAAAATTAGACTAAAAATTTTATATTTCATAAAATATTCAGCTATATACTTTATAAATAAAAAAACCAAAATTGCAGCTATATAGTTCCCTAAAGAGGATATCAACATAACATTATGCCATTCTAATTTTTGAACAAGTATACCATATGGAATAGCTAATCTAAGCTCAACAATAGGAAGCATTGAAATTATAAAAGGTACCAAGTATGGATTTGAAGATAAATCACTGATATATGAATTTAGAAAATTTAAATCTACCAAGTAAAACTCCTTATATATAATTTTATAAATGTTAAAGTATCTCTAACATTATTTATATAACTAGTACTAGAATTGTATATAGTAGGTATAGAAATGTGGTCTAAGGATCCACCATTACCTAAAATTTTAATTAAAACTTCAGATTCAAACTGAAAACCATCTAGATCATAATTAAACTTTTTATAGGTTTCTAAATTATATTTTCTATATCCACATTGAGAATCCTGTATATTGATACCACACCTTACAGATAAAAGAAATGAGGTTATGAAGTTTGAAAATCTTCTATGTAATGGCATAGGATAAGCAATTTTTCTTGCACCAATAATGATATCAGAATGATTCTTTTTATTAACAAAATCATTTATTAAAGAAGGATCATGTTGACCATCAGCATCTAAAGTGATAGCAAATTTAAAGTTTTTATCAATACATAATTTAAAAGCTTTTCTTAAACTGTATCCCTTTCCTCTATTAAATCTATTTCTAATTAAAAATACACCATCAATATTTATTGAGAATGGGATTTTTGATCCGTCATCAATAATAATAATATCTTTAATATGTTTTTTTACTTCTTTGACTAGTTTAATAAAATGATCATTTGGATTGTATACAGGTATAATCGCTACATGCATTTTATTTTAATTTTTGAATCAAGTTTAAAATCTGATCAACATCAGATTTATAGTCAATTAATTTATTTGAAATTGTAGAATTTGAAGAATTTGAACTTGTTTTTTTATTATTCAAATATTGTTTCGCTCCATTGATAGTATATTTTTTATCATACAAAAGCTCTTTTATTAGATGAATTAATTTTATATCAGTTTCTCTATACTTTCTATTTCCAGCTTTATTTTTTTTTGGCGATAATTGAGAGAACTCAGTCTCCCAATATCTTAAGACATACTGTTTTAGATTAGTAGCTTTACTAACTTCGCTTATAGAATAATATAATTTTTTAACATTCATAATTTATTTAAAGTTTTACTTTAAATATAATATATTTCCATCTTAATAAAGCAAATGTTTTAATCCGATAGTTGCATTTGCACAAAATTGAATCATTTTATCAGTAAAATTATTTTTTTCACCATTAAAATAATTTTTAATTGATTTTAATGATGTTATTTTAAATATAGGTTTTCTTTGTACTAAATAATCAATATGTGGAACGTAATCACTTTTATAAAATGAATTAAAAAAAATTACTTTATAACCTGACTCTAAAATCAAATCAAAAATAATTGGATTGTAGATATTAAAAGGAACAGCAAAAGATTTAACTTCTTTGGATAATAAATCTTCTAAATATTTTTTTGAATATGATAAATCATTCAATATTTCTTTAGAAGTCATATCTGTATATGGATGATGAAAAAAACCGTGCGAACCTATCTCCCAGCCGTATTTGTCAAGTTCTAAAATTTGATTATTATTCAAATGTTTAGATTTATTAATTCCAAAATTAAAATCCCAATTATTATACTTATTAATGTAACCAACTATAGGAAATATCTTACCGCCCAAACCATAAGAATTCATTATCGGAAAAGCATTCTTATAAACAGATTCAAAACCATCATCAAAAGTAATTCTATCATTTAATATATTTTTAAAGGTTAGTAGTATAGTATTGAAATTTTCTGTAGAAATATGGTTAATACCTAAATTTGTACTATTAGTAATTTTATGGAATGATAATGCTTTTTGGATATCTATTACTGAATTATATCTTTAAAATTAGTAAAATTATAATTAAATGCATCTGAAACACCCTGATGTGTTATTTTACCTTTGTAAATATTTAAGCCTTTAGCTAGTGATGAATTATTCAATAGAGCTTTTTTCAAACCATTTTCAACAATGTATTCAATGTAAGGATAGGTTACGTTACACAATGCTGTTGTTGATGTAAATGGGACAGCACCAGGCATATTAGCTACACAATAATGTATTATATCATCAACTACAAATGTAGGATTTTTGTGGGTTGTAGGCTTAGATGTTTCAATACATCCACCTTGATCAACTGCTACATCTACAATGACTGATCCAGGTTTAAGAATAGATAACATTTCTCTATTTACTAACTTTGGAGCTTTGGCTCCAGGAATGAGTACAGAACCAATTAATAAATCTGTTCTACTTAAGACTTCTTTAATATTATGTTCGTGAGAATATAGTGTGAATACGTTAGATGGCATTATATCATCAAGATATTTTAATCTATTTGCTGATACATCCAATATGTATACTTTTGAGCCTAATCCAGCTGCTAATTTAGCAGCATTCATTCCAACAATACCTCCACCTAAAATTGTAACAGTAGCTGGTTCTACTCCAGGAACACCACTAAGTAATAATCCCTTACCTCCCATGTTAGCTTCTAATGCTTTTGCACCGTTTTGTATTGCCATTCTTCCAGCAACCTCACTCATTGGGACTAATAAGGGAAGAGAACCATCATCTTTTTGTACTGTTTCATAAGATATGGCAATTGCATTAGATTCTATAAAATTGTCAGTTAATTTTTTATCTGCTGCAAAATGAAAATATGTAAATATTATCTGTTCTTCTCTAACAATCTCAAACTCTGTTGGTTGCAACTCTTTTACTTTGATTATCATATCAGATTGAGCAAAAACTTCACTTGACTTTTCAACTACAGTTGCGCCAGAATTGATATAATCAGTATTAGTATAACCGCTTCCAATACCTGCATTATTTTCAATAATAACTTTACATCCTAAATTGGTTAATCTCTGGACTGCAAAAGGAAGTAGAGCAACTCTATTTTCATCTGCTTTTATTTCTTTAGGAACACCTACTATCATTTACAGTTATGCTTTTTTATGATGTTTCTTCTTTTTAAATGATGAATTATTTGATTTTGATTCTTTATAATTATCTGGTTTTTTCAGCAATGCTTTAATACTAAACTTTAACCTGTTCAATTCGTCAATATTAATTAACTTAACTTCTACCTCATCACCAACATTTAACTCGTCTTCAACTTTTTTAACATGTGACCAATTTATTTCAGATATGTGCACTAATCCTTCTTTGCCAGGAGCTATTGAAACAAATGCACCAAAATCCATAATTTTAACAACCTTCGCATTATATTTCGAACCTACCTCTGGAGTTAAATTATAAGAATCAACGATGGACTTTACCTTATTCATAAGGTCAATATCAACACCAAGAATAGTTACTTTACCATCATCATCTATGTTGACTTCACATTCATATTCTTCCGATATTGCTTTAATATTTTTTCCTCCTGGACCAATAAACTCACCTATTCGGTCTGTAGGTAATAATGAAGATATTATTTTCGGTGCGTAAACAGACAACTCTTTATTTGGCGTTTTCATTTTATTTTTCATGACATTAATTATATGAATACGACCTAAACGTGCCTGTTCTAAAGCTTCTTTCATAATGTTAATTGGAAGTCCATCTATTTTTAAATCCATTTGAATTGCAGTTATTCCTTTTTCTGATCCAGCTACTTTAAAATCCATATCTCCTATATGATCCTCAGTGCCAAGTATATCAGAAAGAATCGCATATTTTTTTTCATCTTCCATAATTAATCCCATTGCAATCCCAGCAACGTGATCTTTTACAGGGACTCCAGCATCCATAAGCGCTAATGAACCGCCACATACCGTTGCCATAGAAGATGATCCGTTTGACTCTAAAATCTCTGAAACAACTCTATATGTATATGGAAATTCTTCTTGATCAGGCAAAATTCTTTTCAATGATCTTTCTGCTAAATTTCCATGACCGATTTCTCTACGTGAAGTACTAAACATTCTACCAACTTCACCTACACTAAACGGTGGAAAATTGTAATGCAACATGTAATTTTTATAAGATAAACCATCAACATTATCAATCATTTGCTCATCTCTTTTACCACCCAATGTTGTAGTTACCAATGCTTGAGTTTCACCTCTAGTAAATAATGCTGAACCATGGGTCCTTGGTAGTAAATTAGTTTCAATTTGTATGTCCCTAATATCAGTATGGTTTCTTCCATCAGCTCTTTTACCTTCAAGTGTAATTTTTCTCAAATTATCAGATATAGCGTTATTAACTATACTTTTGACCGTATTCTCATCATCTTCATATTTTTCCTCAAAGTTTTTCCAGACTTCATTTACAAAAGAGTCAATTTGAGAATATCTATCTTTTTTATTTTTCGGCTTATTAAATTCTTCAACTTTACCATTGATAAATTTGAGAACATCTTTTTCTATATCTTTATCAATTTCTTTTTTAACATAGTCAACTTTAGCTTTTCCACAATCACTTACTAATTCTAATTGCAAATCAATTATGTCCTTTATAGCCTCGTGGCCATATTGTATAGCTGATAAAAATGCATCCTCTGTTATGAAATCTGACTCTCCTTCAACCATCAAAATAGAATCTGAAGTTCCTGCTAAAATGACTTCCATATCACTATCTTCTAATTCAGTTTTAGTTGGGTTAAGTATATATTTGTTATTTACTCTACCAACTCTGACTGTTGCAATTGGACCATTCCAAGGAATGTCAGAAATAGCCAAAGCGGCAGATGCGCCAATAGTGCCAATTACATCAGGAATATTTTCGCCATCATAGGATAAGACATTTATTAAAACTTGAACTTCGTACATAAAGTCTTTTGGAAACAAGGGTCTCACTGGCCTATCAGTTAGTCTTGAAGCAATAATTTCATGTTCTCCTGGCCTACCCTCTCTTTTGAAAAAACCACCTGGTATTTTTCCTGCTGAATACATTTTTTCTCTATAATCTACGCTCAATGGGAAATAATTTAAATTTGTTTGGTTTCTTAAATTTGCTGCAGCTGTCACTAGGAGTACTGTGTCTCCGTATCTTACAACAACAGAAC
The DNA here is from genome assembly GCA_002703375.1 of Fidelibacterota bacterium. Lineage (GTDB taxonomy): Bacteria > Fidelibacterota > Marinisomatia > SCGC-AAA003-L08. The sequence continues at coordinate 62,755 of NZTO01000006.1, read as the reverse complement.
CATTAGCTTGTTTAGCCATTTGACCCGTTTCAATGGTTAACTTTTTTCCTGATATGACAATTTCTTTTTTATACATTTTTTCCTTATTATTTTCTTAAACCTAATTCATTACGTAATTCTTCATATTGATTTGGATTTGATTTTACTAAATATTTTGATAATTTTCTACGTTGAGATACTAACTTTATAAGTCCTCTTTGACTACTATAATCTTTCTTATTGGTTTTAAGATGTTCTGTCAAGTTATTAATTTTTTTTGTTATTAACGCGATCTGTACGGCTGTAGAACCACTGTCAGATTCATTAGATCCAAATTTTTTAACAATTTCACTCTTACTTATATTCATATCCATCTTTAATTCTCCTAATCATTTACTTTCATACAATTTTTTTTATCAAATTTTAACTGGTTAATTAATTCAATTTTTGAATTAAATTTTTTTTCTTTTCTAATATATTTTATAAAATATAATTTAATTTCGTTATCATAAAAATCATCTTTAAATTTGTGAAACAAATTAACTTCAATGACAGAATCAGTTAAGTCATCAAATGTTGGACGATGCCCTATATTACACATTCCTTTATATTCATTCCCATTCATTTTTGCATTAATTGCATACACACCATTACTTGGTATACATATCAAGTTATTTTGAACTTGAAGATTTGCAGTAGGGTAATTCAAAATCTTACCTCTTCCTGAACCTTGCTTAACTAGTCCTGTTACGTTATAGGTCCTTCCAAGTAATTTATTAGCTTGTTCAATATTAGCACTATTTATATATTTTTTTATAATTGAGCTACTTACTATTTCTCCACCTATTTTATTAGGGGTAAGACTTATTGTTTTGTAATCATATTTTTTTTCATACTTTTTCAAAAAAGATTCATCACCTGTTCTATTTTTTCCAAAACAATGATCATATCCTATTAGTATGATTTTTGGATTAAAAAACCTTACAATCACCTCACTTAAAAAATTTTCAGCACTCATATTTGCAAACGTTTCATCAAAAGGCACTAAAAGTAAAATATCAATTTTGTAATTTTTCAATAATTTAATTTTAGTTTTTTGATCTATTAAAATTTTATGACTTTTTGGGTTGAATAGTGTCTTTGGATGAGGGTCAAATGATACAACTACCTTTTTTTCATTAATATTTGATAATGAATTTATTTTATCAAAAATTGCACAATGACCTTTATGCAAACCATCGAAAGCACCTATAGTAACAATAGTATCTTTAATTTTTTTTATATCGTTTAATGATTTGTATACAACCATTCTTCAAAATTCTCAATTTTTATTACGTTGTCAATATTAAAATCTCCTATGCGAGTTCTTTGCAATTTTGTTAAATAGCCTAAGGTATCAATTTTTAATGCAAAATCTCTTGCAATTGATCTAATATATGTTCCTCTGCCGCAAGATATAATAAATTCAATTGAATCTTCATTAAAATTAACTATTTCAAAATCGTAAATGTTAACTTCTCTAGGTTTTAAATCAATTCTAATATTTTTTCTTGCATACTTATACATGGGAACACCCTTATGCTTTATAGCAGAAAATTGAGGAGGAATCTGTTTGACTTTACCAATAAAATCATTTTTAACTATAAATAATTCTTTTTCATTTATTTTTTTTATACTTTTATATTCATTTATTTTTGACTCTGGATCAAGAGTGGGTGTTCTGCAACCTAATTTTATAACACCTTTATATTCTTTCTTCTGATTCATAATAGTTTCAACTTCAGTAGTTTTTTTACCTGTACAAATTACCAATATACCTTCTGCAAAAGGATCTAAAGTTCCAGCATGTCCAATTTTTTTTATTTTTAATATTGACCTAATCTTCTTAACAACATCGAAAGATGTCCAATTAATAGGCTTCCATATTGGAAAAACTAAATCCATAATAATTTTACTTTTTTTTAGTTTTTTTGATTAGGTTATTAATTTTAAAAGCATAATCTAATGTATCATCTAAATGAAAGGTTAATTCAGGTACGTATTTTGTAGGTAGTTGATGACCCAAATGCAATCTAAGATATTTTTTGTTTTTATCTAGTTCTTTCAATATATCGAAAAAAACACCATCATCGCTGTAATAGGATACAAAAACTTTAGCATATCTGAGATCTCTAGAAACTTTTACATTTGTTATAGTCATGAGACCATTGTGATTTAAAAATAGTTTATTTAAGAATATTTGACCCAAAATTGATTTTATACTATCTCCAACTCTGTCTGTTCTTTTATAAGGCCTATTTTTATTGATCAAATTAGTTTTCTTTTTACTTCTTTAATTTCATAGAACTCTATCAAATCATTTTCCTGAAAATCATTAAAACCATCGACTGCAATTCCACATTCAAAACCTTCAAGAACTTCTGTTGCATCATCTTTATTTCTTTTTAAGCTAGACAGATTGCCTCTGTGAATGACTTCATCATCTCGGAGAATTCTTAATTTAGCATTTCTAATTGCTTTACCACTTTTAATGTAAGATCCTGCAATAGAAGATTTCCTACCAATTTTATATATTACTCTTACTTCAGCAACACCAATTGCATTTTCTACTTCTTCAGGCTTTAACATTCCCTCCAATGCAAGTTTTACTTCATCAACAGCATCGTAAATAATTGAATAAAATCTTACGTCAATTCCTTTATTTTTTGCAGCGTATTTAGCTTCAGGGGATGCCTTTACATTAAATGCAATTATTATTGCATTAGACGCAGCAGCCAATGATATGTCATTTTCTGTTACCATACCTACTGCACGATGTATAATATTAACTGCAACCTCTTTGAAGTTAAGAGACATAAGAGAATCACTTAAAGCTTCTATTGATCCATCAACATCACCTTTTATAATTATATCTAAATTAGTAATTGTACCTTCTGCTATCTGTAATCCAATTTGTTCGAGAGTTCTATGTTTAAATCTTCTTTGTTCAGCTTCTCTTTTCAGTTGAGATCTGTGCAATGCAATTTTTTTCGCTTCTCTCTCATCTTTCATAACAACAAAAGTGTCACCAGCATTAGGCACTGAATCGAAACCTAAAATTTGTACAGGGTCAGATGGTAATGCTTTATCAATTTTTTTACTTCTTTCATTTAATATAGATCTAACCTTTGAAAATTGTGTCCCACAAACAAAAACATCACCTACATTCAATGTACCTTCTTGAATTAAAATAGTAGAAATTGGCCCAAGACCTTTATCTAACTTGGATTCAATAACAGTACCTTTAGCCGGCGTTTCTGTAACTGCTTTAAGATCCATTACTTCTGATTCAAGAATAATTTTATCTAATAACTCAGGAATTCCAAGACCTGTCTTAGCAGATATTTCCGCAGATTGTATTTTACCACCATATTCTTCAATGACAATATTTTCTTCCATAAGAGCTCGCTTAACATTATCAATATTAGCAGCTGGCTTATCTATTTTATTAATAGCAATAATCATAGGAACATTTGCTGCTTGAGAATGATGGATTGCTTCTAATGTTTGAGGCTTTACTGAATCGTCTGCTGCCACAATTATAACAACTATATCAGTTACTTGAGCTCCTCGAGCTCTCATTGCTGTAAATGCCTCATGCCCAGGAGTATCTATGAAAGTAATTTTGTTATTATCTTGTACTACTACTTCATATGCTCCTATATGCTGTGTAATTCCACCAGATTCACCTGCAACTACATTTTCTTCTCTAATATAATCTAATAGAGAAGTTTTACCATGATCAACATGTCCCATAATTGTTACAACAGGTGGGCGCTTTACAGCCTTTGAATCATCAATTTCAGATGTTGCATCTTCAATAATATCTGTACCATACTCTTCCAATGCTTTAACCGTAAAACCAAATTCATCAGCAATCAATGTAATACTATCCATATCTAGTCTTTGATTTATTGTAACCATCATACCTAAGTTCATACAAGTCATTATTACTTCAGATGAATTTTTATTCATAGACTGAGCTAACTCATCAACAGTACTAAATTCGGGTATTTGAAGAATATCAGCATCTTCTTGTATAGCTATTGTTTCTTTTTTTTCTGACTTTTTGTATTTTTTCCTTGATGTTTTTTTATTAAAAACTGGTAATGAAGGTTGATTGTTTTTTTTGGAAGAATCAGATTTCTTTTTATTATTATTTAATTTTTCAGCTATTGAGGATATATCAACTTTTTTAAGACTATGTTTACCCGACAAGATTTCTTTGAGTGTTTTTTCTTTATTTGGTTTATCAACTTTCTCTCTACTAATAATTTTAAGTTTTATATCATTACTTTTAACTTTAGATATTTTTTCTATCTTTTTTTCCTCAACACTATCTTTGGGTTTTTGAAGCTCCCTTTCTTTTTTCAGCCTATCAGCTTCTTTCTTTATGTTATCCTGAAGATTGATATGACCTAGCGACTTTGCGTTTTCAGACTTGCTGATTTTTTTCTCATTAGAAATATTAGATTCTTTAACCTGATCTTTTTTTCTTCTAGTATCTACTATTGCCTGTCTAGCTTGTTCTTTTCTAAATCGATCAATTTGACGTTTTTCTTTTGAAAATTCATTTAAGATTTTTTGATAATTAGATTCATCAACTTCAGACATTAATGATGCAACTTTTACACCCTCATTTGCTAAAAAAGTTATTATATCATTGTGGGATATATTTAACTCTTTAGCTATATGAAAAATTCTTTTAGTAGTAGCTTGACTCATATTATTTATTTTTTTTCAATCACAAGATTAGTTATTTTTTCTAATGTTTTTTCACCAAGTCCTTTAATGCTAATTAAAGTTTTACGATCCGCATCAAGAAAATCATTGCACGTAACAATGCCTAAATCATTTAAAGCCAATAGGTGTTTTTGATTTATACCATCTATTTCAGATAAATTTGACTTTTCTTTCTCTGCATTATTATATTCAGATTCCTTTACTGCGTCTATTTTATAACCAGTTACTTCAGATGATAATTTTATATTTTGACCGTTTTTACCAATAGCGATTGGTAAATCTTCATCATTAAATACCGCAACAACATATTTCTTTTCTTCATCAATAAACATATTCAAAGGTTTAGCTGGAGAAAGCGCTCTAGTTATTAGAACCTCTACTTGAGGAGTCCAATTTATTATATCAATTTTTTCTCCATTTAATTCTCTAACTATTGCTTGAATTCTACTACCTCTCATACCTACACAAGCTCCAACTGCATCAATCCTTTTATCAGATGAATAAACAATTACTTTACTTCTATCACCAGCAACTCTTGATACTTCTTTGATTTCGATTAAACCATCTTCAATTTCAGGTATTTCCATTTCAAATAATCTGTTTAAAAAAACATTATCACTTCTTGAAAGGATTATATCCGGTCCCCTAGGAGTCCAATCAATGCTTTTCACAATTGCTCTAACAGTATCACCTCTTCTGTATCTATCATTATATATCTGGTTTTCAATTGGAATTCTCAACTCTATTTTATCAATATTTACATATACATTTTCTCTATGAATTTGATGTATATAGCCAACAACAATTTCACCCAATTTTGAATCATATTCATCGTATATAACTTGTTTTTCAACATCTTTGATTTTTTGACTTAAATGTTGTTTAGCAGTATTAATTAATCTTCTTCCAAAATCGCTTGGTTGATGCACTTTAATAAACGGATCGCCAACAACAAGCGATGGTTCAGTCTCATTAGCTTCAGACAAACTAATTTCTGTAACGCTGTCAAGTACCTCATCAACTATTGTCATCTCTTGATAAATTTCAATTTCACCCTTTTCCATGTTTACGATTACGCTAAAGTTGTTACAATCTTCCCCATATTTTTTTTCAATGAGGGTCATAAACAAATCTTCTATGATGGTACCTAAATTAGTTCTATCTATATTCTTTTCTCTTGCTATAACTGAAAAAGCTTCAATGATACTTTGGTTATTGTGCATATTTCCTCTAAATATTTTACATTAAAAAAGAGAAAGTGGGAATTTTACCCACTTTCATCTTATCAATTTATTATTTTTAAACTATTGGAATCAATTAGTTTTATTCAATACTAATACATTTATTTCAGCTTTTAATTGTTCTGCATCGTTCTTAAAATTGAATCTCAGATCATCTTTTTTTAACAATTCATCTAAAACATTAATTGCAGATTCGTATTGCTTCATGTATTTATATGTTTTTGCAACATTAATAGTATAATCGTCGTTAAATGAATTATAATTATGAATAGATAACGCACTTTTATAATAATTTAATGCACACTCGTAATCATTATTATCTATACAATTATTCCCAAGCATATTTAATACGGAACTACGCAAAATATCATCTTTTAATGTTACTGACAGTTCCTCAAGCAATAAAAAAGCATCATCCTTTAAATCATTATTAATATAATCCATAGCTAAATAAAGCTTTGCTAATTGTACAGATTCAGTTTTGGGATACTCATTCAATATTTTATTAAAATCATCCACTGCATTATCAAACTGCGAATCTATATATAAATTTTGAGCTTGACCCATAAGAGTCTTAACTTCTCGTTGCTTCAAAGAATTAGAATCATTGTAGTATAAAGTTCCTAGAATAAGTAAAATGAGAGCAACAAAGACTTGCAATGCAGTTTGTTTTTTTTCTTTTACGGATAATATAAAGGATAAAATTTTCTCTCTAACTAAATCTTGTTTAATATCATTGTTTTCAGACATATTTTCCTCTTCTCTATGTACCCTCGTCCGGAATCGAACCGGAAACCTTTCACTTAGGAGGCGAACGCTCTATCCTATTGAGCTACGAGGGCAATTATATTCACCATCCCATCAAGATAATTTATATTTCTTATAAGTTAATTAAAAATAAATAATACATAAATTTTATTTAATAATAGTAAACTTAAATTTCTTTACTTCATTGTTATAGGTATGCAATAAAAAATACGTTCCAGAACCTACGATCATTCCATTATAATCTTTACCATCCCATTTGACTATTATTTCCTGATCAATTGCAGGAAAACCATTATAAATTTCATTTATTTTTTGACCTATAGAATTAAAGATTTCAATTTTATATTTTTCATGCTTTTCTGAATAAATAGTTGTTTCTAAATCAGGACCTAATATTGGATTGTATGGATTTGGATATATATGTCCTAAATTTATTGTATCATGATAGCTTGTGTAAATAGTGTCAATATATGAAAGTTCAATTGCCCAATTCCCATTTAAGTCAATTGACTGGACATTTTCTAAACGAATAAATGTATTACCATCTAATGAGTAATATGAATTCATTGAATTTAAACTTTCAATATATCCCATTGCATTCTGATTCATCCCTAGAATAACATATACATATTCATTATTTACATAAATGTTTTCATTTGATATATTTATTCTTGATAATCCACTACCAGTAGAAGAACATTTCATTGTATCTATTTGAGGAGTATAAAAAATACCTCCTTTTGAAATTTTAAGATCTACTATATTATCATTTGCAGTAATAAAATCTACAGACGTTAACATTGCTGTTGTATCAATATAAAATTCGATACCCGCGTACCATTTGTTAGCATCAAATGATATATAATTATCAATGTCAACACCAAATGACAATGTATTATGAGAAAATCTATTTTTAAATTCATAATTTATGAAGTTCGACTTTGAATTTTCACTGTCGTTTATAAAAGTATACATGTAATCATTTTGATAACTTGTATCTGGAAACATCCAAAAGTTATTATAGATTTCATCTAATACTGTTTTGTCATTGCTATTATATATGAAAACATTATCATCATATATATTATTTAAGTATTCTAAACTATTCGAATGATTAGGAATTAATATATTAAAAAATGAGTAAGGTGGAATTTCAGGAGATTGATATGAATTATCATTTCTGTTTATTTCAATATTTTTTGAAACATCACTAATACAATCACTTTGTGGATAGTTATTAAAAGATGTATTAATTACCCAATCTTCAAATATATTGTTAAATTCAATGCCATAAAAATTTTCTATCCAATGTTTAATTGATTCTAATCTTTGAAAGTTATCGTCTTCAAAAATATTTTTTATAAAAGATGCTCCTAAATAATCTAATTCATAAAGATATCTAATAAATAAAGCTGATTTAGCATAATACTCTAAACCATTATTTATCCATTGATCTAAACCGATAGAAGTATTTGATAAGAAATGACCATATTGTCTATTTCCAAAACCTAATATGGATGGTGATAAATCTGCCAATCCTTCATCCAACCATGGATTAAATCTATTTTCATCTATAATTTCTAATGGATCTGAGTTGAAATGTAACAAATGCTGATATTCATGAGCTAAGGTAAACAATGCTTCCTCAGGGTAATCTGCAACCATATTGGTTGGATAACAATCAATATAAACTATGTCTTTTTGATTACTTGTTGCATTGTCTGTTTGATCATTTCTATCAAAATATCCAGCAATATAATTATTAGAATCATCAGAAAAATTATCTCTAATGTCGAGAATTATGATATTTATTTCATTACTACCATCTTTGTTTGGAGGTGGACCAAAAAATGTTTCAGAAAAATTTTTAATTCCGCTTCTATATTCACTTTTCTCAGCAAGAGGAGTGGTGTATATAAAATGATTAACTAGAGACTCCAAGGCGGAATTAGATACATTGCCTATATCATACTGATATTTTTCAACAAAAATATTTACATTATCTTGACTGTAAAAAAGAAGAAACTCAACACACTCAAAATATTCATCAGAAACACCATTTTGAATAATATTTGATCTAATTTTAAATTCGTTGTCTGCACAAATCAAATTTCGTTGTATGCCACTGCTTATTCTAGATAGAATAGGATTTCCACACTTTGAATCTACAGATTGAGATATGGAAAATAAAAAGATAAATAAAAATTTATTATTCATCAATTAATTTTCGACTCATTAAATCCTTAATTGCAAGAGTTGGGTTTTTTTGATTGTATAAAATTTGATAAACATTATTACATATTGGCATATCAACATTCATTTTTTTTGCTAGTTTAAAAATTGCTTTTGATGTTTGAACTCCTTCAACAACCATGCCCATATTATCTATGACTTCATTAATTTTTTTTCCTTTTCCTAGCTCAAAACCAAGAGTTCTATTTCTGCTATGTGTACTCATTGCGGTTACAATTAAATCTCCAATTCCACTTAGTCCCAAAAAAGTTTTATCTTTTGCTCCCATTTCTATACCAAGCCTTTTAATTTCTGCTATTCCCCTTGTAATGAGAGCAGAGATAGTATTATCTCCATAACCAATACCAATAGTAATTCCAGCAGCTATTGCAATAATATTTTTAACAGCACCTCCTATCTCTACACCTATAATATCATCATTTGAGTATACCCTAAAATATTGGTTCGAAAAGGTATCTTGAATTTTTCTGGCTGTACTAATATTAGTACAAGCAGAAACAATTGTAGTTGGTATTTTTCTTGCGACTTCTTCTGCGTGACTAGGTCCGTATAAGGCAACGATATTTTTCTCGCTTAATAATGTAGTATCTTTAATTATTTTAGAAATTGTTTTTAAAGATGAAACTTCAATACCTTTTGATGCATTGACTACTATTAAATCTTTGTGAAAAATTTTAATTTCATTTAATACTTGACGAATTGACTGGGTTGGAACTGCTATAACTAGTATATCAAATTTTTCAAATTCTTTAAAATCAGAAGTAAACATTATATTTTCTGAAATTGGAACTTTTAGTTTAGGATGATATCTGTTTTGTTCCAATAGTTTGATGAAATTACTATTATAATGCCAAAGTGTTACGGAATGAGAGTTTTGATTAAGTACCTTTGCAAGTGTAGTTCCCCAAGTTCCTGCACCCAATACTATTACGTTCATATATTATTTAATATTACCAATAATTTTATAAGATTGATTAACAGAATTTAAATGATTTTCAAAAAATGATAAATTATTTGAATCAACAATCATTATCATTCCAATACCCAAATTCATACTTTCGCGCATATCATATTCAGGAACATTACCAATATCTTGAATGAGTTTAAATATAGGTGGTCTTTCCCAGGAATCCCAATCAATGAAAATTTCATTCTTTTTATCTATAACCCTTAATGTATTTGCAATAATACCACCACCAGTAACATGAGATAAAGCATGTAAGTTTTCATTATTAATTATAGGCAACAATGGCTGTAAGTATGATTTGTGAATTGCTAGCAATGATTCTGCCACTGTGCAACCCAAATCTTCTATATAGTCATCAATTTTAAATTTGTTCAACAAAACATTTCTAGCTAAAGAATATCCATTAGTATGAAGTCCTGTAGATTCAAGACCTATTAATATATCACCCTTTTGAACTTGTCTATTTGATAAAAGATTTTTTTTATCCAGCACTCCTACAACTGTACCAGAAATATCATACTCATCTTTTTTATAAAACCCAGGCATCTCTGCAGTTTCTCCACCAATTAATGCACAATCGTTTTCAATACAAGCTTTCGTAAGACCCTTAACAACAGATTGAAAAACATCTGTTTTTAATTGATCAGTTGCAAAATAATCTAAGAAAAATAAGGGCTTGGCTCCTAAAACAAGTATGTCATTTGTACAATGATTAACAAGACACTGTCCAATAGTATCATGAACATTTGATAAAAAAGCAATCTTGAGCTTAGTACCTACTCCATCAACACTTGATACTAAAATAGGTTTTTTGTATTCGTTAACTGGAAAATTAAAAGCTCCACCAAATCCACCAATATCTAACAAAACATTTTTGTTGAATGTTTTCTTGACATCATTTTTAATTTTTTTTACTGCTTCTTCTCCTGCAGCTATATCAACACCTGATTCTTTGTAAGTTGTCATAATTAATTATATATCGACTCTATAAGATCATGATGGTTTCGCATTACTACCTTTCTAACGATACTCATTTTAGGTGTCATTTCACCTTTATCAATTGAAAATGGTTCAGATAGTAGTTTAAATACTTTGACTTTTTCATAATTAGAAAAATCTACCATTGCATTTTCTACTTCATTACTTATTAATTCAATGACATCATTATGCTCAATAATAGCTTCATTACCAGATACAGATTTATTGATTGAAGACAAATATTTAGTAACTATTTCAAAATTTGGAACAATTAAGGCAGATATAAAATTTTTACTATGTCCAAGTACCAGTACTTGATCTATGTAAGGAGATGTTGCTAGACTGTTCTCTAATGGAGCAGGTGCAACATTTTTACCCCCTGATGTGACTAATATGTTTTTCTTTCTATCTGTAATTTTTAGAAAGCCGTCCTCGAATTCCCCAATATCACCTGTAGAAAACCAACCATCTTTAGAAAGGACCTTATCAGTTGATTCAGGATCATTATAATATCCTTGCATAATATTTGGACCTTTTGCCAAAATTTCACCATCATCTGCTATTTTTATTTCTACACCTGTTATGGGCTTACCAACAGTACCAAATCTAAATTGATCAGGAAGATTTGTTGTTAAAACAGGACTAGTTTCTGTAAGACCATAACCTTCCATTATTTGTATTCCAGCAGAAGAGAAAAATTCACCTATTTCTTGAGCTAGTGGTGCGCCTCCAGAAATGAAGAATCTTAATCTGCCACCAACTCTTTCATGAATTTTTGAAAAAGCTAACTTTGATGCTATTTTGTGCTGAAATTTTAATAAACCTGGAATTTCTTTATTTGATAAATTATGTTCCGATACTTTTCTACCGATATCTAGAGACCAATAAAATATTTTCTGCTTTAATGATGATCCTGCTTTAACTTTGTCTATTACTCCAGTATGCATCTTTTCATACAAACGTGGAACACTCAACATCAGTGTAGGTTTTACTTCACCCATATTATCTGCAACCTTATCAATTCCTTCTGCGTAATAAGTTGAACAACCTCTACTAAACGAAGAAAAATGTCCACCCATTCTTTCAAAAACATGACTTAATGGTAAAAATGAAAGTAAGATATCGTTATCAGTAAATTCTACAAGTGTCGTTGTAGCAATTATATTTGAACATAAATTTTCATGAGACAACATAACACCCTTAGGTGTACCGGTTGTACCAGAAGTATAAATTAATGTTAGTAAATCATTAGGCTTTATAGCAGTTGTAATGTTTTCTAGATTGTATTCATTATCATTAATATATTTATTACCTAATTCTAAAAAATCTAAAAAATTCAAGACTCTATCATTGTCACCCTCGTAAGTATCATTCATAACAATAATATATGCTAAATCATGACAATTTTCTTGAGATTTAATAGCCTTATCCATTTGGATTTTATTTTCAACGAATATGAGTTTTGAACCTGAATCATTAATAATGTAATCAACTTGAGATTGCACCAAGGTAGGATAAATAGTTACAGTTACATTACCGGAACATAAAATGCCGTAATCTGACATTGCCCACCTAGGAGAATTATTTGACATGATGGCAACTTTATCTTGGTTTTCAATTTTAAGTGATTTTAATGCAGCTGATATTTCATGTACTACATTTTTAATATCTTTGCCTTTTAACCCAATCCATTGATCAGCTTTTTTGTAGTAATAAAGATACTTATCAGCAAAATTGTTTGTAGTATTTAAAAACATTTCTGGAATTGTAGAAAATGTCATTATATATATTCCTTATTAAATGATAATTATATTATAATTCTAATATTATATTAGGTGATAAAACAAAAGAAATATAAAAAAAATTATAATAGTTAATTGATGATATAGAGTTTAATACATAAATTAAAATACACATTTTAAGCCGAGGTGGTGAAATTGGTAGACACGTTGGATTCAAAATCCAATGCCCCTTGGGGCGTGAGAGTTCGAGTCTCTCTCTCGGTACTGACAGAAAAGCCCTATTTTTTAGATGGGGCTTTTTTGTATGGGTTAAAATGATAACTCATCTAAATTCAAAGAATTGTTAAAGGTCGGTAACTTTTTAAGCTTTGACAAAACTATTAGAAATGACTCAAAAACACTAATAACTCCCCATCTATTAGATCAACAGCAAACACTTTATTTGGATAATTAACACATAAAAACACTATAATAAGGAAAAAATAACTCTAAATATTCATATATTTTGACATATGGAATTTACATCTTACTTATTTTTAGCTATTCAGGAACTTGCTTTTGGTATCGTTATTCCTATGTTTGTCTTTTTTTATTCCGCTTTCAAACTTGCAGAAAAATATCCTAAATACGAAACCCTAATTTTATGTTTAGGAATACTACTATATGCTCTTCTTCGTTATCCAATGTCTTATTTATTTGCATTGTTATTACGTGGATAGATATCATCAAGAGAGGATAATATGAAAAAAATATCTACATTGCTATTATTATTAATAGTAGGTTGCAATTCAAAATTTGAGTTTGATTTTTCAAATGATACAAAACATAAAATTGTAGGTCCTTGGTATAATGATAAGTTTGAAATTATTAGTATTTATCATCTGGATGGGACTATGACACTTAATAGCAAAGACGAAACACTTATGAGACATAATTATTATAAAATTGATGATCAATATATAACAAATATATCTCTAGATAATACAAATGCGGCGATTTATAAAATGTATTTTATAAATGACGATAGTTTACATCTTCTTAACCCTCATTCTAATAAAGCAAAGATTGTACTACGAAGACTGAGATGATTTCATGATAAAGTTTCAAATGAAAGATTATATGTTTTTAAGATGTATAATAATTACATTATTTTTACTTTCCTGTAATATAGAACCAACAATTATTGGAAAATGGAACCTTAATAGAGATAAGCCAAAAGAAACTATGATTATAAATGAAGATAATACACTGATCGTCCAAGTACAAGTAGAATCTGGGGAGCAATTTTCATTAAATGGTACCTGGATAAAAAACCAGAATAGCTTGAATATCACATTTGATGTTGATGGAATAAAAAAAACTGTATTAACAAATATAAATCTAAATAAAGATACATTAACTGTTACAAACACAGCCACTGGTGAACAATCAACTTATCTGAAAGAAAAAAGATGATAAAGCTTAATTTTATCATTAAAAGCAGAACTCAAAAAAAATAAGAAAATATTAGGTAAGCTAAACAATCTATTTACTCTTATATAATTTAAACCAATTTGAATCTTGTATTGGCGATTTATAGAACAGTGTATCTTTATTTATTTTAACATTAAATAAAAGTTTTATACCATTTTTTGTTATTAAGTTAAGTTCGTTTTTTTTAATAAACCAATCAGCTCTAGTGGGCTTACCAAATCCATGAGCATTTACATATGCTACTCCATTATCATTAAAAACCCAAATCTGGTTATCTCCCTCCCAAGAGCCAACTAAATCCTTGCTATTTATTTCTTTTGTTGCAGCAGTACAGTTAATAAGAAAAGACAAAGTAATGATTACTAAAAATTTCATTTATTTTTGATTAAAAGTATAAATTAAATATTAATTTTTTAAATTTGATAAAATGTTTAACCAAACAATCATTTTTTTATAATTGTTTTATAATATTAAATTTATATGCTTTTTTCATATTTTTTTAAGAAATAAATTTTAGAACATTTAAATAAGCAAATAAACATGAGTCTATTGAAAAATGTAAAACATTTTAATTCTGTAATTATTGTAAAGCAAGGATTAAAAACTATAAGCAATCTTTGTAAATATCTAATTCCAATTTTTTTACTCCTACTCCTTTTTATGTGGTGTCATATTACGTATAAATACATAGAGCACAAATATAGAACAGCTAATGTTGGTGACAAATGGGAATTTGATGGCTTCTTTGATTAGATTAAGTAATGTATGAAAAAATTCTTATCTAAAATAAAAATCTTTTTTATTTTTTTAATAATACTAATCAGCTGCGATTCCACACCGTATGTTAAAGGTAAATGGCAACATATTAATAATAGTACCATATTTTTTTTAAATTCTGATGGAACTTATGCAATAAAAGACTCAATTACTAATAAAATTAAAGAAAAAGGAACTTTCAAATTAAAAATTAGAAATAGCTCAAAGGGAGACATAATATTTTTTCATTACACGCAAAATGGAGAGAATAAAAAAAACTCAAAAAAAATTAAATTGAAAAAAGATACTCTTGAATTAGGAAATAATTATAATGACAAATGGACTTCTAAATTCAAACTTATAAAATAATCATCTTTTACTTCTTCTATTTCTACTTCTTTTCATATTGCTTCTAACGCTTGTTATTCTTCCATCTGATAAAGTTATATGAACTGATGCAATGCTTGATATCAACTCTGGGTTTAAAGTGCTAGCAATTATACTCACACCATCATAGTTACTTTTTCTTTGTAAGATTTTCATAACTAAACGTAATGTTTCTTTTGTTAGATGTTGCTCAAGTTCATCAATTACTAATACTTTTGAATCTGCTGCAATAGCAGCTGCTAACATAATTAATCTCAATTGCCCAGGAGTAAGATTCCTAATCTTTCTATCAATTAAATAAGAACAATTAAATTGTTTGCATATTTTATTCATATGTTTTTTGGCATCATCTTTTCTATGATTAGTTTTACTTATAACTTGTAACATATAATATTCAACAGAAAACCATCTAGGCTTACAAACTTGGGAAACGTAAGCAAGTTCGTTGTTGAAGGATTTATTTGAAGAACTATAGATATCTGAATTTTCATAAAATAAGGATCCATTACTAATTTTATTTTTTTTACTTACAGTATCAAGTAAGGTTGTTTTACCAGATCCTGGTTTCCCAGAAACTAAATAAATAGCTCCTCTATGAATGTCAAAAGATTTAATATAAAGTCTCTGTATATTTTTACTTTTAACAATTAAATTATTCATTGAAAATAAAGGGATTTGCATATTTACCTTCCTAAAATTTATTTATAAAGTTTTTGAAAATTAATGAACTAATGTTAATATTTTTCTTATTAGGGTATATTATATCAATGTTACTGCCAGAACGTAGTTTAATGTAACAATCTAAAATCTTTTGATTAAATTCAGGATGGAACTGTACGCCGAATATGTGATCATTATAAGAGAATGATTGTATTCCCATATTATTTTTTGCGAGAATTGTACATTTAGCAGGAAGTTCATGAACAATATCCTGATGTGTTTCTGCTGCATAAAAACTGGTTGAAAAATTATTAAACAATAAAGAATTAGATCCATTACTAGTTAATTCAATGGGAGCATATCCAACCTCCCAACCTAATTTATTTTTAACTACAGTTCCTCCTAAAACATTCGCTAATAACTGATGACCAAAACATACACCTAATATTGGTTTACCTCTATTTATAGCTTCTAAAATCTTATATTTAAAACTATTTAGCCAAGTTAAATCATCATATACAGAATATTCGCTTCCACTTATAATCCATAGGTCATCACTTTCTAAAGAAGGGAAATTGTCATCTTTATAAATATCATAAAAAGATACGTTAGAATCAGAACAAGGAAGAACATTTAAATACCAGTTCTTCTTCGGTCCAACTTTACTTTTTATTGCAGAGCTAGTTTCACCAGCAATAAACACTGAAATTTTATTCATAATGATTTATTTTTTTAATAATATAATTAAAAAAATAATGAAATTAATTAATGTAGGGATTCTAAATACTTTTCAGCATCCATAGCAGCCATACAACCTGATCCTGCAGCAGTAATGGCTTGCCTGTATACAGTATCTTGTAAATCACCTGCAGCAAATATGCCAGGAATAGATGTTAAAGTTGAATCACTTTTAGTAATGACATATCCGGATTTATCTAATTCAATTTGATCAACGAATATAGATGAATTTGGTTTATGTCCAATAGCAATAAATGCACCATCACACTTTAAATCTGAAATAGAACCGTCAAGTGTATTTTTAACTTTAACTGATTTGAGACCTCCTGATTCAACATCTCCCATAAAATCAGCAATAGAAGAATTCCACAACAAAGATATTTTTGGGTTTTGAAAAACTCTATCTTGCATAATTTTAGATGCTCTAAGTTCATCCCGTCTATGGACTAGGACAACCTCGGATGCAAATTTGGTTAAAAAAGTAGCCTCTTCAGCTGCAGAATCACCTCCTCCAACAACAATAACTTTTTTATCCTTATAAAAATATCCATCACAAGTTGCACAAGCTGAAACACCGTGACCCATCAACTTTTGTTCATTTTCTAAACCAAGCAATTTTGCTGAAGCACCAGTAGCCAAAATTACAGTGTTAGACTCATATTTTTTATCCCCTGACCATAATTTAAAAGGTCTTGTGCTAAAGTCAACTTTATCGATATTTTCAAACAAAGCTCTAGTGCCAAATCTTTTTGCTTGTTCACGAAAAACATTCATTAGATCAGGTCCCATAATACCATTGACAAAACCTGGATAATTTTCAACATCTGTGGTTATAGTTAACTGTCCACCAGGCTGATTACCTTCAAATAACAGTGGTTTTAAATTTGCTCTAGCTGCATAAAGAGCTGCCGTAAAACCTGCAGGACCTGAACCAATAATTATAACATTTTCTAACATACTTCTAACCTAACTTGTTTAGTATATCGACAATCTGTTGTTTTGGTACAGCTCCTACTAGCTGCTCTTCCACTTTACCATTCTTAAAAAATAAAAGACTAGGGATACTTCTTATACCATATGAGGATGCTGTGTTAGGACAATTATCTACATTGACTTTACCACATTTTATTTTACCATTAAACTCAGCAGCAATTTCTTCAATGACAGGTGTTAACATTTTACATGGGCCACACCATTCAGCCCAAAAATCTACAAGTACAGGAAGGTCCGACTTCAGTACATCATTTTCAAAACTATCATCACTAAAATCAACAAAAACATCACTCATAAAATACTCCTAAATAGATTAATTACATTATTTTTAACAATCATAAATTATATAAAATTTTATATAATTTTTATGTGTTTTTTTAAAAAAATACGATTTAATCATTAAATATCCAATCTACTTGGAAGAAAGCTATTTTATTTATTGGTAAAAAAGTATTTGAAAGATTAAAGCCTTCATTGGAAATAAAATTAATGTTATATGTAAATTTAAATTTTTCAACTATTAAACCAAATTTAAGATTATAAAAATTGTCACTTTTATTTTCAATATTTGAAAAAGAATGAAAAATGTTATCTAAATTAACTGGATTTCTATCATTGACCTTATAATCATTATAATTTACGTCAAAAGAGAATTTATATCTATCTGACCAAAATAGATTTGGTGAAAAATGAAAATTATAATTTATATAATTTTTTATATAATTATAATCTGCTTGATTATGGTAATATTTAACATTCAAATTACAATAAGAAAAATCAATTTTCGTACTATTTATAAAAGAAAGATTGGTGTTATTTTTTTCAATATTTCTAATAACTTTCAGATTGTTGATGATCTTTTGAAAATTTAATGATGTTTCAAAAATAATATTTTCACTTTTAAATGAATCGATAAAGTAAGAATCTAAATTAGCATCATTAATAAAATCTTTATAAAAATTATCTTTGTAGAGCTTTAATCTTAAATTTTCATATTTATAAATTAAATAAAATGTAAAATAAAGTTCTTTGTCTTTAATATCAAAACCTAGGATTAAATTTTTGTCAAAATAATTTGGAATAAAATCAAATTTTAAATAATTTAAATTATTTTTTAATATATTGGTAGATGTATCAATACTTGAAATAAAATTTTTATTAAATGATTTAACATTAAAATCTAAAAAATTATTTTCGATAAAGAAATTTAGAATTATAAGTTCAGATAAATAATTAATTTCTTTGTATATATCCAAACTACCTGTATCAACAAAATAAGAAAAATTGTATTTTAATTTTTTAAAACTACTTTTATGCTTTAAACCAAAATGTATTGTTTCATACTTTTTGTTTAAATATTCATAATTATTCAAAGGTAACCCAATATTTTCTATGTGATACATAAAACCTAAATCTAGTTTGTTAGAATTTAAATTAATTATATAATTTTGAAGCACGTTATCTTTAAAATTGTTCTCGCTAGGACCAAGCAAGGCAAATTCTCCAGGAAAAGATTTTGACTGTCCGTGAACTTTGATATTTAATGAATCGGTTAAGACATAGTTGCTTCCTATATTAAGTTCTCGATAAATATAATCACCTTGACGATAAATAAAATAATTTTTCCAATCTGATTGGTCAGGATTTTTTATAAAATAACTTGATCGTGAATATTTTTTAATACCATCAATAAAAATATTATTATAAAAGAGATCATCCGTTATTGATCTATCGTTAATGTTATAATAGTAAACTGAATGTCCAATCTGATCTGTATAAATTGGTATATAATTAAAATTATTTGTAAAAATAATTGAAAATAAAAAAAAGAAAATAAAAAACCGCTTATTTAATAAGCGGTTTAATTCTATTTTTAAACAACTATACATTTACGTTTTTAAAAATATTGGATATTTATTTTCAATATACTTATAAGAATATATTAAACAAGGCGTAAAGAAAAGGTTACTGAGCAAAGAATTTTTGACAAATGGTAAAGCTAAATAATAACAGGTAAGTAATCCTCTAATTGAATGTTCATAAAACCCATATTGAAAATACCAAACTGCAAAATTAGTAATTAAAAAGAATATTAAATTTGAAGCAAAAATAGTTCCAAGTAATTTAGAAAAACTGTAATTATCATTCAATGTTTTACCAAGTAATATGACTATAGTAAAAGATAGATATACAAAGAGTAACGTATCGTGCAAGCCAATAATTAAGTCGCTAATAAACATACACAAGAAAGGCACTAAAAACATTAACCTTTTTTGCTTAAACATCATTCCTGCAAATATACAAACTGAAAACAAAGGTGTGAAATTCGGAGGATGATAAATCAAACGAGAAAGGATAGCAATTGAAATAATTAAAGCTACAGTAATATTTTTTGAATTCATAGTATATAATTTAAACGAATTATTTATTATTAAAATAATTAAAATTTATAATATTTTTTTATGATCATTATTTTTAATAAAACTTTGAAAACCATAATCTGAAAAAATATGTTTTTCTGCTCTTTTAATTGAAAATATATTAATATATATTTTATTATAATAAGTTAAAGGTTTGCCTTTAACCGCAACAAAATCACCCGCATTGAATCTTTTTGAAAACAAATTTACATTTTCCCATAACTTTGCATTAATTACTCCAGAATGATCGGATAATGTGATATCAAGAAATATTTTTTCATTTTTTGAATATTTTATATTTTTAAAATTACATAAATAAAAACCGTACATTATTCTGCCTTCTTTTAATTTTGAAATTATAGTACGTTTTATCATTTTTTCCAAAAAGTTCTACTAAACAATACCATAACTGTAAAAATTTCTAATCTTCCTAAAAGCATACAAAATGATGCTAACCATTTCGCTAATTCTGGAAGGTGTGCCCAATTGTGAGCAGGACCAACAGATCCTAAAGCTGGACCAATATTCCCAATTGAACTTGCAGACGCTGACAAGGCTGTTTCAACATCTAAACCTAACATTGCAAATATCAATGCTGTAAAAACAAATATAAAAATATAAAAAAGATAAAAACCTAAAGTCTTTTTTACAATATCATCAGGAACTACATTACCATTAATTCTTAATGGAAAAACACCGTTAGGATGAAGCATCTTACGTATTTCAGATACCAAATATTTGTAAATGAGGATTGAACGAATTATTTTCATTGCTCCAGTAGTTGAGCCAGCACACCCTCCCACAAAAAATAAAAAAAATACCAAAGTTTTAGATAATGCAGGCCACTCTCCATAATTTTCTGTTGTAAATCCTGTAGTAGTTATTATGGTAACTGCGTTAAATATTGAATGTCTTACAGATTCAAAATTAAGTTTATACAAGTCAGAATTAACTATGTTAATAAGAAAAATCAAAGAACATATAACTATCATTCCTGAAAAAACTTTGAATTCCGTATCCTTTAAATATTCCATTTTTTTATTTGAAATAAAAATATAATGCAAGGTGAAACTCGTTCCAGCAATAAACATAAATACGATAATAGTCCATTGAACCGTTGGGTTAAAAGCACCAATACTAGCATTCTTTGTAGAAAAACCAGCAGTAGCAATAGTAGTAAAAGCATGACAAATAGAATCATGAAAACTTAAACCCTGAATAAGTAGGAGTATTGTTAATATTAAAACTAAACCTAAATAAATAGTCCATAAGAGCTTAGCAGTTTGCTTAACTCTTGGAGTCATTTTATCAGCAACTGGACCAGCTACTTCAGCACGAAATAATTGTACTCCTCCCATCCCTAGCAATGGAAGTATGGCAATACTAAAAACAATTATGCCCATACCTCCTATAAATTGAGTAAAACTTCTCCAAAATAATAATCCATGAGGTAAAGACTCAATTGATGGTGTGGAGGAATGTCCAAGAATTGTTGCTCCAGTTGTAGTTAGTCCAGACATTGATTCAAAAAATGCATTAGTGAATGTAAAACCATTTCCATAAAAATAATATGGCAAAGAACTAAAAAAAACTATTAGCATCCAACCTAGAGTTACAATAGCAAATCCATCTTTATTTGTAATTTCAGACCTATCTCTATTCCTGGTTATAATAATTAAAATAATACTGCTAAAAAAAGTGATAAAAATGGAATAAATAAAAGACATTAAATCGTTATCTTGATTTAAATAGAAATCGTAATAAAGACTCCAAAGAGAACTGATACTTAATGCTGCGCTTAAAAAAAGTAGAATTAGACCAACAATATAAAAAACCTGTTTTTTAAGCATTTTGTTGGAATAAGCTTTTGGCTTTTTCTAAGCTTTCCTCTTTTGCAAAAACAATAATTTCGTCGTTTGGCATGATGTGATTATTTTGATCTAAAATTAAGGATTTGTTATTTCTTATTATTCCCCCAATTTTAATATCTTCAGGGATTTGATCAATGGTGTACTTCTTCTTAATAATATTAGAATTATTTGTAACCGTTAATTCCAATACCTCTACATCAATATCTTCAAAATGTGAAATGGATACTGTTTTATCACTATGCATATTTTTAATAACTTCATTAACTGCAGATATATTTTTACTTACAATTGCATCAACTCCAATTCTTCGTACAGCAGGAAGATAACTAGTAGATAAGATATGAACTATAGCTTGTTTTGCACCTAAATCCTTAGCAAGCATAGTTGACAGGATATTAGTTTGTTCATTTTCTGTAGCAGCAATAAAACAATCAACTTCAGATATATTTTCAGACTCAAGAAATTCAATATCTGTTCCAGATCCCTTTAATATTAGTATGCCAGGATAATGAATACTAACCCACTCAGCTTTGTCTTTATTTTTTTCAATTAATCTTATATTATAATCTTTCTGCAAGGACTTTGCTAGCATTCTACCAATTTTACCTGCACCTAATATCATAATATTTTTGATATCAATTGCAGGTTTACCTGCAATTTGCTGGACTTTATCTAAATCTCTAGTTTTTGACATAAAGTAAGCGATATCATCTTTTTTATATCGCGAATTTTCATGTGGAATGAAATTTTTTTCTTTTCTATTAATTACAACCAATTTGTGTGGTACAAAAGGATTAGCTAATTCTACACTTTTGGCGGTTCTTCCAATTAATGGTGATGATGCTTCTAATTTAATTCCAATTAAAGTAAACTTATTATTTTTGAATTTCTGAATTTCAGAACTTGAAGATTGTCTGACTAAATTTTCTATTTCATCTTTCGCAGCTTTTTCAGGATAAGTTACAAAATCAATACCAAACTGTTCGGGCGTTATAATTGCATCTTTGTGTTGATACTCAGTATTTCGCAATCTACATATAATATTTTTAGCACCTATTTTACGAGCCATACGTGATGCAACTAAATTAACTTCATCAACTCTAGTCATAGCCAATAGATAATCAACTCTTTCAAAACCTACATCTTGAAGAATACGTTGTGATCCTCCATCGCCTTCAATTACCATTGCATCAATATTTTCTTTTAAGCGTTTGCATTTTACTGGATCTATATCAATTACAGTTATTTCATAATCATTTTTACTTAATGATTTTGCTAGATTGTAACCAACCTCACCTGCACCAATTATGACAATATTTAACATTATTAAACGATAAAAAAAAATTAATTATTAATAAATTACTTTTTATAAATAGTTAAAATCAAGATATATAAATTTATAAAATATAAAAAAAAAGCCCTGTCCGGCCGAACAGGGCTTAATAATAACTCTACTGTTAATTATTTTAAGAGAGTCATGGTAATTGTTTCTGAGTAATTAGGAGCTGTCATTTTTAAGATATATCTGCCACTAGCAACAGGATTACCGCTATTATTGGTAGCATTCCATACAGCTTGGTAGTTTCCAGCTTCAAGTGATTGAGAAACTAAATTTTTAACAACTGCACCATTTAAATCATAAATTGTCAATGATGTCATTCCACTTTCACCAATTGAATAGTCAATTGATGTTGTTGGGTTAAATGGGTTTGGATAATTTGAACCGAGGTTTGTTGAAACAGGAACAATATTTGTATTTACATCAAAACTTGATGCAGATACATCAATGCTTGATCCATGTTGACCCGCTAAAATGATATCAATGAATTCAACAGTACTAGATCCATTAAAATTATCTTTTTCTGAAAAATCAAATTCAAGAAGATTTGACAAATTATCAGAATTTGATATAGCTATCCCTTGCATACTGAATAATAAACCTTTTACGATACCGCTATCTTTTTCTCTATACTCAAATGTCAATCCATCTACCTTTGATGTGATACTATTAAGTACTAATTCATCAGTGTTGTATTTTATTTCAAATTGAAGACCATACACATCCTCGTTAGACTCAATAGCTAAATTAACTTTAGAATCACTAGATTCAGCGACAGTTTTGTTAAAACCTATTGTAGCAGATCCCATTACCAAAGATGATACTACTAATGAAGTTATTATTAATTTTGTTGTTTTCATGACTTTCTCCTATTAATTTTATTAACAGTAAATATTTTTTATTACTTGACTAAAATTAAAATTATTATCTTTTAATATCCAAACTAAATTTACTAACTAATTGTAACAATATATTTCATTAACTTCTTGTTATGTCTGCGCCAACCTTTTTTAATCTATTCTCAATTTTTTCATAACCTCTGTCAATATGGTAAATTCTTGATATTTTACTTTTGCCAATAGAAGCCAATGATGCAAGTATCAATGATGCACTAGCTCTTATATCTGTTGACATAACTGGCGCACCTTTTAAATTAGAAACACCAATAATAGTAGCAGTGTTTTTATTCATAGTAATATTTGCACCCAAACGATTCAATTCAGGTACATGTGTAAATCTATCATAATAAATTTCATCTGTAACTGTACTCAAACCATTAGCAATAGTCATGTAAGCTATCCATTGGGCCTGTAGATCAGTAGGAAAACCTGGATAAGGTGCAGTAGTAACATTTACGGGTTTTATTTTTTTATTTCCATTAACAATAATTGAATTTTTTACAGTTTTTACCCTAACACCACTTTCTATTAATTTATCAATGACTATTGATATATGATCAGGATTAACATTTTCAATTTCAATTGACCCTCCACACATCGCACCAGCTATTAAAAAAGTTCCCGCTTCAATTCTATCAGGGATAATATCAAATTCATCAACAGGATTTAAACGATCTTTCCCATTAATAACTAATTCACTGGTCCCCAACCCTTTTATATCTGCACCCATTTTTATTAAAAAATCACCCAATGAAATTATATCAGGCTCAAGGGCTACATTTTTCAGAATTGTCTGACCTTTACCAAGCACCGAAGCCATCATTAAATTGCCAGTCGCACCAACGCTTGGAAATTTAAATTTAATATTATTACCAATTGGATTGCCTTTTGCTACTATATTTCCACCCTCCAATGAGATATTGACACCTAATTTTTTTAAAGCTTCAATATGGATATCAACTGGTCTAGGACCCCATGCACATCCACCAGGCAATGATACCTCTGCATGTCCCAACCTACCTAGTAAAGGACCTAAAACATAAAAAGATGCCCTCATAGTTTTAACTAAGTCATAAGGGGCAACTGGCTTAGATACATTTACAGTATTGATTAATAATTGATTATTTTTAAAAGATACACTTGCTCCAATTCTTCTTAGAAGTTCAGCCATTGTGCGAGTATCTTTTAAATCTGGTACATTATTTAGCGAATAATTTCCAGGAGCAAGTAGAGTTGAAGTCATTATTGGTAACAAAGCATTTTTTGCACCATTAATTTTTATTTTACCATTTAATTCTCTGGCACCAAGAATTTCAAACTTTTCCATAAATTAATTTAATAGTAATTGCCTAGCTTGTTTTTTGGCATCCTCTGTGATTGAAGAACCACTTAACAAACTAGCTATTTCTATTATCCTTTTTTTATTTGATAATTTTTCTGCTGTTACTTTTGTTTTATTTGAATCAAAACTCTTGTATATTGAAATATGATGGTTTCCTTTGCAAGCTATTTGACTCAAATGAGTAATACAAATAATTTGTCTTTTACCACCAAGATCTTCCATTAATGCACCTATTTTTTCAGCAATTTTTCCAGATATACCAGAATCTACTTCATCAAAAATAATTGTATCAACTGGGTCTTTAGCTTGCAATAAAATTTTAATAGCGAACATAATTCTAGATAATTCTCCACCAGAAACAATTTCATTTAGTGGCTTTAACTCTTCTCCTAAATTAGTAGATATTTTAATTTCACATGTATCAATACCATTACGGTTAATTCTATTTAAATCACTTGCTAACTCAAAATTTAATCTTGTATTATTCAATCCAACGTCTTTTAAAATAGGAGTTATTTTCTTGCACAACTCAACTGCTTTTTTTGTTCTTTTCGAAGAAACAGATTTTGCTACACTAATGTATTTTTCATTTAGATTTTTTAATTCAAGTTCAATTAAACTTATTTTATTGCCAAATTCAGTTGAATCTGAAAGTATAGATTTAATATTATCTTTATATGAAATTGCAGCATTGATTGAACCGCCGTACTTTCTTTTAATCATTTCAATGAATTCAAATTTATCAGAAATTTTTTTTACATCGTTTTCATTAAAATTAATTGTTGAACTATAGTTAAGAACATCATAACATAAATCTTTTAACTCTAAGCTAATGCCTTCAATTCGTTCAATAAATGATTGGATATCATTGTTTTGATTGATAAACTTATTCATTTGTTTTTTATCATTGCTTAGCTGAGCAATCAAAGAATCTTCCTTGCTTTCAATAGAATATAAAAGATTTTCTAAAGTCATCTTTATTTCTTTTGCATTAACAGCTTTTTTAAATTCTTTCTCAATTTCATTATCTATACCATCTTTTAAATTAACAGCATCCAACTCATTTAATTGGAATTTATATAAATCTTTTTTTTCTACAGAATCTTTTTGCTTTTGTAACAATGTATCTAGCTCTGTTTTCAGACTATCTATTTTATAAACTAATTTTTCTAAATTATTTATTTCTTTAAAATTTTTTACATATGCATCTAAATATTCCAAATGATAATCAGTATTTAATAATTTTTGATGTTGATGCTGGCCATGAACATCAACAAGATCAATAGATATTTTTTTTAATTTCTTTATAGAAATTGGATTATTATTTAAAAAAGTTTCAGATTTTCCATTAATAAAAAACTTTCTTTTAATGAAATAATGTAACCTGTCATTTAAAAACTCACCTTTTACTTCACAAAATTTCTCACCAGTTCTTATAAGATTTTTTTTAAATTTCGCACCCAGCAATAAATCAATTGCATTTATTATAATAGATTTTCCTGATCCAGTTTCACCTGTAATTATATTTAATCCTTTTGAAAAATTGATATGGAGTTCATCAATGATAGCTAAATTTTTTATATTTAAATTTTTTATCATTTATGTATTAATGCAAATGAAGAAGCATATTCATCAGTATGAGAAATTGTTATTTTTACATTTAGCGAATTTAAAATATCATTTTTAAAATTAGCAAAAGGGCGAGAATTTTTATCATTTAAAATCTCCACATCTTTCAGAAAAATTTTATAACTTGGATCATAATGTCCAATTGCTTTTATTACAGCTTCTTTAGCTGAAAATTTTCCAGAAAAATGGATATTGGGATTTTTTTTTGAAATGCAGTAAGAAATTTCTTTTCTAGAAAATATTTTTTTTAAAAACATAATTCCATATTTATTAATTATTGATTCAATTCTAACAACATTTACGATATCATTTCCTATCCAGATCAATTAGAATTTTCCTTTTTAACAATTTCAACTAATTCGGAAATATCATTCAAATCATAATCAGCATCTGATTTTTTTGTATTAAATGTATCTCCATATTTTGCAAAAGCTGTTACCATCCCAACTTTTTTTGCACCAACAACATCTCTATCAGGCCAATCTCCAATCATAATTGCTTCTTGAGGTCTAATTTTTAAATTTTTACAAACTTTTTTAAAGGGTTTCGATGATGGTTTATGATAACCTGTATCATCAAACGTAACAACTGAGTCAAAAATATGGTGTAAATTTAACTGACATATTCTCATCCAAGCTTCTCTGCTAGGTGCATCAGATACTACACCCAATAATAATCCCATCTTTATTAACTTTATCAGTGTAGCGTTTACATTGGGATATAATGTCAAAGAAGCTTCTCTAGCTTTTCTATATGCGGAAATACTTGATGCTAAAATTTTAAAATTCTTCTTTTTTAGCTCACTTTCTATAAAATCATCAAAAACATTTTGATATTCGTAACCTTTATCATCATAAATTGAAATAATTTTTTTATAAGCATATTCTTTATCAACATTCAAACCAGATTCAACCATTGCTTTAATACCAGATTTTATTGCGCGAGACTTCATTGACATAAAATCTAATAAAGTATTATCTAAATCAAAAATTACTGCTTTTATCACTATAATCCTTTTTCAATCAAAGTTAGCTCGTATTTAGCTATTTTTCGCCATTTTTTATCTTTAGCAGCATTTTCAAAAGCAGCTTTAGCAGCGACTTTGTTACCCAAGCCTTTTTCAGCTAAACCTAATTCATAATATGCACTGGCGTTTTTTGATTTGATATCAATAGATGATTTTGCAAATCTTTTTGCTTCAACATAGTTTTTTAAAAAATTATAAGAAGAAGCTATTTTTGAATGTGACTGAAAACTTTTAGGATTATTTTCTATAGATAGTTTATAGTTTTGTATTGCTAACAAATATTTTTCTTTTATCATATAAATTGATCCTATAGATTCATATGCTTTTCCATAGGATGGGTTAACTTTTACTGCATCTAGAAATGCGATTAATGCACTTTCATAATTTGAACTGTTGTAATATGCTTTACCAAGTGCATAATATCCTTTATCATAATTAGAATTAATATCAACTGATTTCTCATAATAAATAATTGAACTATCAAGATCACCCAGTTTTGTATATACATCTCCCAAAAGCTTATATGATTGAACGTGCTTATTATCATAAAAAATATTATCTAAGAGTACAAGTTTTGCTCCTTCGTAATCAGATAATTTATTTTTTATCAAAGCAATCTTAAATCTTGATTCAGAAAACGTAGGATCATATTCAACAGCCTTTGAATAAAAATTTATGGCTGACTCATATTCTGATCGCCTATATTCATCATTTCCTTTCTGAGTAAGTTTAGCAGCTATATTTGAAATAGATTGCTTGTATTTGTCATTATACGGATTAAAAATCAAAGCTTTTTTAAAATTGTCAACAGCTTTGTCAAATTCTTCAGTTCTGTAATAAATTAAACCAAAATTATAGTAAGCTAGCGCAAAATCCGAATATTGAACTATAATTTTTTCATAAGCATTA
Organism: Fidelibacterota bacterium; assembly: GCA_002703375.1. GTDB lineage: Bacteria > Fidelibacterota > Marinisomatia > SCGC-AAA003-L08. Next base: position 33,602 of record NZTO01000006.1, on the reverse strand, counting down.
ATAGATTCATCTATAAAACCATTTTCAAATGATTTTTGTGCATCATTGAGATTAGAGCGCATATCATTTAAATCACTCCAAAATTTTCTGTAATCTTCATTAGAAGGATCTAATTCGATTGCCTTATTGATATTTTTATTAGCTAATGATAAATCATCTAATTTCAAGTTAATCTTTGATGCCATATGATAAAAGGATGCATTGGTACTGTCCTCTGAAATCAAACTTTGTATCAAATCATTTGAATCTAAATATTTTTTATTAGAAAACAAGTTTTTAACTGATGGAAGATCAGTTGAAAAAGCAAAAGAAAAAGTAGTAAGTATTATTAATATATTCATGATACTCCTTATAAAGTTTTGTGCTGAAGGCGGGATTCGAACCCGCACATCCTAATTGGATACTGCCCCCTCAAGACAGCGTGTATACCAGTTTCACCACTTCAGCGAAACTATTTTGTTGTATCGATTGGAGGAGATTCTAAATTTAGATCAATTGGATTTGTTACTGTATTATCTAATCTAACATTTTTTTCAATGATACCTCCAGGACTTGTATTAGCTGATGGACTTAATAGCAAATTAATAACAATAGCTAAAAACATGTATATAAATGCAAGAACAGATGTGATTTTAACTAGAAGTTTATCACCACCCTCGCCTCCAAAAGCAGCTCCCATAGCTTGTTGGCCCATAGCAGTACCCATACCACCAGATTTACTAGCTTGTAATAAAATAATAGTTACAAGACAAAGGCAAATAATTACGAAAAATACTAAAGATATACCATATAACATTTTATACTCCTAATTAAAATTTATTATAAATATCATAAAAAACATGTGGATCCAAAGATGCACCTCCAACCAAAAAACCATCCACGTTATCTATGTTAATTAATTCTTTTGCATTATTTGGCTTAACGCTACCACCATAAATTAAAGGAATTTTAGAATTATCAAAATTTAATTTAGTTAAAATTTGCTTAATATTATTGTGAGTTTCTTGAATCATACTTGCTGTAGCAACCATACCAGTTCCTATTGCCCAAACAGGTTCATATGCAATAATTAGATTTTCTACAGAATTATTAGATATATTTTTTAAAGCTGAAGAAAGTTGAGAATATAAAACATTAGAAGTATCATTGTTTTTTCTTTCATCTAAAGATTCACCTATACATAATATAGGCGACAGGCCACTCGAAAGCACATTTTCTAATTTCCTTCTAATTAGTTTCTCCTCCTCAAGAAAAATGCTCCTGCGCTCAGAATGGCCCAAAATCACCCACACACATCCACAATTCTTTAACATAGTGGTTGAGGTCTCACCGGTAAATGCTCCACTTTCCTCGAAATAAACGTTCTGAGCACCAACCTCAATTCCTGTACCACTTAAAGTGTTACTTACATCAAAAAGCCCAACAAACGGGGGACAGAAAATAATTTGAGTTTTAGGTATTGTCAAAGCTTTTTTTAAAAAAATTTTAAAAAAATCTCTATTCTCGTCGAGAGTTTTATTCATTTTCCAATTTGCAATTAAATATTTATTTTTCATTTTTACAATATTTCCTTAATTATTTTATTTTTTTTGCCAGACAAAATCATCAAAGATGCTCCTCCACCAGTAGAAATATGGTTAAAGCTTTGCTTTAAGTCTTTTGAGTTAACAGCCGATGCTGTATCGCCTCCACCAACTACAGTCAAAGCGTTTCTTCCTTTAATCTTACCTACACTATTAGCAACACTATCTGTACCTGTTGCAAATTGATGCAATTCAAATCTACCCATAGGACCATTCCATAATATACATTTTGATGAAACTATTACTTGATCAAACAATAACGAAGTTTCAGGACCAATATCGTATCCAAGATCATATTTACACAAGTTTACAAGTTTTTTTATTGACCATACTTCTTCATTACTATCTTTTTCTACACAAACAAAATCTTTTGGTAAATATATTTTGACACTTTTTTGTTTTGCTTTACCTATAATATTTTTTGCAATAGTTATATTTTCTTTATCGACATTGGCTCCACCAACATTTTCTCCTTTTGCTTTTAAAAAAGAAAACGCCATTTTACCACCTATTAATATATTATCAGTATTATGAAGCATATTTTCAATCATTAATATTTTGTCGTCAATTTTAGCACCTCCTAAAATCAAAGTAAATGGCTTTGGAGGTTTTACCAAAATTTTTTTTAAATAACTTATTTCGCTATTTATTAAAAAACCGAATCCAGAAGTATTATGATCAAAAAAATTCAATATTGCGCTATTCGATGCGTGCTCTCTGTGACATACTCCAAATGCATCATTAATAAAAATATCAGCATGTTCGGATAATGATCTTGCAAATTCAACATCATTATTTTTTTCTTGTTTATAAAATCTTAGATTTTCTAAAAGATGTATTTCTCCAGGTATTAATTCATTTGAAAAGTTTATAGCATTGCTAGATATGCAGTCATCTGAAAAATATATATCATTATCAAACATTTCCTCTAAAACAAATAAAATTGGTTCTAATGAATATTTTTTATCAACAATATTTTTTGGCCTTCCTAAATGTGACATCAAAATAACACAAGCTCCTTGATCAAGACAATATTGAATAGTTTTTTTTGCTTTCTCAATTCTATAACTATCAGCAACCTTATTTTCAACAATTGGAACATTAAAATCTACTCTTATTAAAACATTCATTCCTTTTATATCTATGTCAGTTATTTTTTTCACAATATGTCTTTCTCTATCCTGGAGGCCAAGTAAATTTTCTTCCCATAATTAAATGTAAATGTATATGAAAAACAGATTGACCTCCATTTTTCCCAGTATTTATCACCCATCTGCAACCATTATCTTGTTCATTGAAATCTTTTATTATTTCATTTGCCATTAATGCCATTTCTGAAAACAAAAATGAATTTTCCTCGTTTATCATTGATGTATCAGATAAATGAACTTTAGGAATGATTAGTATATGCTCAGGTGATATTGGATTAACATCTTTGAATGCAATAATATTTTTATTTTCTTTAACAATATCTGATTTAATCTCTTTGTTAGCAATTTTACAAAAAAGACAGTTATTCATAATATTCAAATCCAAATGATTTTCAAACCAAGAATTATTGATCCATCAATTTTTCTAGATGAATTATATCCACAAAAAAAATAATAATTAATCTTGTTTTTTGTATACGCTAAACCAGTTCCAAATGAAAGATCTATTTTAGGATCAGTTAGTACAATGTCATTTAATTTTAATTTCTCTAATTTATAAATTGTTCCAACATCATAAAACAAAAATGGTTTAACCATTCCTGCAATCTTATCATTTAAAACATATTTTTTTAATCTAAAATTTATTGGAATCAAATTTCTTCCATTGGTACTAGAACTACTTATCTGATTATAATAATTTTTAGATAATGTTGTTTCACTGTGAATTCCTAAATTAATAAAAAATTCAAAATCTTTTTTTTTAAATATATTATTAGAAAATGAGATTCTATGACCGTTATTAGTCATTGATAACGAAAAACCATGTTTAATAATTAAATTGCCAAATGAAAAACTAAAAATAGAAATTAAAAAAATAAAAAGAAATTTGAAATGTGTATGCATTGATTTATTTTGTAATTTTTAAAAATATTAGTTTATTTCCTCGTACTCTGCATCAACAATATCAAAATTTTCTTTATTTTTTTTATAATTCGTTTTAGTTTTTGTTTGATTTTTAGATTTGGATCTAAAAAAGCTAATTTTTAAACTCTTTAACAAATTATAAATGATAGAAAAAATAAAAAAGTATAATAAAATTTTTATCATAAACTTTTTACAGGATTAAAATATTTAACACCTTGAATCGGTTTTCTAATGAAGGTTAGTATTTCTTCCAAATCATTTTTATTATTAACAAAATCAATATTATTAGTGTTAATTATCATTAATGGGCTTTTATCATATCTAAAAAAATATTCATTATAAACTTGATTTAACGAATCAATATACTTCCAATCCATTTGTTTTTCATAATTTCTTCCCCTTTTCCTAATATTCTCCATTAAACGCTCAGTATTAGACTGCAAAAAAATTACGAGATTGGGAAATGTAATATTTTTTTCTAATAAAGAGGCTACATTATCATATAAAGAAATTTCTTTTTCGTTTAAATTTAACGTTGCAAAAAGTCTATCTTTTGCAAAAATATAATCTGAAACAATACACTTATGAAATAAATCAGTTTGTTGCAGATCTAGTTGTTGCCTATATCTTGACAATAGAAAAAATAATTGAGTTTGAAATGCATATCGTTCTGGACTTTGATAAAAGTCAGGTAAAAAAGGATTGTCCTCAAATTTTTCTAAAATAAGTTTAGCAGCTAGTCTTTCTGATAATAGTTTTGCCAAACTTGTTTTACCCACTCCAATACAGCCTTCAATTGCAACGTAATATGATGTTTTCATAACTATACTATTTCTCTAATTAAGTCTTTTTTTCTACAACTAATTAAAACTTTTAATATTTGCTTAACTTTTTTATTTAATTTAGGAACTAAAAAATCTGGATCTATATCGTTCCAAGGTTTTAATACAAATAGTCTTTCATCTAATTTTTTATGCGGAATTGTTAAAGTTTCTGTAGAAATACTTTGATCAGAGTAACTCAATATATCAATGTCGATTATTCTAGGTAAATTTCTTTTTTTTGTTATTTCTCTACCCATTTTCTTTTCAATTCCTTTTAAGTAATTTAATAATTTATTTGGTAATAGTGTGGTTTCAATTTCTATCACCATATTATAAAAATCTCTTTGATTTTTATTATACATAGGTGATGAAATGTAAATTTTTGATTTTGATATAATGTTTACCTTTTTATGTTGTTTAATTTTATCTATTGAAATTGATAGATTTCTTAATTCATTAGAAATATTTGATCCTAATGATAAAAAAACTCTATTCATTATTGTTCCTGAAAAGTTCAACCTCCACAGAGCTACATACTCCTCCAATTGGAACACTTGGTTTTCTAATAATGATTTTTACATCAATAACATTTTTTTTACATAAAATTATATTGGCAATATCCTGAGCAACAGTTTCTATTAATTTTTTTCTATTGAATTTAAAATAATTTGTTACTTCATTAAAAACATCTTGATAATTAACAGTTTTCTTCAAGTTGTCAGATTCAGCTGCTTTGATTAATTCAGTTGAAATTTCAATGTCAACCTCAAACTTTTGACCTATTTCTCTTTCTTCTTTAAAATATCCATGATATCCATATAATTGTATATTTTTTAATCTAATTTTGTCCACTTAAATCTTATAAATTTTATTTTACATAGTTTTTTCGTATTTAATTTACATTCAATAGTATAAATTATGATTGTATAATTTTATTTTTTATGATTCTTCACAAGGATATTTTATGACAAAACTTATAAATGAATTAAATATAAAAGTTATTTTAATAGGAATTCTTTTATCGATGATTATGGGAGCTGCAAATGTATATATGGGCTTAAAAGCAGGAATGACTGTTTCTGCATCAATCCCAGCATCAGTTATAGGTATGTTAATTCTTAAATATATTAATAAATTCTTTAATAAAAACAATGACTTTATCCTTGAAGCAAATCAGATTCAAACCGCTGCTTCTGCTGGTGAATCATTAGCAGCTGGGATCATATTCACAATGCCAGCATTAATTATTATTGGCGCTTGGCAAGAATTCAATCTAATCCTTACTACTGTGATTGCTTTTACAGGAGGTTTGTTGGGAATACTTTTCATGATACCTATGAGAGAAGTATTTATTGAAAAAAACAATTCTAATTTAAAATATCCTGAAGGTATTGCTTGCGCATCAGTATTAAAAGCAGGAAAAAAAACCAAAAATTCAAAATCAGCTCAATTAATAATCGAAGGTACTTTTGTTGGTGCATTATTTAAATATTTAACATCCTATGTTGGAGCTTTCAAGTCTACTTTAGAATATGCTTTTATAAGTCATAATAAAATTTTTTATTTTGGAAGTGATATATCGCCTGCATTATTAGCAGTAGGCTATATAGTTAAAATTAATATTGCAATTTTAGTTTTTATTGGTGGCTTCATAGCTTGGATTATAGCTATGCCCTTTTTAGGACAAGGAAATATTTATATTAATGAACCTCTTTTGGGTGCATGGACAATATGGTCAACAAAAATTAGATATATTGGTGTTGGTGCAATGATTATTGGTGGAATTGCTTCTATTTATAAAGTAAGATCAGGATTAGTTGATGCTGTAAAAATATTATTTACAAATAAATCAACAAAAAATATCAAAAACCATAAAAATTTATCTTCCAAAAAAATAAACTTTTTTTCAACTTTAGCTATCTTACTTGTTGCATCAGTATATTATTATTTAACAAAAAATATAACAATTACCATTGTTACATCTATTACAATGGTTATAATGTCATTCTTTTTTACTGCAGTTGCATCATATATTGTTGGACTTGTTGGAAACTCGAACTCACCTGTATCAGGTATGACAATCACTGCAGTAATGTTTACTGGTGGCTTACTCTATGTGTTTGGTTTCTCAGGAATGAATGGTATGATAGCTACTTTGGGCGTAGCAGCTATCGTATGTTGTGCAGCTTGTACTTCTGGCGATGTTTGTAATGATCTCAAGACAGGACAAATTGTTGGAGCTGTTCCATATAAACAACAAATAATGCAAATTATAGGTGTTGCTTTTGCTGCACTTGTAATGGGTCCAACATTACAATTACTTCATAACAATACTCCTGGTGGAATAGGTGGTAGAGAGTTAGCTGCTCCCCAAGCTGGTCTTTTTGCAAGTTTAGTAAAAGGATTTTTTGGCAATGGTGAACTTCCTTGGATATTAGTTATTATTGGAGTATTCATTGGCATTGTAATAATATTAATAGATTATTTGTTAGAAAAACAAAATCGAACTTTTAGAATGCATATTATGCCAATAGCAGTTGGTATGTATTTACCTTTTGGTTTATCAATTCCTATATTTTTAGGCGGATTAATATCATATATAATCGATAAAAAAAATAACAATAAAGATAATCGAATTAATATTGATAATGGTATATTATTATCATCTGGCTTAATTGCTGGCGAATCACTTATGGGAATATTTCTTGCGGTAATAGTTAGTTTTGGATTTAACAACAACTTTACACTTGAATCAAATATTACAGTTATATCTTTAGTAATAATTATATACTACATTTACAAAAGATCAAAATAAACTATTATAATAATTTTAATTATTATTAATAACAGCTATTTTTGCAATATTAGATCCGCCAACTTCATGATAAGTTAAAACGAGATAAATTCCTGAACCAACATATTCTCCATTTTTATTTTTACCATCCCATAAAAACATTGTGTCATTTTCACCTAATATAGTATTAGTAAGAATTGCTTTTAAATTCCCGTTAATATCAAAAATTTTTACTTTTGATCCTGGATATATATTTGATATTTGAACATTTCCATAAGGAATTAGTAATGGATTAGGCGATATTTTGACTGAATTATTATTATTAGATTCAACCAATTCAATGGGAAAGCTTGAAAATGATATGCCTTTTTCTGTAGAAAAATAAACTTTTCCATTTATCTCATCAATTGAAATATCATATATTTTATTTGATAATATTTCAGAATTTGAAATTGAAATCTTAATATGATCATCCAAAGGACTACTATCTTTTAAAATTAAATAGACACCATCATCTTGAGTAGTTACCCAAATATTATCATTAGGATCGACTTTTATACAATCACCTTCTTGAAATGATAAATTTGACAAGTAATTTATCAAATTTTGGTTATTGTCTATATACATTGGGATTAAAGTAATATTTGAACCAGATTTGTAATAAAGATATCCTTGAATACCAACAGATGTTAATAACCAAATTTTATTTTGCTTATCACTTGCAATCGAAAATACTGAACAATTAGTTCCATTTGAAAAGCTTGGTAAAACCTCTTTATTGATTATTGTTAACCATTCGTCATCTTGACCATCAATAATATTATTATAATCTAAAACTTGTACTCCACCATTTGAATAATTATTAATATTATTGTTTGATATATGATAACTTTGATTATGAAAAGCAAACCAAGCTAATTTATTTTGGTCTACAATTACCTCAGTTGGATAAAAAGATTCAATATCATTAGGATATATCTTAGTCCATTTATCATTCTGAGATCTAACAACCGCTATTGAAGTATCAGATTCACCATAAGGGTTAATAACCCACAAATTTTTGGTTTCATCAATGTAAAGTTGATTTATAGTTAGGTATGGATTTATCCATGAATTATTATATATTCCATTTAAACCACTTAATATTGATGAAGTCGTATCAAAGATTTCTATACTGGCATCATTTAAGTTTAGTGATATTAAGCCGCCTTTTTCATTATCCTGATCAGGCCAAATGCCACTATTGCTAAAAAATATCTCATTATCAATTTTTGATACTACACTCCAAGTGTTATTATCTCCTGGAAAATAATCAATAATAGAATTATATGTATTTTGATCATTTAAAATAATTTCATAGTTTTCAATAGACTTCTTTGATATATAATTATAATAATTTCCATTTTGAAATAAAGTAACACCTGCTAAAATGTTGTGTCTAGAATTTTCTATAAATTCGATCCTGTTTGCTACTCCAACTAATGATCCATTTGTTAATGTAGTTATTGCATCATATTGATTAAAAAATGGTGAATTTGGTTTTAAAAAATCAAACTCGCCAGAAAAAAAGTCATATTTTAATATACCATTATTCTTAACACCTAAAACAATGATATTATTATTGAAATCTACACAAGTGAATTCAGAATCAATTGGAATTTCAAATTTTAAATCTTTATCCCCTATGATAATAACTTCTTTTTTTGTTAAAAATAAGATACTATTGTCATATTGAATAATATCTAGAATTTCAATTTCTAATGAATCATCAATAATAGATTCATTGAAATCTAAATTAAGATTTGACCAATTATTTTCTATTGATTGAATTACATTATTATCATATCCTCCTAAATATATAATATCATTTCTTTCGTGGTATTGTAAAGTTTCAAAAGGAGTATTATAAACTGTCCAATTAGCTGGTGATTTTAAATTGTCATAAATGTTAGCCTTAAGTAATCCTTCAGGAGTTGTAATTACAATTGATTCTCCAACAACATCAAAATCAGATATTTTTGATATTGGAACGGGAAAAATCTCATAATAATCATTGTAATGATATTCATTATCTTCAAAAGAAAATTGCATTATTCCATAATCGTTTTGAATTCTGTATGTAACAAACACTAATGTATCTAAATATCCAATATGAATTATTTCATTTATTGACTCTGATATACTATAGTTTTCTTTTAAAACCATTTTATCATCTAAGATTTGCAATTTAGATTCAGATGGTCCTTTACCAGTGATAATATAATCATTTTTAAAAATAGTTATATTATTTAAATCAAGTAATAATAGATTATTTTTATCAATATGATTAAATGTATTTTCATAAATGTTATATTCAACTAGCCCTCCACTAGATGTATATAAAATAACATTATCTTGAATTAAAATATCATTAGGTGTGATGAAGGATGTAAAATGTTCCCATTTATTGAAATCAACATTTGAAAATGCAATAGTCAAAAATATAAAAAAACTGATAATATTTTTAAACTGATTAATTGTTTTGTATTTGTTTATAAATTGACGAAGTCTCTATAGCAGTTTCCATTAATTCCCAGCCTTTATTACCCGCTTTTGTACCTGCTCTTTCAAGAGCTTGCTCAATATTATCTGTTGTCAATATACCATTAATTACTGGAATATTTTTAGTTTTAGAAAAAAATGCAATCCCATTACTAGATTCTCCAGCGACATAATCAAAATGAGGTGTTCCACCTCTAATAATTGAACCTAAAGCTAATATGCAATCAGTTTTAATATTATCCATTACTTGATTAATTACTCCTGGAATTTCAAATGCACCAGGTACTTGAATAAGAATTATATTTTTTTTATCACCTTGATAATAATCAAAAGCATCAAGAGCGCCATCCAATAATTTATTAACTATTATTGAATTATATTTTGCGAATATAATAACTATCTTTATTTTTTTTGCATCTAAATTACCCAAGATACTTTTCATAATTATTTACCTAGCAAATGTCCTAACTTTTCTCTTTTTGTATCCATATATTTTTTGTTTACATCATTTGATTCAATTTCGATTGGTAATCTTGAAACTACTTCAAGACCAAAACCTTCTAAGCCTATTATTTTTCTAGGGTTATTTGTTAACAATTTCATTTTTTTAACATTACACTCTCTTAATATTTGCGCACCAATTCCATATTCTCTAAGATCTGGGGCAAATCCTAATTTTTCATTTGCTTCAACGGTATCTAAACCAGTATCCTGCAATTTATACGCTAAAATTTTATTTTTTAATCCAATACCTCTTCCTTCTTGTCTTAGGTATACTAAAACACCATTTCCTTCTTTTTCTATTATTTCAAGGGCGCTATGCAATTGATCACCACAATCACATCTCAATGAATCAAATAAGTCTCCTGTCAAACATTGAGAGTGAACACGAACAATTGTTTCATTATCAGGTTTTATATCTCCTTTAACAATAGCCAAATGATTACTTTTAAATATCTTGTCTTCAAAAAGATTTAACTTAAAGTCACCATATTTTGTTGGAAATGGTATCTGAGAAACTAAGTCAACTAATTTTGTGTTTTTTCTCCTATATTTAATTAGATCTGCAATAGATATTATTGGAAGGTTGAATTTTTCTGCAATTTTAAGAAGTTTATCAAGTCTAGCCATTGTACCATCGTCATCAACAATCTCTACAATAACTGCAGATGGATGACATCCAGCTAAAATTGCTAAATCTACAGCAGCTTCGGTGTGTCCAGCCCTTCTTAAAACACCCCCTTCTTTAGCAATCAAAGGGAACATATGACCTGGTCTAGCAAGATCTTGAGGTTTAGATTTTTTATCTATGATTGTTTGTATAGTGTTATATCTATCATTTGTTGAAATACCTGTTGTACAGTTCTTTATTGCATCTACACTAATAGTAAAAGCCGTTTCATGTAAAGATGAATACTTAGAGACCATTGGCTCTAATTCTAGTCTATTTGCATTATCTTTAGTTATTGGTACACACAATAGACCTTTACCTTCCTTTATCATAAAATTTATATCATCAGGCTTAACTTTATCTGCAGCTATGATAAAATCACCTTCATTTTCTCTATTCTCATCATCAACAACAATAATCATTTTACCCTTAGAGAATTGTTTGATTGTATCTTTAATTGAGCTAAAATTTGTCATTTACTTTTTAGACCTTCATATATGTTTTTGTATTTATTTTTATTAAAATTAAAAAAATTCTCAATATACTTTGATAATATATCAGTTTCAATATTCACCATATCACCTTTTTTCATTTTTCCTATAGTAGTTTTGTCTTTAGTATGTGGTATTATTGCTATTGAAATAATATTTTTCGTAATGTTAGCAATTGTTAAGGATACGCCATTTATTCCTATTGAACCTTTGACTATACAATACTTTAATAGCTCAGGTTCTATTTCGATATTTATTATTAGACTATCACCAATTTCTTTAGTTTCTTTTAAATATCCAATGTTTTCTACGTGACCTTGCAAAATATGACCATCTATTCTATCAGATATTTTCAAAGCTCGTTCTAAATTAACATAACTATTTTCTTTTACTTTACCCAAATTTGTGCAACGAAGTGTTTCTGTCACTATTTGAAATTTTAGTAATTTATTATACTTTTCTACTAACGTTAAACATACTCCATTTATTGATAAGCTATCACCAATTTTAATTTCAGAAAAAATGATATCATTGGACGTTATGAAAAATTCTCTACCAGTTTTTGTAGAATTGATTTTTTTAACTATGCCTATATCTTCTATAATTCCTGTAAACATTCTAATTTTCTTTCTGCGTTAATTAAATTATCTTCACCAATATCTTTTGAAAAATTTATTTTCCATTTATTGGATAATTTTAAAGGATTTTTTAAATCTGCATTTTTTAAATTTTTATTTGAACTGTAAAGATAAAGCTCATCAATTAAATTTTCATCCATAAGAGACTTTATAAGTTCAGGTCCACTTTCAATTAATAATGTTGTTACTCCCTCATTTGCAATTGCTATTAAACTTTCATTCAAACTAAGCTTCCCATTCTGTTCCTGGACAGCAATATATTTACAGAATGATGTTCTGCTATTAGAAAACTTATCTTTGGAGCATAATACAATTGTTTCAGCTAATTGATCTCTAAATACATTTAAATCTAAAGGAAGTTTTCTATTTGTATCTAATATTATTCTTAATGGATTAGTACCCTTTGCATATCTAACAGTTAATTTAGGATTATCCACCAAAGCAGTATTTTTACCAATTAAAATAGCATCAACTTTAGTTCTCAAATTGTGAACATCACAAATTGATTCATTGGTTGTAATTTGTGTTCTCGTAGAGTTATTTAAACCTAAAAATCCATTTTTAGACTGAGCAATTTTCAATATTACCCAAGGTTTGCCTTGCGTAATCCACTTTATGAAACCTTTGTTTAATTTTTGTGACATTTCTTTACACAAACCAATATGTACTTTAATTCCAAATTCTTTTAATGCTTTTACTCCATTACCAGCAATTTTTGGATTTGGGTCTAAAATTGAAATATAGCATTCTTTTATTCCATTTTCGTACAATAGTTTAGTGCAAGGTGGGGTTTTTGATTCAATACAACAAGGTTCGAGATTAATATAAGCTGTTGAGTCTAAAGGCAATTCATAAGAATTTTTAATAGCCATGTCTTCTGCATGTGGACCACCATATTTTTCATGAAAACCTTCACCAATAATTTTATCATTTTTTACTAAAACACATCCAACCATTGGATTGGGAGAAACATACCCGCTACCAAGTTTTGCTAGTTCTATAGCTCTAAACATATATTTTTCATGACCTGTCATATTATTATTCAGCTAATATAAATTCCACAATTGTAACTATATCAAGTACATTGATAATATTATCTTGATTAAAATCAGCATTTTGCTCTTGGAATAAATTAAATAAAAAATTTGATTGTATGTAACCTAATATGAAAACAATATCAATGATGTCTATATTATTATCAAAGTTAACATCACCAAAATTATAAGGATATCCAAAGGCTAGTATTTCTATATCATCAATTGCTGCTTCTACTAATGAACTATCATTGATATCTGAAACTGTAAATCTAAATATCATTTCTTCAGTCATATTAATTTGATCTGAAATAACTATTTTTGTTTCTTCCCAATTGTTTGTTGGAATGTTAGTATTTTTCAAGCTGATCCAATTCTGTCCTAGATCATTTGAAACATCAACAGAAAAAAAATCTTCTTGTGGGTTATCACCTAATGAATTACTAAACCAGTAAGCAAAAGAAAAAATTAAATTATCATATTCAATTAAATCATATGTTGGACTAATCAAAATGGTGGAGCCAGATTCTACATCATCAAAGTATGGATCATCAGTCATTAAATTACCAGTCATAAAACAATAATAACCGTTTTCTGTATGATCTTCATATGGCTGAACATGAATATTATTTAATTGTGTTCCATTAGGTATACCACGTTCCCAATTTCCATTCAACGCATTACTATTATCTGATAAATTCCAATTAATTGAGCTAGTGTATTCTTCAAAGTTTTCACTAATAATGGTTGGTAGTTGCCCCACTATGAAAAACATTGGATTATCAGCATCATATTCATTGTAATAATATTTCATTTCATTATGATCTGTTACTTCAATATAATATTGAATAACAGAACCATTGTTTTGTTTTGGAATATTTGCGTAGTAGGTATTATTATTAGTATTTAAATTTAAGTTAGTCCACTCATTATCAATAGTAAAATTTCTAAAATATATTTTAGCGTCACTAAGATATGAATTCAATTCAATTAAATCAAATTCAACTTGATAATATTCATCGAAATGAGATTGTATATTAATTTCTGAATGATTAATAACAATTCCATTAAGATCAAATATAAATAAACCACTTTCAATATCAGACGAAATAATATAATTACTTGGTAAGAAAGGGTAAACTCCCCAGTTACCAACATATAATCCTTCTATATTTGATGTATCGTAATAAGCTACTTCCACAGGCTCTGATGGGTTAGTAATATCAATTACTCTAGTACCATCAGCATAATAAGAAGCAAAAACTAAATTATTTCTAACATATACATTATGAGCTGAATGATTTAGATTTGCAGCATATTCTCCAATTAGCTCTACATTATCATAATCTTCTATGTTCCATATTTTTAAATGTCCAGATAGCATTTCATCGGCTGTTATGAGAAATTTTTCATCTGAAGTAATAGAACAATCATGCGCCTCACCTGGATATGTCCAACTAGTTAAAATCTCAATATTATTTTTTTCTTCAATATCTAAAATATAAATTGTGCTAGAATTGATTGCAGCTGCATATAATTTATTATTAAGTACATCAATATCATGAATATATTCTCCTTGCCAGCATCCAACCTGTTCAGGAAATTCTGGGTTTTGTAAAGTGTAAATCCATATATCACAATCTTGTAAAACTCCTAAAACATACAAAAAACCATCGTTGTCTATCCATAAATTATGACTTGGACCAAAATCATTTAAGACATTAACCAATATAGGATTATCAATATTATCAACACTTATTATTTGAATTCCATTATCCGTAATTGCCTCTGTACCAACATATAAATGTCTATTCCAATATTTAATATCCCTCCAAGAACTTATACCACCGGGAATTCTTACAATTTCATATGGTATAAAAGGGTTCGTAACATCTACAAGCACTGTAGAAGATTCTAAACCTACTACAGCAATTTCTCTACCGTCTTGTGAAAACCCTATGATATCGGATAGTTCTTCATCAAATGTAAGATTTGAAATAAGATTCATATTCAAAGATTCATTAGATAATAGAAAAGAAAAAAGTAAAAACTGTATTGTGATCTTTAACATAAAGGAATGTAATAATATTAATATATAAAATTATGTGCTTTAGGTAACATTAAAATAAAAATCATCTAAAATTTTCAAAAATGAATTTGTTTCTTTATTGTTACCAATAGAAATACGTATGCAATTATCTATACCAAAACCTTTTAAATTCCTTAGAATAATTCCTTTAGATAGCATATAATCACAAAAATATTTAGCTTCATCACCACTTTTAAAGATTAAGGTAACAAAATTTGTTGCAGATTCAATGTAATTTAATTTTTTATTTTTTAATGATTCATATATTTTAATTTTATTTATTTTATTTTCAAAAATAGATTTTTTCATAAAATCATCATCATCAATTGCTGATATTGCAGCCAATTGAGCAACCGTTGATGGCTCAAAAGGTAATTTAACTTTCATTAAATTGTTAATTAATCTTTCATGTGCAAAACCATAGCCAATTCTTAATGAAGCTAAACCATATATTTTTGAAAAAGTTCTTAAAGTAATTACATTATCGTACCTATAAAACATTGAATCAGGGAAATCTTCATTATCTTTTGCATATTCGAAGTATGCTTCATCAAGAATAACTAAGACGTTTTTTGGAACATTATTCATAAAATCATCAAATTTTAATTTATTAAAATATGTTCCCGTTGGATTATCTGGATTAGCTAAATAAATTAATTTTGTTTTATCATTAATAAATTTGGATATAGCTGGTAAATCATATTTGTAGTTTTCCATTGGTACCCAATTAGTTTTAATACCGCTAGCATTAGCTAGAACTCTAAAACCAATAAAAGAATTTTTAGAGCTAATTATTTCATCATCACTTGATAAGAATGTTCTCATTATTGATGACATAATACCTTCACTTCCACTACCAAGTATTACATTTTCAATTTTAACTTCAAATTTATTCGCAATTTTTTTTCTAAGATCATAACCTGATGAGTCTGGATATCTATGAAAATCAATATTTGAACTTGTAATTGAATCAATTGCTAAAGGTGACGAACCAAGAGGATTTTCATTAGAGGACAGTTTGATAATGTTTGATAAATTATGCTCTTTTTTTACTTCTTCTATTCTTTTTCCAGCTATGTAAGGCTTTAATTTGCTTATATGGATCGGAACTAGACTTCTTTTTTTATTCATTGCCTTCTCTACCCCAACGTGTTACACCACCTCTACTACTTAAGAGTATCATACCGTAATCGCTTTTATTTGTTCCTAAATATGTGGTCCTTTTAGCATGTTTATTAAATGACATTAAAATTCCGCCACTATTATCATTTGTACCTAAAAATGAGGTAATCTTACCCTCTGAGCTGTATGAAATGAAACCACCTCCCTTACCAGTTGATAGAGTACCTAAAGTAGTACTAGGATTACCCTCTTGATTGGAAATTGTTAATGATCCTTGACCAGTAATATCATTACCTAATCTTGAAGTAACATAATCAAATTGATTGATAATCTCAAGATTGTTGATTCTCGATATTTTACCTAAAAGTCCATTTTGATCTACACCAATTTGAGTAATATTTTCATTATTTCTATTATAAATATTTATTAAACCACCATCTCCAGTTCCTCTTTGTAGTGAGACAATTTTTTGACCAGTATTATTAAATAACTCAATATTTCCATTACCATCAATATCAGTTTTAACACTATTTGTAGTTATACCAAATTCATTTTGAAAATTTAATATTCCGTTGTTATTTGTGTCTGTTCCGATAAAAATTCTTTTATCACCATTTTCTGATAATATTGTCAAAGATTTCGCTTCAATATTATCACCAATATTACCGGTTTCAATTTCATTAGAATTGAATTTAATAGTACTTTCTGATGAATATGTCTCAATGGAACCAACATCATTATCATCAACTGACAATAAAACTTTACTATCTCCATTTGAATTATTAACTGATATTTTACTTGTTTTAATATTTTCTACTTCAAGACTTCTAACATTTAATTCTTTTGAATTAACCAATTCAGAAGAGAACTCTTTTGAAGTTAAATTATTTGATGACAAATTATTCGTAAATAGTCCTTTTGTTTGATCATTAACAACAAAAAATTCATTTGACATAGAGTCAAACAAAGATATTTTACCCCCATCATTATTTGAGGTTTGTAAAGACAAAGATATATCTTGAAATGTATTGTACATTTTTAGCTCAGGTTTGCCTTCATTATTTTTACCAAAAAAACCAATTTTTTTTCCATTATCATCAATTAATGTTAGACTCTTTACTTTAATATCATCTGAAGATATACTAGATTCAGATTTTGATGTGTCTTGCCCTTGAATTACATTTATATCATCAGATGCAAAAACAACATTGCCAGCAGGATTTTTAGCTTTAATTACACCATATCCTGCTTTGTGTTCTTCAAGTGTTATCAAAACTTCATTTTCAGGATTTATTACATTTAGAGAACTAACATTTACATCTCCTAAATTGTCACCTTTTTGTAAAACATTTTCAGAAGTAAAGCTTGTTTCTTGTCCAGTTGAATTTCTTAAATCAATTCTTCCATTTCCTGAATTATCTTGTCCAATTAAACCAACTGGAATTCCAGTTGAATTAAGAACCTTAATTGAGTTTACTGTAATATCCCCTAAATTTTCTAAATTTAAATCATCAGATTTTTCTTCATTTGGATATTTTATTATTTCATCATTATCATTAAAACTTAATAGACCATCATTATTTTCATTAAGCCCTAAGAAAACTTTTTCATTATTTTCACTATCCTTAATCTTTAATGATTTCACAGTAATATGATCTAAATTATTTAAATCAATATCATCTAAACCTGAAGGATAGAAATAGTCTTCAACTTCATTAGTAACTTGAAGATAACCACTATTTTCTTCATCAATTCCAATTTTTAATTTAAGTTTATCATCAGCATCAAATATTGAAATAGAATTTACTCTTACATCACCTAAATTTTGTTGTAAATCAATTTTATCATCTGATGATGTAGTATCTTGATCAATGTTAGTAGGATAAATAATTTCTTTATCATTTTGTGATAAATTAATTTGAGCATTTTCATCATCGTTTATAAAAAAGGACCCCTTAACAAAATCATTTTCATCAATAACAGATAGAGATTTAACTTTTAAATTACCAAGATACAAATCGTCACTGGACATATCTATTGATGATCCTTTTTGTTCAATATTATTACTTTCAAAAATAATAGCATCATTTTTATCTTTTAAAGTTAATAAACCAGAGTTATTTTCATCTGCAGATAACTTAGCTATGGATTTGCTATCTGAATTATATATCTGAATAAATCCTTTATTTGATTTTGTTGCACTAATAAAAGCAATATCATCACCATCTTTGTTATAAATTTTAAAGCCGCCTTTATCTCCTCCACCTGTTCCTAAATATGCAGTGTTTTTTCCATACTTATTATACATTTTTAAAACACCACCTCCAGCCTTAGAATATATAGATACAGCTTTTTCGTCATTGTCATTAACTATTTGTAGACCTTTAGTTATCGTTAACTGTTCTACTGTTAAATTTTTCATTTCATTCATTTTACTATCAGAATTAACCAATAGTAATAATGATGTTGTTGATAAAATGCCTATTATAAAGCTTTTGAAATCTATAGATTTCATGCAAACTCCTTTTTTTATTTAAACTAAGATAAATTATTATGTAAACTTTAACATAATAAATATATGTTATGAGACAACATATCTCTAGCGAAATTTAAGTATTAACTCATATGATATCAAAAATTGAAAAACAAAAAATAAGAAAAGTAATTTTTAATCATCTTGATGGATTTTCAATCTCCGCAATAATAAATAGTTTTAATAAAAATAAGTTAACTTCCTTTTTAAGAACTAATAAAACATTTGATACATATATGTTACAAAAAAAATTTTCTTTCAATGTTGGCTATATGAATGTTGCCCTTAGATTATTATCTTCGCAAGGTTTGATTAATCAAAAAATTATATCAGATGGTAAAAATATATCATACCATATTACAAAAAAAGGATTGCATTTTTTTAATTATTTTGATGAGTACAATTTCTGTATAGATTACTTTTTAGAATGTGTTAATAATAAACTAATGTTTCATAAGAATATTAATTCAAAACATTATCTTTTATTAGAAGAATTACTTAAACTTTCTAAATTACATTGGGGATTAGATAAAAATATAAAATATAACAAAGAAATAATATCCCATTTAAATGGAATCTTAATAAGTCCAATAATTACATCTCTTGCTTACAATAATCTTTTAAATCAAAATAAATTAAACTACATAGTTAAAACTTATGATAAATTTAAAATCATACTAAAAATTTTATCAATTGAGGGTTGGATTGACAATGAATACAATATTACAAAACAAGGAAAATACGCTTTTAAAATAGCCTCTGCTTATGGAGTAACAGTTTCTTATCTACCTACATTTATTAAAACCAATGAGTTGATTTTTGGGAACAGTGAAATTTTAAAAATTAATACAAATATAAAAAAAGAAATTCATGTAAATAGACCTTTGAATGTTTGGGCTAGTGGTGGTTCTCACAAAACCTATTTTAAGTATATCGATTTAATAGTATTAAAAATATTTAATAAACCAATTGAAAAACAACCAATTGGTATTGCTGATATGGGTTGTGGTGATGGAACTTTTATATTACATTTAAATGAATTAATAAAAAAAACAAAACGATATAAATACATAAAAGA
This sequence comes from Fidelibacterota bacterium, assembly GCA_002703375.1. GTDB lineage: Bacteria > Fidelibacterota > Marinisomatia > SCGC-AAA003-L08. Next base: position 13,629 of record NZTO01000006.1, on the reverse strand, counting down.
GTTTCCTTTAAAATTCATTGGAGCTGACTATAACAACGAGGCACTAAAAGAAACCGATAAAAATTTAAAAGAAAATTTTATTGATTATACATTAATCAAAGCTGATATAAGTAATCCAAATCATTTTAACAAAAAAGTCAAAGAATTGTTAAATTTAAATTTAAATGATTTCCTTAATGTTAGAACATTTTTAGACCATAATCGGGTATTTTCAGAACCTAAAAACAATTTTACTAATATATCAGAATCATCTTGTTGCTTTTCATCAAAAGGAAGGTGGATATCAAATTCGATGTTAGAAAGTAATTTGATTGAACATTTTTTAAAATGGAAACCATATATATCAAAGCACGGGCTCATTTTGCTGGAATTACACTCTATTGATCCTAAACTATGTTCAATGTTAATTGGGCGATCTTTATCAATTCCTTATGATGCAACTCACGGATTTTCAGATCAATATATACTAGAATTAGATAGATTCATTGAGTGTGTAAAAAAATCAGGTTTAAAAATCGATTTTGAGAATAGCTTTAAATTTCCTAATAATGAATCAGCGACGATCAGTATAAATTATATTAATCAACGATAAAAAGTAAAAAAATCATTAAAAAAATGACGATAAATATTATAAAATTAACTGATCTATTTATCATAAAAAACAATAAAAATGTTAAATAAAATAGCTGTAGAAATTAACGATACTATTATTACTTTGCTCGGTAGCGGTACAAAATTGCTCATATTCTATCAATTAATAAAAATAATTGGAGTTGTAATAATACTACTTTGTATAAAAAGACTAATCATAAATAGAAAAGTTAATATGGATGAAGAATATGATGAAGCTGGTAATTTTTAACTTGGTGAAAAAATAATCTTAATACGTCTATTTTTTGCTTGTTTAGCAGATGTGTTATTGTATTTACGAATAAGAGCGTCATCTACATAGGCGCTGTAAGTTCCCGTAACGGTATCTAAAACTGTTTCTCTCATATCCATAAAATCAATTCCTGATGGCCATCTATCGGCAAATCCAGAGGCTTGTAGCCGAGTAGGGTTTATACCTTTTGCAGAAATAAGATAATTTACAACAACAGCAGCCCTAGCAGCAGAAAGTTCCCAGTTTGTAGGATATTTTTCTTTTAACTTACCACTAACAGGCATATTATCTGAATGACCTTGAACATAAATTCTTCTCAAGTCTTTAGGATGGGTCATTAATGCCTCAGAGGCAACATCTAAAATATCCATCATTGCTTGGTTCATATCAACAGAACCTCCTCTAAAACATATATCTCCCTGCATTTCGAGTGCGACTCCCAAAGCATCTGAAGAAACTGAAACTTTATCTGAAATAGATTCAGGCAATTCTTCTTTAATTTCTTTTAATTCTTCTTTAATAGCAGCTGAACTTTTAGGGGGTTCCATTCCCTCTTCACCAGGTTCTTTAGCTCCGCTGGCATGCTCAGTCATAGCTTCAGCCATTTCAGCCATTTTAACTGGATCCATTCTAGCCATTGAAAATAGTAGAACAAAAAATGCAAACAATAAGGTCATCATGTCTGCAAATGTACCCATCCAAATTGGTAGGCCCTCAGGTGGGCATTCAGGACAATCGTCTTCAGTAAACTCTTTTGGCACTATTCTTCGACCTTTCTATCTTTTCTTGGGATAAAAGCATTTAATCTTTCTCTAACAGTAATGGGATGTACTTTTTTTGCAATTAACATTACTGCTTCAGTACATAAAGCACTTTCGATTTTTTTATTTTGATTTTTATTTCCTAATTTATCTGCGAAAGGTAAGAATAAGAAATTAGCAAATAGAGCTCCATAAAGTGTAGTGATCAAAGCTACAGCCATTGATAAACCTAACTTAGCTGCCATATTTTCACTTTCTCCAGCACCCATACCATAAAGCATCATTACCAAACCTACAAGGGTTCCTACCATACCAAAAGCCGGAGTATACTCACCAAGCTTTTTCATAACATTCATATTAATATCTTCTCTAATGTAACGAAATTTTTCTTGATTCAATAAAATTTCCTCTATATCTTCTAACTTGCTGCCATCAACTATCATTTGTATACCACTTTTAATCATATGCATTCTAAAAGGCATAGATGATGGAGTACCATCTATTTGAGATTCTAATTGTCCAGATCTGTTAGCAGTTGCAAGTTCTACAGCATCATCAACGACGTCACCAAGTGTAAAGTTATCATCTTTAAATAATCTACCCAGTGATTTAAAAATTGTTAATACATCACTTAGCTTATACGCTATACATACAGCAGATAGCGCTCCTCCTAATACAATCAAAAAACTTACTGTATCTACGTACCCCATCATTGTTTGACCAGCACCAACCGCTGATAAATACATCGCAGCCCCTACCAAAGCTGTACCTAAAACTAAACCTATTAATGTACCCAGATTCATATAAAGTTCTCCTCTGAAATAAATAATTATCTAAAATGATAATAAATTTAATAATAAAATTATATTGAATAAATATTTTTTTTTTCTATTTAGTTAATTTATTAATAATTTTGTACACCCGGCAGGATTCGAACCTGCAACCGCTGGAGCCGAAATCCAGAGCTCTATCCAGTTGAGCCACGGGTGCTAAATAATTCACAAGCTTTAACAGTGTTGTGAAGTAACATTGTTATTGTTAATGGCCCAACACCTCCTGGTACAGGTGTTATACTATTAGCAATACCCATAGCAGAATTAAAATTGACGTCTCCGACAAGATGATAACCTTTTTTACTATTATCATTCACTCTGTTTATACCTACGTCTATAATATGTACACCTTTTTTTAGCATAGTTGCATCTACCATATTGGGTAAACCAACGGCAACAATTAAAATATCTGCATTTTTTGTATAACTACTAATGTTTTCTGTTTTGGAATGACATAAAGTCACAGTAGCATTACCAAATTCAAAATTTTGAGATAATAAAGAAAACATTGGTTTACCAACAATATTACTTCTACCAATAATAACAATATTTTTGGATGTTGTTTTTATATTGTAATACTTTAAAATTTCTAAAATTCCATTTGGCGTACAGGGTATAAAATTTGGATTACCCTCAAATAATAATCCTAAATTGAATGGATGAAAACCATCAACATCCTTGTGAGCACTCACCGAATGAAGTATTTTTTTAGTATTAAATCTTTTTGGTAAGGGTAACTGTACAAGAATACCATGAAAAGCATCATCATTATTTAATTTTTTAATAAAATCAATAATTTCTTCTTCGGAACTGTCATCGGGGAATTTAAATGTTTTTGTTAAACAATTATGTTTTGAAAAAACCTTTTCTTTATTTTTAACATAGACTTGTGATGCTGGATCGGAACCAATAAGAATTGCTGCTAGTCCAGGTTTTAAATTTCTTTTTTTTAAGGATAAAATTTGCTCGTTAATATTTTTTTTTAAAAACTTAGCAACTTCAATACCATCTAAAATTTTTGTATTCATTGATTTTTATTAAGGTCATTGTTAATTTTACTTAATAATAGTCTTGTTTTATCTTCAATTTCGTTTATGGTCTTTAGATTTTTATCTTTAATTTGAAAGAATTCATCGGCAATATTCATCGCAGCTAAAACTGCTATTCTTAGCTGTGAATCTTTTTCAATACCAGATTCTTTTATTTCAGACATTTTATCATTAAGAAAAATAGAAAGTTTTTCTATATATTCTGGAGAAGCAGTGGTATTAACTGTATACTCTTGATCCATTATTGTGACTTTAATTAAATTATTTTTTGACATTTTATCTCTGCTTAATATTATAAGTATCTTTTAAAGATTCCATTATAATAACCATTATATCATCTATTTCGTTGTCTAATAACGTTCTATTATTTGCTTGAAATGTTATTTTGTAAGCCAGGCTCTTCTTGGAGTCTCCCATTTTTTTATCCTGGTATACATCAAATAAAAATACATTTTTTAATAGATCACCACCTTTCGAAGTTATAGTATTTTCTATGGATTGTGATTCTACATAACTATCTACTTCTATTGCGATATCTCTTGAAATTGATGGGTATACATTAGGAACTAAAAAATTTATTTTATCATTTTGTAAACTGTTTAACTTTTCATAAGAAAAATCAGCAAAATATAATTTATTTTTAATTTTATAATGTTTAATTAATGAATTGTCAACTTCTCCAAAATAGCCAATATTTACATTATTAACATTTATTGAAAATGAATGAATAAAACCTTTATATTTTTTATCTTTGAAAGTAATCTTATCAAATCTTAAATATTTGAGAAATTTTATTATTTCTCCTTTAACAGTAAAAAAATCATTGCTACAGTTTTTCTTCCAATGTTTGAAATTACCTGGCACAAAAGCTAAAGTTATGGATTGTTTTTCTATTGATTTAGTTTCAACATTCTTAACATATTTATGAATTACACCGCTCTCAAATAGTTTGAAATTTTCTTGTTTACGATTTAAATTAAAAGAAATTGCATTTATTAAACCAGGAATTAATGTACTTCTTAAATATTGCATTTTATTGCTCAATGGGTTAGAAATTTTAACTTGATTAAAATCAGAAAAAATTATGTCATTATTATGATCTACCAAACTATTAGAATAGTGTTCATAAAAACCATTAGACATGAGATAAAATTTTATTTTTTTAATGAGAGATAATTCATCTTTATCAAAAGAAGAATAATTAGCATTAAAAGTGTTATTAGATGGTATATTGTCATATCCAAAAATTCTAGCAATTTCTTCATATAAATCTACATCTCTAGTTAAATCGTTTCTATAGCTTGGAATTTTATATTCATTATTTTTTTCTAATGTTATATTCAATTTTTTGAAAATGTTATTTGCTTCTTTATCTTTTATTGAGGTGCCCAAAAAACGATTACATTTTGCAATATTAAAATTTACAATCACATTATTTTTTTTCTTCAAATACAAATCTTTTAAATCAGATATACTTTTTGGTTTGCAAATGGTATTTATTATTTGACAAAATTTATCTAAACTTCGGATTAATGATTCTATATCAGTATCTCTTTCAAATCGTTTGGACGATTCTGTCATTAAACCCATACTTTTAGCCGATTTTCTAATTATTTCTGGCTTGAAATAAGCACTTTCAATAAGTAAATCAACTGTAGAATCAGATATACCACTTTTATTATCACCCATTACTCCAGCTAATGCTATGGGTTTTTTGTCATCTGCAATAACTAGATTAGATATATTTAAATCATATGTTTTATCATCCAACAATGTAATCTTTTCATTTTTCTCAGCATACCTAACATTAATACAATTACCATCTATTTTTTTTAAATCAAATGTATGCAAGGGATGACCAGTATCAAACATTATGTAGTTTGCTGTATCAACAATATTATTTATTGGTTTTTGACCGATTGATATAAGTTTTTTCTTCAGCCATTCTGGAGACTCCTCAACTTTTATACCTTTAATAATTCTCGATGAATATCTATAACACGCCTCAGCATTACTAATATTAATAGTACATTCTTCGTCATATTCGAAATCTTTGTTAAATGATGTTTCTGTTTCTTTAATTGTAAAATTATTTAATGTTGCTAATTCTCTGGCAACACCTAAATGACTTAAACAGTCACCTCTATTTGGTGTTAAGTCTAATTCAAAGATGGTATCATTTTTAGTATTAAAATGATCATCTAGTTTTGTTCCAACTTTGCAATCTTCTGGAAGAATCATTATACCATCATGATTTGATGATAGATCTAATTCTTTTTCTGAGCAAAGCATTCCTTCTGACAATACACCTCTAATTTTTGTTTTTTTTACTAAAAAATTACCTTTATTTAAAGAAGATCCAACAACGGCAACAGCAACTTTAGCATTCTTTATTACATTTGGAGCTCCACACACTATATTTAACTTTTGATCATTACCTATATCTACATCACAAACAGATAACTTATCAGCATTTTGATGCTTAGAAACATTTATAATTCTTCCTATATATACATCTTTATATGATATATCTTCTTTTTTAATGGTACATTCTAATCCTAAAGCTGTTAAACTAGATTCTATTATACTATCATCTAAATTAATGTCAATGTGATCCTCTAACCAGTTTTTTGATATAATCATTTAAATTGCCTTAATACTCTTATGTCACCTTCATAAAATAATCTGATATCATGAATTCCATATTTTAACATAGCCATTCTTTCAATACCCATTCCGAATGCATAACCTGTCCATTTTTCAGAATCTATTTTTACTGATTTAAAAACTTCAGGATCAACCATGCCACAACCTAAGATTTCTAACCATCCAGTTCCTTTGGTTATCCTGTAATCACTTTCTGAATCCAAACCCCAATATATATCCATTTCTGCACTTGGTTCAGTAAAAGGGAAAAAACTAGGTCTAAATCTGGTTTTAACATTTTTACCAAAAAACTCTTTAGCAAAATAATTTAAAAGTCCTTTTAGATCACCAAATGTTACGTTTTTATCAATGTACAGGCCCTCAATTTGATGAAAAAGACAATAACTTCTAACGCTAATATCTTCATTTCTATATACGCGTCCAGGAGCAATAATTTTAATTGGTGGATCTTTTTTAAGCATAGTATGAATTTGAGTATTCGATGTATGAGTTCTTAATACTACTCCAGGCTCAATATAAAATGTATCTTGCATATCTCTTGCAGGATGATCATCCTTAATGTTAAGTGCATCAAAATTATAAAATTCAGTATCTACTTCAGGTCCGTAAGCAAGAGAAAAACCTAACTTAGAAAATATATCTTTAATTTGTTCAGATACCAAAGTAATAGGATGAATAGAACCCAAGGGTTGAGGATCTCCAGGTAAAGTAAAATCTTTTTTGTTTGAAACAGATTTTTTTTCAATGTAAGAAGAAACTAACGATTCTATTTTTTGAGAAAAAAATATTTTTATATCATTAATTTCTTTTCCAACAGAAGCTTTTTCATTTTTTGGTAAGCTTTGTAGCTTCGAATATAACTGAGATAGCTTACCCCTTCTACCTAAATAGTCATTCTTAATATTTTGAGAATCTAACAGAGAAGAACAATTATCTAACTGCTCTAAAAATTCTTTTTTTAATTGTTTAGTTTGGTCTTTTATTGACACAAATTATTTAGAAATAGCCTTAATGATGGCTCCAAATCCTTCTGGATCATGTAGAGCTATGTGGGCTAAAGATTTTCTATCTAATTGAATGTTTTTTTCATTCATTTTTGAAATAAAACTAGAATAATTTAAATTATGCAGTCTTACAGCAGCGTTAATTCTTGTTATCCACAATCTTCTAAAATTTCTTTTCTTTTGTCTTCTATCTCTGTATGCATAACTCCAAGCTTTTGCTAAAGCATCTTTTACAGTTCGATAATTTGATTTTCTTGTTCCAAAATATCCTTTTGCTTGTTTAACAAGTTTTCTATGTTTTCTATGTCTTGGGACTGAGCTATTTGATCTTGGCATTTCAGTTTCCTTATTTAATTATCATTTTTTTGGTACGTTTGTGTATTCCACCTGCTAAAGTACTGGTTTTTCGTAATCTTCTTTTTCTAGTAGGCTTTTTTCTTGACATAAAATGTCTAGCGCCTGTTTTATTATGCTTGATCTTTCCAGAACCAGTTTTTTTAAATCTTTTTGCTGCAGATTTTCTTGTTTTCATTTTAGGCATATCATAACTCCTTACTTAGGTGCCATTATTAATGTCATTCTATTAGACTCAACATCTGGCGCCTTTTCAATTTTGGCTATTTCATCCAAAACCTCTACTACTCTATCTAAAAGGTCTCTTCCAATATCCATTCTGTAACGCTCTCTTCCTCGGAACATAACTGTCAACTTAACTTTACATCCATCTTCTAAAAAATTTTTAGCTTTTGTAAGCTTAGTTAAAAGGTCATGATCGCTGATAGCAGGTCTCAAACGGATTTCTTTAACATGAATAACATGTTGTTTTTTCTTTAACTTCTTTTTTTCTCTTTGTTGCTCATATAAGTACTTACCATAATCCATAATCTTACAAACAGGAGGCTTTGCATTAGGAACAATTTCAACCAGATCAAGATCCAGACTGTTTGCTTTTTCAACAGCTTTCTCAATTATATGTATACCTAGCTGTTGTCCACGGTTATCAATCAATCTAACTGATTCCGCTGTTATTTGTTCATTTATTCTTGTACTATCACTTTTTTTCTTATGTCGTATATCGAACCTCCTTAGTTAAAAAATATACTATGAATTATAGATCGCTATATTAATAATATTATTATAATTAATCTAAATATTTATTTAAAAAATAATTGTGGTCGATATTGGAATCGAACCAATGACCTCCACGATGTCAACGTGACACTCTAACCAACTGAGCTAATCGACCTGTTTTTTTTCAGGAGACAAAATATCATAGTATTTATTTAAATCTAATAATATTTTTGTCGTTTCATTATAAATAATATCGTCAAATAGTGAAACTCTAATTCTTTCCTGAGAGCCTGTATTTTCATTATAGCAGTCAAAACTTGTTCCACATATAACTCTTGAAAATTCCCTTTCAAGACCATTGATAATCCATTTTTTATTAATTTTGTCTTTGTAAGGGTTATTTTTCCTATCTTCATAATATACATCAAATTCATTAGATAATATATCTAAATATGTTTTCTTTTTCTTCCAAAATTGAATTTTTTCTAAAAAATTACTTTTAAGATTATTCATTCCTTCTCTTTTTTCCAATGATGCCAATAACTTTTTATAATAAAATTCTCCATAATCATTATATTCAATACTATCTTCTTTTATAAAAACTAAAAAATCATCTAAAATTTCATCTGTTATTTGTATGCCATTATCGTAAATAAGCTTTCTTTTGTCATAAGATGCACAGAAATTTAAAAAAGCTCCATCTCTCCATAATGCTTGAACTAAAGGTGGTAATTTTTCAGCTTCTATAAAAACATCAGGTTCAATACCACCACCACCTTTTACTTTTCTTCCACCAATAGTTTTAAAGGTAGTATCTTTATTTCCATCAGTTAAAACTCCATTTTTTAAGTAGTCTTCTTTTTGTATCAATCTTCCTGATGGTATATAATATTTCTGAGTTGTAATTTTTAAAGTTGAAGTATCATTTAATGGAAAAACACTTTGTACTAAGCCTTTACCAAAAGATTTATCTCCAACAATTATTGCTCTATCTAAATCTTGCAATGCACCAGAGACTATTTCACTAGCTGAAGCTGAACCTTTATTTATTAAAACTGCTACTGGGATATCAGAGGAAATTGATTTATTCCTTCTAGCTCGAAATTGTTTATTATTCTTATCAGTTCTTCCTTTAGTGTATAATAGTAATGTATTTCTTTCAACAAATTCGTCTAAGATAGAAATTGCATTGCTTAATAACCCACCCGAATTACCCCTTAAATCAACCACTAGTCCTTTTAAATCTTCTTTTTTTAATTTCATCAATCCTTTTCTGAAATCATTTGCTGTATGTCTTGAAAATCTAGTAACTCTAATGTAACCTATACCATTTTCATCTATTCCATAATATGGTACATCTCTTACTTTTATACTTGCTCTAGTTAAAGTAAACTTTATTTTTTTCTTTTCTGAAGGTCTATAAATATGAAGTACTACCTCAGAACCCATCTCACCTCTAATAATTTCTGCTGCATCACTAGTTGTCATACCAATAGTCGAAATGCTATCAACTTGAATTATTTTATCTCCAGGCCAAATACCTTCATTATAAGCAGGACTATTCTCCATTGGAGATAGTACAGTAAGTGTATCTTTTCTAAAACCAATACTTATTCCAACCCCACCATACTTACCTTTTGTAAGCATTTCTAATCTGTCTTTACTACTTCCAACTAAAAGTTTTGTATAGGGATCTAAAGGCATTAACATACCTTTAATTCCTGACTTAATAACCTCTTCTGAATTTATTGAATCAACGTATGAGGCCTTGAGTTTATAATAGGCTTCATCAAATAAATTTAACATTGCCTCTTCGCTTGAATTACTACCATAACAAAAACAGGCAATAAAAATAATAGTTATAATTTGTTTCATATTAGTTTCCTAAAAAAATATTCATTTGATTCCATATTTCTTTTGAAATATGTTCTATAGATTTACTTGCATCAATTTTTACAAATCTTTTATCATTTTTTGATATTTCTAAATATCCATTTCTTACATTTTTAAAAAAAATTTTTCCTGAATTTTCCATTCTATCATTATCATTAATATTTTGTCTTTCATCCATTAACGTTGGATCAATATCTAAAAAAAAAGATTTTGATGGCAATATTGATTTAGTTACAAATGAATTTAAATTATTGATCAAATTTAAGTCTATTTTCCTACCATATCCTTGATAGGCTAAAGTACTATCCACAAATCTATCACAAATCACAAAAGAATCATCAAGTAAAGCAGGTTTTATAACCTTATCAACTAATTCAGCTCTAGCAGATAGAAATAAAAGCATTTCACATTCTCTAGAAATATTATAATCATTATTCAAAATTATTTCTCTTATGGATTCAGCAACATCTATCCCACCAGGTTCTCTTAAAACTAAAACTTTAAAATTTAAATCTTCTAATTTTTTTTTCAATATATTAATTTGAGTTGTTTTGCCTGAAGAATCTATGCCTTCAAAAGATATAAATTTATTAATCTTCATACTGAGCCTTCGCAATAAGTATTACAATTTCACCTTTAATAGATTTTTTATTTTTAAAATGATTGATTGTTTTCCATAAAGATCCTCTAAATATCTCCTCATGAATTTTTGTCATTTCCCTACAAACAGATACGATTCGTTGACCCATAAATTTTTCAATATCCATCAAAGTTTTTATTAATCTATAAGGTGATTCAAACAAAATTATAGTTGCTGGTAAAGTAGATAGAAATTTAAATCTAGTTAACCTACCTTTTTTTCTAGGTAAAAAACCCTCAAAATAAAAGTGATCTGTTGGCAATCCTGATACAGAAAGAGCATTAATTACAGAACTTGGTCCAGGTAATGATGATATCTTTATACCATTTTTATGTACTTCATTTACTAAACGATATCCAGGATCACTTATGGTAGGAGTACCTGCATCAGAAATAAGAGCTATATCAAAACCTTTTTTTAATTTGTCAATAATTTCTTTGATCCTAATTTCTTCATTATGCTCAAAATATGAAATCATTTTAGTATTCACATCATATTCTTTTAATAATTTACCAGATCGTCTAGTATCTTCCGCTGCAATTAAGTCTACATTTTTTAAAGTTTCAATTGACCTTAAAGTTATATCCTTTAGATTACCAATAGGAGTGGATATTAAGTAAAGATTTCCTATCACTTAAGTGTAGATTTTACAGATTTTTCAATAATACTAAAAGCAGTATCAATCTCATCCTTATTAACTGTCAAATGAGGTCTAAAACGGATAGATTCTGTTCCACAGGGCAATATTAATAAATTATTTTTCATCATATTATTCCACAAGTTATCACGTTCTATTGTCGATGGAAGATCAAAGGCACAAAACAAACCACGACCTCTGGGATTTATGATGAAACCAGGAAATTCTTTTGATAAGTGATCAATTTTTTGCAATAAATAAGAACCCATTTTTGAAGCATTATCAATTAAATTATCTTTTTCAATAACTTCCAAAATAAGTTTAAATCTTATCATATCAACTAAATTACCACCGAAAGTAGAATTAATTCTACTTGATTTTTTAAAGGCATGATTTTCAACTTGATCTAATCTATCTCCAGCTAAAATTCCACAAACTTGAGTCTTTTTACCAAAAGAGATTATGTCCGGTATTGGTGCAGTTTCTATTTTTATGTCACATTCACATAAATCAGGAGTAAAATGTTGATGTGCCCACATTTTTCCTGTTATTCCAATACCTGTTTGAACTTCATCATAAATTAATAACAAATCATGTTCATTACATATATCTCGTAATTTTTGAAAAAACGTACATCTAAAATGGTTATCTCCTCCCTCGCCCTGGATTGGCTCAATAATAATTGCTGCAACTTTATGTTTATTTTCATTGATAGCATTATATATTTGTTCAACGGCTAATTTTTCAAGGCTTTTTACTTCTGTTAAGTTATCATCATTTAAAGGAAACTTCATTTTAGGATTTACAATTCTAGGCCAATCAAATTTAGGAAAGTATTTTACTTTGACTGGATCAGTATTTGTTAAAGACATTGTATAACCAGACCTGCCATGAAATGCCTCTTTGAAATGTATTATACTAGAAGCCTCAACTTGAATATTAGACATCTTATTTTTTCTAGTTTTCCAATCAAAAGCAACCTTAAGAGCATTTTCAACAGCCAACGCTCCACCTTCAATAAAAAAAGTATTTTTCAAATATGATGGAATAGCACTTTTATTAAAAACATCTAAAAATTCAGCATATAAATCACAATACATATCAGATAATGTTGGCTTAAATAAAGCTGCTTTTGTTAGGACGTCTCTATTATCTAAAATATGCTTATTATTATATCCGATTGAACCTGATGCATACATTGTAAACATATCTAAATATTCATCACCAGTTACTTTATCAACAATCCAAGATTCATGACTTTTATCAAGATCTAAAATTGGCTCAAAACCATCTGCAAGAATATTTTTAGATAAGGTTTCTCTAATTGAATTACTCACATTTTCTCCATATAAATTAACGTAATTTATGTCTATATTTTTAAAATCAATAATATTTAATCTAATTTATCTAATCTTTTACCTTCTTCAATCATTTTAATAACTGTTTCAGGAATAGTATAATTACTTGAAAGATTAACAATAAAGTTTGGTACCCAACCTCCAGGATCCATATGAATTACGTATGTTATTTTAGAAAAACTACTAGATAAATGTTCTATTTCCCAGTAGCCGAATCCATTTTCTATAAAAATATCATTTCTACTATCATCAATAAAATCTATATATTTTTCTTTATTATTAGATAATCTCCAGTTTACTCTAACACTATTAGTATCCTGTCTAAGATTACAGTATGCTACGTAAAATCTATTTTTAATGAATGGAATGTTTAAGTATTGATATACTTCATATTTTAGTATGTTATCATCGAAATATTTACTCAATAAAATTGATTTTGTTAGATAACTACTTTTCAAAAAACGAGTATGCTCTTTTATATTAATTATAGATTGAACCATTCCATTTATAGAAACGCTATCTATAACTACTACTTTAACAACAGGAATTTTTGAATCTTTAATTTCCATATTATATATTGTTTGATTCCCCGTTTTCTTAACTATTTTCCATTTGAGATTATCATTATCTTGTAGAATCTTTTCGAAAATACTTTCATCAATAGTTGAAGAAAACGAAAAATTTATGTTCAAAAATAATATGTATATATTAAATAAAAAAAGGCTGACATTAAATGTCAGCCTTTTCATATGTATAAAATTCAATTTTATATCTCCTTTAATAATACTAACTTACTTGTCGGAACTGTATTACCTGATTTCAATTTGGCAATA
>NZTO01000005.1 GCA_002703375.1 Fidelibacterota bacterium | reverse complement strand
TGGTGTTTTGTTGTCTGTGACGCATTTGTATCAAACTGGCGCACCATATACGCCTCTTGAAAGAGCTGCACCGGGATCTAATCAAATTATTGAAAGTGAATTTAGAAATTCTGTAAGAATGCCAGATTACAACAAGACAGATATGTCTTTGTCTAAATACTTGCAATTTGGAGATATGAAGATTTCTTTAGGTCTCAATATATATAATTTATTTGATAGAAGAAATACTATTGATATTTACAGGTTGACTGGCTCAGCAACAAACCCTGGAGACTATTATCAGCAATTTGTAGGTCTGCCTAGTGTAGTGGGCGGAACTTTTGTCCCTGGAGTTACGACAGATGTTGAATACTCTGAATCGTATTATGACAGTCCTTGGAATGAATCCTCTGCAAGAGAGATAAACGCTTTTATAAGATTTGATTTTAAGTAGGAAAGATAAATGATTAAAAATAAAAAAATGATTTCATTGTTCAAAGTTTGTGGTTTGGTTTTTTGTATTGGTTTTGTGTTTTCTGCAGTGCCAAATCTTGAAAGCAGTAATATGGAAAATAATAATCCCTCATCTGTTAGTAGAAGTGAGAATGCCTTACCTACAGACCCTATTTTAGATAGGGCTAAAGGATATTTATTGCAGGGTAAGTTAAAGTCTGCAATAACAAACTATGGTAGTATTGTGGATGGTTTTTCTCATCATCCTGGAGGATTATGGGGAGAGTATTCCTATTTTCCCAGTATTTCTTTTATGTACAGTATTCCTGGTCATAAGTACTCTCATTTATATGAATGGGAATTGTATCAAACAGGATTATATGCAGTATGGAAATCAATTGATGCAGGAGAAGGTTGGACTAGGCTTGGAGATTCTGTTTTTGTAGATTTTGTTTTTAATGTTGAAAATGACAAAGGCGATTTGGGTAAAAGATTTGGAAGTCATGCTGATTTTAACAGTACTGACCAATGGTCTCTAGAGGTTGATGATGACGGTAATACAGCTCTTTACATAACCACTGCAAGCGAGCTTGTAAATCCTAATTTCCAAGAAGCTAAAATGGGATTGGTTTATCCTTGGGCTAAGAGGGCTAAATTTGTTGAGCGTGATCCAGAAGTTTTATATGATTTTTATGATTATGGCCCTGATGCTATTCCATGGAATGAAGATGACAATTATGTTTACTATGGTGCTAATACTAATGAGTCTTGGTTTACTCGATATTCAGATAATTCAAATAGTGATTGGCAACCAAAATACAGAGCTAGGGAAAATACTCACGATCCAAATGCGACTGTAGGAGATATTTTTGGTGATGCTACAGATTTTACAGATTCAGGGGATCCGTATCCAATTTTAGCACATAGTAGTTTTAGTGAAACTTGGCCTTCTGTTTATAATGATGAATTGGGAGAGTACGAGCGTGAGTGGCCTGGTTGGTGGGCTGAAAGATTTGATAGTTCTTTGACAGGTTGTAGTGGTGATATTAAAGATGATGATTGTTGGATAGAAGAAGAAGGTAGTCGTTTTATTTCAGACACTGATGTATATATGGAATTTGACGACAGGTGGGCTCATCAAGGGAATTATGTTAAGACAAGTGGTGATGAGTATCAAAATACAGGTTATCCTTTGGGTTTGACTGTTAGAATGGAAGCGCATTCTTATGGTGTTTCTTTTGCAGAAGATATTATGTTTATTACAGTAAGAGTAAGAAACGACAGTGGAGACTATGTTAATGAGGATGGTGAATTTGTTGAAGGTATGGTGATGCCTGATGGTTCGCAAATAAATGGTGGAAAAGGATTTAATTACGAAAGATCTTGGATGGGTTTTTATGTAGATGTGGATGCGGTATGGGCTGATCGTGATGGTGGTATGTCAAATCACTCTAATGCAGATGATAATATGGGTTATTTTAGAGATAAGCCTGATGGCGGAGATGATAGCTTGAGCTTTGCGTACATTTATGATTTGGATGGTGTAAGTAATAGTGCAACAAATTTAGCAAGAGCGGCTGTTCAGTTATTAGATTCTCCAAGGTTGCCTTGGTATGAGGATAATCTTGATCTAAATCAAGATGGTAATCCGGATATTTTTCCTGGCGATAAGTTGGGAATGACAGATTGGCATTGGTTTGATTGGTATAATAGGCCTGGTGTACGCTCTAGAGAATCTAATTCAAATTGTTGCGATGGTTCAGCTGCAAGGCCATCTGCTGAAAACAGAGAAGAAATTCAGTACAAAGTTATGGCTGGAGATACAGTAAATATTAGTGATGACGAACAGTTGTGGTTTTTCCATACTAAAGATCCAAACAATGAAGTGTCTTCAGATATTAATCCTCATTTTGATTCACTTGAAGGTTTGGATGACACTCAGTTTTGGAATGATGGAATGGATTGTGTATTGATAATGAGTACTGGTCCATTTGAGTTGAAGGTTGGTGAAGAGAAGCCATTTTCGTTTTGCGTGATCATGGGTGCAGATTCTCTTGATTTAGAAAAAAATGCTCAATTTGCTCAAATAATGTATGATTCGCATTATCAAGGTTTTACTGCTCCTGATATACCTATTCTTTCTGGTACATCAGGGCATGAAAAAGTTTCTTTGTATTGGGAAAACAATGCTGAGAGTAGTTTGGATGTAGTGACTCGTTATGCTGATTTTGAAGGTTATAAGCTTTACAAGAGTGATGATGGTGGAGTAACTTGGGGAGATCCAATAGTTGTTAATGGTGTTCAAGTGGGTTGGGAGCCAATAGCTCAGTGGGATCTAAGCGCTGAGGAAGACATTAATCATTGTATATATGAAAATGGAACAGACTGTGAAGATAATTTAAAAAGGGGTGCTGAAGTATCTGGTTATGATCCAACAGAAGGTAATGAATGGTTTTATTTGGGTAGTAATACAGGTTTACAATACACATATGTAGACACTAATGTTTTTGATGGTGTAGAATATACATATTCATTAACATCTTACGATACGGGAGTGTTGCCACCGTACATAAATACGTATATTCAAAATGATGATGGTAGTTATACTCTTGATCAAGAATCGATACAGTCAAATCCTGATAAATGGGCAGATCCAGATGGAGCAGCTGCTTTAGAAAGTGCAAGAGGAACTACTATTTTAGATCCTAATTTTGTAAAAATTACGCCTGGGCATCAAGCGAGTAACTATAGCGAGCCTGATCTTGAAAATGGTGATAAAGTTTTTGTACCATCTGACAATAATCTTGGAACGGGTGATCAATTTTATAGGGTTGCGAATCCATATCAATTCGAAGATGATTTGTTGAGGTTTGAAATTTTAGCCTCTCTTGGATCTGATGACCTTGAGGGTTTTAAAACATCCGATCCTAAAATGTATTCATATATAGTTAATGAATCTGGTGTAGCTAACAATGTTGAGAGTTATAATCTAAACGATATTGATTCTGATTCTCTTTCAGTATTGAGCTTATTGCCTGGTTCTTACCTGGATACTCTTGTTAATGATGATGAATCTGTTGATTACACAATCAAAGTACCAAATTATGTGATGAAAGGTTACGATATTACAAATGAAATCAATTATACTGATGTGTATGCTGGATTGGCATTTGGAATAACTAATTTAGATTCATACGCTGATTTACAGTTTAACCAAATTGGAAGTATGCAGAATGTTGCATATGATGAATTTCCTGGTATTCTAGATGATGTTTCGGGTGTGTTTAATTCTGATACTAGTCTTGGTAATGTGTATAATTCATATTTAAATATTTATGATTCATACGAAGAGTTTAATCAAAAAAGTGGACTAAGTACTAATGAAGCTGGTCTTACTTTTATTGCTATGGAATATTTAAATACAAATACTTATGATAATCATCCTTCGTTTGATTACCGAATTGAGTTTTCGAATAGTTTATTCTTAGACGCATCAAATAGTGATGATTGTTTAGGTTTGAATGGTGTTTGGAACGAAACATCTAATGAATGTTATTACAGTCAAGCATCATCAACTGTACAGTCAGGATGTGATGAAGATGTTCTTCCTATTTTGCCTTTTAGAGTATACAATGTTTTTACTGGAAAGCAGGTTAAGCTTAGGCATACAGATGCAGGTCCTAATAACGATTATTCGTATGGTGCTCGTGATTGTGTTTGGCAGCCAAATGAACGAATTACTTTTATGGATTCAGTAAGGGTTGGAAATAATACTAGTTATTCAACTTTAAGCTTATTTAATGTTTATTTAAATTATAATCCTGATGTAACACTTGCGCAAACGAGTGATAGTTATTATTGGTATCCCGGTTCTGGGCCGTATGAAATTGGAGATATTACATATTATAATGGACAAGAATTTATCTACACATCTGAAGATCAATTTTTTGAAGAGCCCGGAGTTTTTGGTGATTCAGATGGTGATTCTAAGCCAGATAATTACGCTTCATCATTTAATGCTTGGATTCCATATTATCCTTGGCACAATCAAGACTATTTAATATTGTCGCCAAAAAAACAATATGTTGATGGGGATTATTGGACTGTTGATTTGTCAGAGTTTGGAGTAATATCTGATGTGTCTGAAACGAATCTTGAAGAAATTAAGGTTGTGCCTAATCCTTATATTGTAAGATCAGGTTTTAATAATGAAAGTGAATATTTAAATACGATTCGTTTTACTCATTTACCAACTGAGTGTACAATAAAAATATACACTGTTTCAGGTGAATTTGTAAATGAAATTGTTCATAATGATATTGTAGATGGTAATGAGTATTGGAATTTAAGAAATAGATTTAATCAGCTTGTTGCGCCAGGTTTGTATATATATGCGGTTGAATCAGGAGATAAAAAACATTTAGGTAAATTTGCGATAGTGAGATAAATAAATGAAAAAAAATATTACATTAATTTTAGTTTTTTTAACGTTTGCATTTTCAGAAACAGTAACTCAGGAAGGAACCGATGCTGCGAACTTTCTGAAATTAGAGACTGGTATATCTGGAATAGGTATGGGAGGTGCTAGAGTTGCAAGCGCAAATAATATTAGTGATATTGGATACAATCCTGCATCAATATCATTTACCAAAACTAGTGATTTGTATTTCTCGATGCGAGATTATTTGGTAGATATAAAAATAGGTAGTATTGGATATTCAAGAAAAATATCACCTACTGATTATATTGGATTATATCTTTTTTATTTAGATTCGGGAGATATTGAGAGAACTACATTGGATAGCCCTGATGGTGGTATAGGTTATTATAAGGTTCAAGATTTAGTACTTTCTGGTATATATTCTAAAGTTGTTACTGACAGGTTGAGATTGGGAGTTTCTCTTAAATATGTGCAGGAAGATTTGTGGACTACTAGTTTCAAAACAGTAGCTTTTGATTTGGGTTCAATCTTCGATACTGGAATATATGGTATTGTGTTAGGAATGTCTGTGTCAAATTTTGGTCCTGAAATACAATATTCAGGAGAGGGTTTGGAAAATGAGAATTTAGATTTGCTTGAGCCACAGATGTGGGCGACCGAAAAATATAATTTACCTTTAATCTTTAGGCTCGGAATATCAAATGAGCTGATTGGTAAAAATAGTATTTTTATGAAAGATAGTTTTCAGAAACTTGTGGTTGAGGCAGATGCAGTATCTCCCAGTGATTCTAGATTGTATGGATCACTTGGTTTAGAGTATTCTTGGAATGAGATGTTGTATGTGAGAGCAGGTAAATATCTTAATCATCATACTGCTGGACTAGCATTTGGTGCTGGTATAAAGTATAATTTGGGTTTGTTCGGTTTCGGTTTTAATTATGCATTTTCTAATTACGGTATGTTAGAATCAACTAGCCAGTATTCAATGAATCTAATTTTTT
Organism: Fidelibacterota bacterium; assembly: GCA_002703375.1. Lineage (GTDB taxonomy): Bacteria > Fidelibacterota > Marinisomatia > SCGC-AAA003-L08. Next base: position 6,260 of record NZTO01000005.1, on the reverse strand, counting down.
AATAATTTGTTACATTAAAGGCGTGTGAAAAATAGAAATTAGCACGTAAGTTAAATAAAAGATAGTTATAAACAATAAATGGGAGGATAACCATGTTTGGTAAGTCAATTAAATTCATTTTAATTACAGCTTTGGTATTTTCAATGACATTTAGTCTTGAAAAGTCTGCTGTTAAACATTCAAACAATTTAAAGTCTATAAACGGTGCTAATGTTGGAATTGTAAGCCAGTCAACAAATAGCAATCAAAATAGTATCGATAGAGATCAAATTATATTGTACTCTGAAGATTTCGAGGGTGATCATGGCTGGGTTGGAGAAGCGGGTTGGACATTGACTCAGGACAGTTTTAATTCAGAAACTACTAGTTGGAACTCTCCCAACGATGCCTCAACAGCTGGTGGTGTATGGAAATTAGTTAGTCCTACAATAACAATTCCAGAAGTTGGAGCCGATGATTTAGTTCAGTTTGGTTTTCATATTTTTGGTGATATGCCAGACACTGATGGTAATGCTGATAATTATTTAGAAGACTATTATAGTGTTGCTATTATGGATCCGTCAGCGTTAGCTTGGGGTTCAGATGGTGATGTTTTATGGTGCGCTGACGAAGAGGTTGGAGGTTATTTAGATAGCTGGGTTCAATTTTTGGATTTGCCAGAAGTTTTTATCACTAATGGAATGACATTGTCTGCAGATATGCAATGGGGAATTGAAGATCCAGCTGGAGCAGTTGTTGCTGGTTCTTGTACAGATGGATGGGATGCTGCTAATGTTAGAATTTCTATTGACGGAGGAGCTACTTGGGATTTGTTGACAGGTTCTTTGCCATATGATTTTGATTGTGGATATGGATGGATATGGAATGATGCGGAATATGATACTGGGGGAGATTTAAATGATCTTGCTGCAGGTTGGGGAGGCCAATCTGATTGGCAAAATATAAGCTTTGATTTAAGTGATTATGCAGGTTCTAATGCTATTATAAGATTTGCTTTTGGTTCTGACCCAGCCTACTCAACCACTGACGATGCCACATTAACAGGTTTAAAAGTTGATAATATTGTGATAGGCAGTGATGCTAGTGATGCTTATGTTTGTGATGGCGCTACTCTTTGTGATGCAACTCCAAATGGTGCAGTATGGGTTGATCAATTTTATGATTATTGTGATGAGACAAGACCAGGTGGAATGGGATTTTGGGAAGAATATATGCCAGGTTATCCATTTAATGGAAACGTATTTTTAGATATTACTAATTTTGCTGGAGGAGATATTATAGTAAGATTTCAATCAAGATATGACGAAGATGACGATGGCGGCGTTGGATCTGGTTTATTTATTGATGATTTTAAAGTATATTTAGAAGCACCCGCTGGTCCTGCTCCTATGGGTCTAACAGCAGAAGCTTTAGATGGACAAGTTGATTTGTCTTGGATCGATATGAATGCTTCAGGAACAGATGATTTCATTTATGATAATGATGCGATTACTGGAGGGATTCAGATGTCAACAACAGGTAGTACTGCTTGGGCAGGTCAAGAGATACCATTGGTTGGGCCTTCTGTTATCAATACTATGTCGGTCAATCTTGGACCTAACAATCCTGGGGTATCTACGCAAATTGCTGTATTTGGTATGTTTGGTTCTTTTTATGACAATGAGCCGCTTTATACACAAGACATTACTCTTCAAGATGGGTGGAATGAATTTGATGTTAATCTTGATGTCAACAATAGTTTTATAGTAGCTATGCAATTTACCAATGTAGATTCAACAGAAGGTGGAGTTTATGGTCCTTTAGATGAGTCAGCTACGCCCTCAACTAACAGTAGAATATTATTTCCAGGTGGTAGTTGGGATAATTGGGGTGATCAAGGAGTTGCTGATGGTGAGTGGGGTATTAGAGCTAATATTACTTATCAAGGAGCAAATGCCACTTACAATGTTTACAGAGATGGCAATCAAATAGCCAATGGATTATCAGTGAATTCGTTTTCTGATGATGGATTAGAAAACAATATAACTTATTCTTATCAATTAAGTGCCACATATTCATCTGGTGATGAAAGTGATCTTTCTGATGCAGTTGAGGCGACACCACAATCTAATACAGTATATGAATTGTCTTATGACGACGGATCAGCTGAGGCTGGAGTAAATGCAGGATCTGGTGATTTTATGGCAGTTAAATTCACTTCAAATGGTTCTGATCAAAATGCTGTAAGAGCAAAATGGTATCAAATGGAAGAAGGTGGAGCATTTTATTTAAAAATATTTGAAGATAGTAATGGTGTGCCAGGTGCAGAAATTTTTAGTACAATCAGAACTGGTGGCGTTGTTGGTTGGAATGATTTTAATTTGTCTGATGAAGGCTTGCTATTATCTGGAGATTTCTTTTTAGGAGTGAAAGAATTTTCATCTACAAGGCCATTTGGTTTGGATACAGGGTCTGATTCAGGTAATTCATATTACAGCGCAGATGGCTCAACTTGGAATGATATTTCAGGATTGGGAGAAGCAGGCAATTTAATGCTAAGAATGTCTCTTGACGCTGGTGAAGGTGGTGGATCAGGTGACTGTATAATTGGTGATGCTAATGGCGATTCCAATGTTGATGTTTTAGATATTGTTGTCATAGTCAATTATATTTTAACAGGTGCAGATACTGATGAATGCGCTTCAGATACAAATGGAGATAGTAGTATCGATGTGTTGGATATTGTAACTATAGTTAATAGTATATTGGGAGGATAGTTTTTGTGTTGTCTTCAATAAAGAAGAAAAATTATTCTTTGATCATTTTGGGGCTCTTGTTATGGGCCCCAATTTGCATAAAAGCAAATAATTTTGATAGTAATTATTATTATTCAAATCAATTTTTGTTTTGTTTGGATAAAAATGTAGAGCAATTAAAAATCAATAAAGATAATGATGTGTTGTTTACAAATAACTTATCACTAAATATTTTCATTCAAGAATTTGATATTGATCATATTGAAGCTTGGTTACCTAATTCGACAGAAAATGATCGAGAAGGTGATATATTTTTAAACAGAATATACAGAGTTTATATTAAATCAAATAGTTCATTATCGATACAGCAGATTACTCAAGAGTTGGGAAAGTTTGATTTTATTCATTCTTATGAATATGAGAGAATTTATAAAACAAATTCGTTCATACCTAATGATCCCATGATTAATCAGCAATGTAGTTTAGGTGCTGTTAAAGCATATGACGCTTGGAGTTTATGGGATATTGAAAATGGAGATATGCCAGGTGATGAAAATGTGCTTTTGGCATCGGTAGATTCGGGTGTGCAATGGGATCACCCTGATTTGGTAGATAATATTTGGCAAAATTTAGGTGAAGATGCTGATGGAGATGGTAAAACTATTGAGTATATAAACGATGAGTGGGTTCTTGACCCTGGCGATATAAATGGCGTTGATGATGATGGTAATACTTACACTGACGATTTGATTGGTTGGGATCCATCAGGTATTAGCGGTGGAGATGATAATGATCCAAATACTCAAGTCCATTCACATGGCACCCATGTTGCTGGAACGTTAGCGGCAGCAACAAATAATGGCATAGGTGTAGCTTCTGCTGCATTCAATTCAAGTATTCTTCCAGTTAAATGTACTAGAGATAATAACGATGAAGAAACCATTAATGATGGTTATCCAGGGATTCAATATGCTGCTAAAGCAGGTTATTATTTAGGATGTCAGGACTGTAATCCTGGTACGATTGGAAATCCAGGAGATGAATCTCCAACCTTTGCAATTATACAAAACAGTTGGGGAAATTATGGTTTTCCTAGTACTTATGAGCAAACTGTAATAAATACTGCACATCAATTATATGGTGCAGTCGTACTTGCTTCTGCTGGAAATGATAATGAGGATTTAGATATTAATGATCATTATCCATCAGATTACGATAATGTGATTAATGTTGCTGCGGTTTCATGCAATGGAAACAAGGCATCTTTTTCAAATTATGGATCAGCTGTAGACATAGCAGCTCCTGGAGTAGGTATTATGAGTACAGTAATAGATGGATATGAAAGTTATGATGGTACTTCAATGGCGGGTCCTAATGCTGCTAGTTGTATTGGTCTTTTAGCATCTTTTCATCCTGAAATGGACAATGATGAAATTATAGAAAGAATTTTAAATACTGCTGATGATTTTATTTATGATGGAATGAATGAAAATTATCAAGATAATTTTGGTAATCGAGATTTGGGCCATGGAATGGTTGATTGTTTTAAGGCTGTTGGTTTTGACATAATACCTAATTTATCCTATTCTTTTCAAGACCTGCTTCCGCTTGATGGTGATGGTGATAGTAATGTTAATCCTGGAGAATCAGCTGAGCTTGGTATTTATTTGTACAATGAAGAGGGTTGGACTGATGCAACCAATGTGGTTGGGGTTTTATCATGCGATAATCCTGGGATTAATATAATAAATAATACATATAATTATGGGGATATTGCTGCAGGAGGTTTTGGTGAGCATTTTGAAAATCTGTTTACGTTTTCAATTTCAGATGATATTCAAGTTGGAGATGTAGAATTTACTTTGAACATTACAGCTGATGGCCCAGGGAATTACTCTTTAGACAAAGATATTAAATTTCCTGTTTCAATCAATTTAAATCAACAAAATTGGCCTCAAGATTTTAATCAAGTTCAATCTTCGCCATTAATTATGGATATTGACATGGATGGAGATATTGAAATTGCTTTTGGTGATTATGATGGATTTCTACATGTTATGAATTCATCGGGACAAGAGTTACCAGGGTTTCCGTTTGATACTGGTGATGATATCTGGGGTTCAATAGCCTCAGCTGATATCAATTTGGATGGGTCCAATGAAATAGTTGTATGTTCAAAATCTAAACACCTATACATTTTAGATATTAATGGTAGTGTTGTCTTGGATTACAATGCAAATCAATTTTTAATGGGAACTCCATCGATTGGTAATATTGATTCAGATGAGGAGCTGGAGATTGTTTTTGGAGCGTATACTAATTCTGGCGATGTATTTGCAATAAATTATGATGGATCAAATGTTGAAGGATTTCCATATGATTTGAACGAAAAAATGCAGGGTGTTGCTTTGGCAGATATTAATGGTGATGGATTAGATGAAATAGTGTTTTCAACTGAGTCTGAAAATTTTATTGGATTTATCGATCCAAATAATGGAAATCCATATTCAACAATTTTATATGAAGGTTTAGATAAATTCAAGTCCGATCCTTCTGTTTTAAAAATTGAGAGTAATTTTTATTTTATTTCAGGAAGTGATGGAAATAAGATTTATTCTATTGATTTGAATGGAAATATTGTTTTTGAATTTGAATCTGGTGCACCAATTCAAACCTCTGTTGGATTTGGTTATGTAGATGAACAGACAGTTGGTCTCTTTTTTGGTTCGCAGGATAATTTCTTATATGGTATTGATCAAAATGGACTCTTGTTGGATGGATGGCCAATTGATGTAGGTGGAAAAATTAATGTTACTCCAGCAATTTCTGATCTTGATGGTGATGGTCAGTTAGAAGTTGTTGCAGCCACTGACAATGGAATGATTGCCGCCTTTAATCTTGATGGATCAGTATTGCAAAATTTTCCTATTATAATCGGCAACTCGTTTATCGGATCACCTGCAATTGTGGATGTAGATTCTGATAATGATTTAGAAATATATATTGGAACAACTGCATCGTTAGTTGGTTTAGATTACAAGCTTGAAGGTGATGTCGTTGGATATTGGAATATGTATCACGGTAATTACAAAAGAACATCTTTTTACGAATTTGATCCGAATATGAACTGTAGCTCACCTTTGCTGGGCGATATTAATTGTGATAGTGAGGTAGATGTTTTAGATATTATGATGGTTGTAGATTTTGTTCTCGATGTTTCCTTTCCGTTTGATTATCAAGTTTGGTCATCAGATCTTAATTCTGATACGAATATAAACATTTTTGACATAATATCAATTGTAGCAATTATTTTAGATTAATTAGGTATGTTCCTAGATACAAGTTATTACAAATAACATTTGGTTCTAGTCGTTTCAAATTAGTAATATATTTTTGGTTTATAATAATAAATTTTCATTAACCGTAATTAAAAAGGGAGGGAAAAATGCGTAACGTATTTTTGTATTTATCTCTAACGATTTTATCATTTAATATGATCTTTTCTGCTGATAGAGCTTTGGCGCC
>NZTO01000004.1 GCA_002703375.1 Fidelibacterota bacterium | reverse complement strand
CCTAAATCCAAAACTGATGAGGATGTTGAAATCATATCTTCTAATAATTTTATTGCTAAAAATGTAGTTTGATGATGACCAGTACCAAAAGCCATTCCAGGCTCTATTCTAATAGTAACCTCAGATTTTGTTTTTTTATCCCAACTTGGAATAATTATTATTTTTTTCCCTATTTTAACTGGATAAAAATTATCTCTCCATGATAAATGCCAATTTTCTTGTTCTAGTGAGCTAAGATTCCAGTCAAAATTTAACTTTTGATTATATAATTTCAAATGATGATTAACTTTTTTTTTCATATTATCATTGAAGTATATGGTAGTAAAGTTATCGTTTATCATACTGCCAATAGCTTCATTATTAAAATAAGCCATTAAAATATCAATATCTTCTTGATTTCCGTATAATTTTAATTCAATCCATTTCTGTTTATTCATTATTGATTATCTTCCATAAAAATTAGAGTAGTTACAACATTTCCAACCATTTCTAATGTATTTTTTGAACAGTTTTCTGGAACATCACTTAGAGTATGCCAGTAATTTGTATCGGCATTTGGGTATTCAAAATCTATAATATCAATAGATGGTATACCCGAATTTAAATAAAGGACTCTATGATCATCATAAACTGCTTGACCTATTTCTCTTTTAAATTGATAATATCCTAAATCATTTGCAATATCCCATACCTTGTATACTAGTTCAGGTGCCTGTTTAAGTGAAAAAATTTCCATTGGAAAACTTGGCTCTTTGTCTGCAACCATATCAAGACATATCGCATACTTAGGTAAAGGTAAAGGCATATTTTTTGTGAATTCAAGTGTCCCTAAACCAAAACCATTAATATCACCAGACTGACCCATATCTTCACCATCAAGAAAAAGTAAATCAACACCAATATTATATAAAGGGTTTTTGGTTAACATATCAGCTAATACCATTAAAATTGCAATACCACTTGCACCGTCATTTGCACCTAAGATTGGTAAATTTCTGTTTTCTTTTATTGGATCCTTATCTGCTATTTCTCTGGTATCCCAATGCGCCATAAACATAATTCTATTCTCTCTTTCAGGATAATATCTAGCCATATAGTTTGTTAGTTCTAATTGTAAATCTTTATAAGGATGTTTTATTTTTTCATCCATAATTTCTAATTTGTGTGATTTTGTGATTAAATAATCTTCAAAATATTTTTTAGTTTTTAAATGTCCTTTACTACCAGGATATCTTGGACCAATTTCACATTGTTCTAATAAAAATTGAAAAGCCATATCTCCACTAAAAAATGGTGTATTTTGTGTAAATATACAACTTATAAAAAAAATAATAATCTTCATTTTATCCTTGAATTTTTATTTTAATAGAAAAACCAAAATCTCTTTCAGTTCTCTTACCAGAAGTTAAATTATCAATAAACTTATAATCAAAATGCAGACCGCCATTTACCCATCTTGTGAAAGAATATGTTAACTCTGGTCTAATACTTATATTTTTTGTATTATCAATCTGAGAAGAATCATCATTTGGTTGAACTTTAGTTTTTATGCTATTATCGTATGACATTCTCAATTTAAATGTTATATCATTATCTATATTAAAATCTCTAAAAAAGAAAATAGGAATATATAATCCCCCTTGCTTACTATAAGATACATCAGATGTAATTGTATTTGATAATAATCTTTCAGTAGTTCTACTAGTACCTCTATCATTCTTTATCGATAAAGTTTGACTAAAAGTACTACTGATATTTATAGGATTTTGTCCTTTTAATTTAAAATTCAAGCCAATTAATGGTTTAAACTGATGTAAATATTCTTCACTTTGAACACCTGTTTCATTTTCTGTTTGACTTAATTCGCCTTTATATGCGTGAGTTAAAGTTATATTATTAAATATTTTATTTATAAAAGGTAACTTATGTAATCCAGACCAATTTAAATCCCAATTAGGTATGGGAACATTTCTTTTATTTATGCCAGGTAGAATATCATCTCCTCTTAAACCTACTGGTAAAACAGATTTTAGTTTAGTGATAGTAATAGAATTATTTTGTTGTGTAGTGGTAGTCTGCTTATTGATAAAATTAAATTTTAATACTATACCGGATAACAAATTTAAGCCACTTGTTAATGATAAATCCCTGCTAATTTTGTTTACCCAAGATTCAGTTATATTTTGAGCATTGTTAATTCCAGATAAATTAGAAAAATTAGTACCAAAAATTTCATTTTGCATAGAATACAAACCAAATCTGTAAAAATAATCCGGCATTTGATCTGATAATAACCCAGATTCTGAATTATTAATTGTAATTGAATAGGATGCACTTATTGGAGATAATCGAGTTGCTATTTTATGAAAAGGATTAATGACAAATCTTATATACTTATTTTGTACATTATAATTTCTTTTATTAGATTTGTTTCTATTTCTATTTCTTCCTGGCCTAGAACTAGATGAGGTACTTCCACTATTCTCTGGTGTATAAAATGTCTCAATAAAATCTTTAGTATTAAAATTAAAACTAGACTTTAATGTGTTGTCTGAGGCAATAGTAGAATAGTTGTCTGCTACTTTTAATCCCCAAGAGAATTTTGAATTATAAGTAAACGTTGGTCTCAACCATCTGAGTTTATCCATTGACAAAGTATTAGAAAGTTGTTCACTCATATTTGTAACTAAACCAGGATCTAATTTTTCAATAGCTTTTATTCTAGCATCTCTACTATTTTTAAATTCAATTAAATCACTTTTTATATTTTTTGAATAACTACTTGTTAATGAGTTTGTAAATTGATAAGTAATAGAAAAATCTCTAATTAAATCAAAACCTTCCGTTAAATTCTCTTGACCATTCCTATATAATTTTGTGTTTGTGTCTTCATTAAATTTCATATTGGATTGAATTTTCTTAGGCGACCAAAATAATTTCGATTCAGACAAAGTTTTTCCTATTAGTGGTGCTGATTCTATAAATTTTAAAGGTCTCCAATAATTTTCATTACTAAATTGATATGAATATGCTAAGTTTAATGAATAAGATTGACTTATGTTACTTGCCACAGATAAATCTGAACTCTTTCTATATGAAGCAGATAAATTAGTACTAAATTTATCAAGAGTATATTTCAACCACCACTTATCTGATCTAGTTGTTTTTTTAAAGGATGTAGACATTGAAATTGATTCGCTCATTGTTTTTATTGAATCTGGAGCATCAGATACCTCACCCACTAATATATCAGTACCAGTCCTATATTTTGGTGTTGATATTGAAGTGGAATAATTGATACTTACAGGTGTTTTTATACCCCATTGTGCAGGTAAAATCTTATCAGGATTGAAACTTGAATTAAATGAAATTTTGTCGGTAGTCGTTCCAGAGCCTAAACGTTCTTGAAGAGTTCTAAATTCTGCTTCTCTTCTTTCAAAAGAAGAATTAAATGATAAAAGATCAGCAAAATTAATATCAGTTTTAATTCTAAAGGCCTGACCTTTAGTCCTTTTTACATCAGTAAATCTCATTTCATTTATTAAAACACTTCCATAAACTGATGAAATAGAATCAATGTTATGAACACCTATGATAATTTGATTTATTCTGTCAATTGATGGATCACCTTTAATATTTATTTTTTCATATGTTGTTCCTGATCCAGACTCCCAAAACCAAACATCATTTTCAATATCATAACCCTTATAATCATTTGGATCATCATAAATTAAATTGTTATTAAAATCTTCAAATAATTCTCCATAGTCATATTGAAAATTACCTTCAGTTCCTTCATCAGTATCCCATTGTCCATTTAAATTTTGGTCGACATAGTTATCTCCATTAGGATCATTTAAATTACATTCCATACAATTTTGATTCCAATAAATTTGACCACAAACTAAAATTTCATTATCTTCTACAGGAAAATAAAGCTCATTAAAACCAATTGATGTATCTATTTGTTCAGAATCTATTAAATCATTTATGATATCTTCATAAGTAAATAAATTACCTGTTGAACCACCACATCCATTTTCATATTCATTAAGAGTGCTATCAATTCCAATATCTTGATATGTTTCTAAATTAAAAATAGTTTCTTTTTTCTTAGATATTTGACCAAGATTAATATCAATAAAATTATTTTGATTAGCCCAAAGATTTGTATTTTCTATTGAAACAGGTTTTACAACCTCATAGTAATTATTATTATCTAAACCAAATTGAAAAATAAGTTGAACAGTTGTATCATTTTGAGTCCAAACATTATCATTGAAATTAGGTATACCATGAACATGCATTTTTAGTTTATCATAGATGAAAAAACTATTTTTTTTATCGTTTGATAAAGATTCAAATGATCGTTTAATAGCCAATGTACTTAATGGACTAATCCCAGAATTATTAAAATCTAATACTAATGCTTGCTCTTTAGACTTTATGTTGTATACTTTATCTTCTTCAACAATTACATCTGATGGAGATGAATACCATCCATCATCTTCAGTATTAGCTACAGAAGCACCAAAATCCTCATCTTCAATCCATTCATCATCATTCCAAATATAATTTGATTCAATACATGACTCTTCATCCAAAATTGATGAATCGTCAACGCAAAATCCATTATTAGATTTTCCAAGTTCTATCCATTTATTACCAACAAGTTCTATTTTAGCTATTTGAATTTTATTTGTAGAATTTGAATTTATGTTATTCATCCATAACCTAAGTGATTTTACATCACTCCATTCAACTTCTAATGCACTATTATTTGTTGTTATTTTTTCGAAATCTGAAAGAAATATTCTGTAAAGTTTCCAGTCTGTATCTTCAAATCCATCATTGGTGGGTATACCAACTTCTGTTGGTTTAAAAGAAGTCGTAAAATAACTATTTATATTGTCAAGTGTAAAATTATTATTTAAATCTTCTGTATCAGGATAGGTATATCCTTCCATTAATGAATTACCCTCTGTACCATTTTTTTGTGAATAATCTATTGGAGTAATATTTGGATTATATGACCAGTTATCTTGATTAGGATCTGGATTAGTATCAATATTATATGGTGATTGTGAAGTTTGATCAACACATCCCCCTTCTCCATCTTCAAAGAAATCAGCACAACCATCTAGTCCAGTATCTTCCCCATCATCTAATATAAAATTACCTATACCTGAATTATCTGGTTTGTCCTCTGTATCTAAACTTCCATTTAAATTAATATCTTCACTAATATATCCAATATCAATATGTAATATTGCATCATTATCTTCCATTTGAGATGAATTAAACCAAATTTCTAAAAACTTTTTATCACTTTGATTAGTACTTCCTTGATAAAAATTAGTAGTAATACCATTCCAATCAGAATCACTTTCTCCATTAAAATCTAAAATAAGTGTTTTTGTTGTATTATTACCAGCTCTTGAAGACGTTTCTTTATTAGGCCATATATCAGTAGTATTAACATCTTGATAGGGGTTATACCAATACATCTTCGATCTATTATCATTATTTAAAAGTTGGTTATCAAAACTATTTATTGGAGGAGATGATAATTTCCAATGTTTATCCATTACACTGGGTGATAATATTATTTTAGATGATTCAAAATCATCTAAAAAAGCCTGACCTAATGGATTAGGGTTTGGGGTAACTTGTGCATACTCTCCCTCTATAGAAAATTTTGAAGGAGATGTAGTTTCAATAAGAGGTAATGCATCAACTGCTTTTGTCAATAAGTTAATTTCATTTGAATATTTTCCATTAATATCCCATATAAAGTTTCTTAAGGGCTCATAACCAATATCTACTTTATCATCCATGATTGTTTGATTGTAGTATAATGCTGTGAAGCCAATAAAATTATTTTCTCCTAAATCCATTTCCATTCTGGTACCGGCCATTAATTTTTGGTCGAATGAAACAAGTTGATTTTCTTCGTATGTTACATTTACACTTGAAGCAGGATCTACAGCCATCCTACCTAACTCAGAATCAGTAAACGTGATACTTCCACTAAAATAATCAATAATATAATCTTGATTTCTTATTAAGTTTTGTCCATTAACAATAACCTCTTCACTGCCTTCAACAACCATAAAACCCAATGTCATTGTTGAACTTCGTTCTGAATATTTTACTTTAAAATAAAATTGATGTTCACTTTCTAATTCTTGTGAATTATTTGATGTAGAAAAATACATTGCAGGACCTTCATCTGGGAAACCATCGTTATCACTATCATTTATAAAACCTTCATCATCATATATATCCACTAAATCTGGATGTTGATTACCCCAATTTACACAATTAAGATTATTACTATTATCAATATTATAACATTCTGATTGATACGAAAAGGGTCTGTAAAATGGTAATATTATTTCTCCATAAAATGGATTAATTATAGATGACACGTTATCAATAATTCCGTCACCTCCTTCAATCTCTTGTCTCTGAGATGAACTATTAGAAAGACTATCTAAACCAAAAATATGTAAAAAGGATTTACCTTGTGGACTAAACGTTTCTGTTCCAGTAAGACCTTTAGAATGTACAATTTCTAATTCAAAATCATCCATATTAATTTGTCTTGCACCTAAATCATATACATTTTTAAACATTAAAGACCAAGTATCCTTGGATGGATCAGATATACCTTCTCTCTTTATAAGTTTTAATTGAATAGGTGAATCTGGTTCACATTCTAAATTGTCATCATTACTCTCACAAAATTCCGTATAACTATCATCAGAATCCTGCAGATTATTATTTTGTGTCCCCTCACCAATATCATATAATCCATTATTATTTTCATCTAAATAATTATCTCCATTAGGATCAAGTTCACTACACTTTTCACAATTTGTATTTGTCCAATAAATAGAACCACAAATTAAGATATCATTTCCATCTTCTGTTGTGTAAATCACTTGGTTTAAACTATCAATAGATTCTATTTGTTCTAAATTAATCAACTCTTGTAAAATACTAGAATATGATAAATTAGTTAAAACTGTATCAATCTTTGAACCACATCCATTCTCATAATTATCAAAGACTCCATCTAAACCAGTATCCAATAACTCATCACCAGTTGCTATATAATCATAATCTGTATATGTTTGTTCTTCCTCTAAAATATTATCAATATTATAGGCTACAGCAAGAGCATTACTTCCAACAGATGAACTTAATCTAAAATAACCTCCTTTTTCGTAAAGTGTATAGTCAACATCTTTTGCTAATTTAATCCAATATCCTGTAATTGGTGTTTCTTGAAATCCTGGATTGGGATTTAAATAAGCAACTCCTTCAACATAAGCAGTTTCAGAACCTGGATTTTGTATTTGTTTATACAAATTAAAATTTGTTACTTCACGTATAAATCCATCCTCATTTGCTGGATATGTATGCAATCCATCACTCAGAGGATAAAAATCATATTTAAAATTTTCATCAATGAAAAAATATCTATCTTTTACGAAATTATAGTCTTTAATTTCTATATCCGAGCTAGTTTCATCTCCGGATTTAGATTTTGATGATTTTTTAACTTGTTCTCTAGATAAAATAGTGGTCATTGACAAAGGACCTAACTGCTTTACTGCTTTGATACCAAACAAACCTTCACTTTTACCGCTTCCATATGTTACAAATTGTGTTGATGGCAAAGATAAACTTATATTACCCGCATCAACACTTTTTAAAATCTCATCATCTTTACCCTCATACTTTATCAATATGTCATTTTCCCAAGAAAAGTCCGCCTCAGAATTTTGATCAACTAGTACAGATATTCTTTCACCTACCGTGCCCTCAATATTAAAACTCTGCTTTTGATCTATTTCTAAATCCCAGCTTTGATCTTCCCTTGAATTGGTATTAACTAATTCTTGATCTTGAAAAATAACTTGACCAGTTATATCGATGTTACCTCTAATATTTAATGCTACTTCTTGATCACCTATATCAGCAATATTCACTCTCAAGGCCCGACTACTGGATCCCTTTTTATTTCTCTTCTTCTTGGTAAACTTTTCTGTAAATTTTTTATATATCTGCTCTCTTTCATTCTGATATAAATTTGATTTCTTATACCAAGAAATTTTTACTATTGATGGAATTCTTAATTGTACATCATCAAATGTCTGATATATACCGAAACTGTTTTCAATTAAAATTGATTCGTTAAAATCTTTATATACATTTATAAAAAGATTAAATTTTCTATGATCTTTTCTTGGAACTACAATATCAAAGAAATGATTATTCCAAAGTGAGTCAGAAGTCTTTAAGGCTAATGTTTTGGGAATATTTTCAAAAGGTTTAATTATTTGGGGTAACAGACTCTTTGTATGAATAGAATGTAAAATTATCCCTTCATTTTCTTCTGAACGCAAAAAACCTATTAAAGTAAAAAATATTATTTTTACCCATAGATATTTAAGAACAAATTCATTCAAAAATTTATTTGATTTATATAAAGACAGCACATTAACAGTGTGTCGCTAGGCAAGCTCCCCTCTAGACTTAATATTTTTATTAAGAATAATTCCATTCTTGATTAAAAGTTGTACCATACTTTTAATTGCTATACCACGATGTGATATTTTATTTTTTTCATTCATATTCATTTCTGCAAAAGTTTTTTTATACTTTGTGACATAAAATAAGGGATCATAACCAAAACCTCCAAGACCTTTTATTTCTTTCATTATATAACCTTTAACAATTCCCTCACAGGTAAGTTCCATATTTGAATCTTTATATGCCATAACTGTACGAAATTGAGCTTTTCTATCTTGATTAGGTATATTTTTAAGATCATTCAACATTTTATTGATATTATCTAAATATGTGCAATTTTTGCCTGCATATCTAGCTGAAAAAACTCCTGGCGCACCATCAAGTACATCAACTTCTAAGCCCGTATCATCACCAATGCAGGGTAATCCTGTTTTTTTATAAACCTCTCTTACTTTAATTAAGGCATTTTCTTTAAGAGTTAGTCCATTTTCTTCAATTTCTCCAATTGATGGAAATTGATCTAAAGTTTTTATATTTACATTAAAATTTTTTAATTCAAACAAAATCTCTTTACATTTATCTTTATTGTGTGTTGCTATAACTAAATTCATATCATTTAATTTTACCCATCCTGATAACCATTTATTTTTATTTTTAATTTCATGAAATTTTACTGATAATGTTATTTTTTTATCACATACTGCAAATAACTCTAATTCGCTCTTTTTCTTATTAATATTTTTAACTTCAAAATGACACCACCCCTTTATTCTATTTAAAGATGTCCACTTTGAGCCCTGATAGTTTTTCATATCTAATAGGTCTTTTCAATTTCAAACATTGTAACCTGATTATCTTCAATATTATAAGTTATTGAATTTGGATTACAACAGACAGTACAATCCTCGATCAGTTCAACCAATTCTGAACAATATGATAATTCAATCTGAACAAAATTTTCTTGAAAACAATATGAGCAATTATATTTTTTATATGTTAGCATAACTTTAATTTAGAATACTTATGTTTTAAATTAAATAAGAGTTAGTATTGGTTAATATTATTTATTTTATCTATTTGAGATTAATATCTCTGTGTATTAATTTTGGTGATCAGAAACTGAAAATCAGTAGTTTTTTAATATAAGTTTTAAGTGGTTCGGTAGCTCAGTTGGTAGAGCACAGGACTGAAAATCCTGGTGTCGGTGGTTCGATCCCGCCCCGAACCACAACTAAGCTCTTCTCAACTGAGGAGCTTTTTTATTTATTCAAATATCATTTTTTTTTATTACGGCTGTATTTAAAATTAGGAGTATCAAATGAAAAAACTTTTTTTGATTCTAAATTTAATTATTTCGATCTCACTTTCAGAAATTATTAGGGTTGATATTAATGGCAACCATGATTATATAACCATTCAAT
>NZTO01000068.1 GCA_002703375.1 Fidelibacterota bacterium | reverse complement strand
CAAGTTCATCCCACCTTTTGAGGAAAAATTTTAAATCTATATTATCAGTTTTTTTATCAGAATTAAGACTTGATTTCTCAATTACATTATTATCAGTTGAAGAATTGTTTAATTTTGTTTCTCCAACATTTTCTGTAGCAATCGAATTGTGAAAATCTTTTTGATTGTCCTTATTAGAATCAATTTTAGAAATATTTTTTTGAATTTTTTGTTCTTCAATGGTATTTTTTTGCTTCTCAATTATATCTATTTTAGGTACGCTTTGTATTTCATAATTATCATTATTTTTAATTTTATTTAAATTTTCACTATTAGTATTTTTGCTAACTTCATCTTTTTCCTCAAAATCAACACTATTAGACATTGTTTTCTTTTTATACTTTGCATTTAAAGAACTTATTTTTAACATTAAAAGTTCAAATGCGATTTCTATTTGATCAATTTTATTTATATTTGATTCAAACTCAAGTGAAAAGTTTAAGATTTTCAAAAAATGAATATAACTGTAATTATTAAGATTTTCATTTATACTTTCAACCGAATTTTCACTTAATGTAATTTGATCAATACAATTTGACTTTAGAAGGATAATATTCCTAAGAAAATCATTCCAACCTTTTATACAATCTATAATTGGTACACCAGCTTCAAACAATTGACTGCATATCTCAATAACCATACTATTATTATTATCATGGCAATTTATCAGCAAATTTAAATAAATTGATTCTTCAATGATACCAAGTACATCTTTAACAATTGATATTTGGATATCATTATCTGAATATGATATTACTTGATCTAAATAGCTCAAAGAATCTCGCAAACTTCCATCTGATTTATTTGCAATCAAATTAATAGAGTTTGGATCATATGTAATATTTTCTGTTTCTAAAATTTTTTTTAAATGATTTGATATTAGATCAGGTTTAATTCTGTGAAAATTAAATCTCATTGTTCTTGACAAAATTGTTTGAGGGACTTTGTTGATTTCAGTAGTTGCCATAATAAATTTAACATGTGATGGTGGTTCTTCTAATGTTTTAAGGAGTGCATTAAATGCTTGCTGTGTCAACATATGAACTTCATCAATGATATATATTCTATATTTACCACTTGATGGTGTATACTTAACTGCTTCTCTCAATTCTCGTATTTCATCAATACCCCTATTTGATGCTCCATCAATCTCAAGGACATCTAAACTGCTTCCATCTAAAATTTGTTTACAATTTATACACTTATTACAAGGGTTAGATTCATTTAAATCTATACAATTTAATGCTTTTGATAAAATTCTTGCACAGGTTGTTTTACCTACTCCTCTAGGGCCAAAAAATAAATAACCATGTGCAACTCTGTTTAAATTAATAGCGTTCTCTAAAGTTTTAGTAATATGCTTCTGTCCAATGATATCATGAAAAACTTGAGGACGCCATTTTCTTGATAATACTTTATAACTCATATATTTTTATTGTGCACCGTGGGTTGAAAATTCTGTTCAGTACAAATATATACAGCCAGCTCAACACCAGTTACTTACGGCACATATAATTATTTTCTACCGCTGCTTCTTTCCAGACCTGACGGGGTTTAAAAACATAATATTGCGCAAGGCTGGGGTCTCAATACTACTTATATAAATTTAATAATTCAGCAAAATCCTTCCCACGGAGATCAGTCCTGCATGTAGCGGATTTCAGGTTCAGGAGACCGCTAACTTCCCACTCAGCACATTATTTTTTCTTTCTTGAGAAAAAACCTCTTTTTTTCTTTTTTTCTTTAGTTTTATTATTTGATTCTAATTTTGAATCTTTCTTTTCATTTTTATTAGAAATAAAATTTGGTACGTTTTGATTAATATTGTTGTTAATTCCTGAAATATCTGGAGCTTGTCCACTAGTTATTGCTTCATTTACAGCGTTATTAATTTTTTTAGTATTATCAAAAGATTTCTCAAATAAATTGTCTAGCTCAGAATTGAACTCTTGAACTGTTTTTTCCATCCTATTGTAAAGTTCTTCAATCATATATGGACCATATTTTTCACCAACATTACCCAAAAGTTCGTCTAACTTTGTCATTAATTCACTTTTTTTATTCGATTCTTTACTTTCTGACATATAAATTCCTAATTATTTTTTTTTAATACTCCCAAAATAACAAACGCACTTCCAATAGCCAAGATAGGTGATGATAAGTATATCCAATAATAATTTTTGGTTATATAAATTATATATCCACCAATTATAGAGCCTACAGCAAAACCTATAAGGCTTATTCCTATTAATACATTTTTGTATTGACTAAATACCATTCTTCAAAAATTTAAATACAAAATAGGCACCAAAACAAAGTATTCCAATAGAAAAAAATACACATAAATATACCATTTTCAGGAAACCTTTATGGCCAAAGTCGTATTTAAAAATAATATTTTTTTTACTCATATTAAAAATTCATCATTAAATCGCAATTTAAAGATCTTACTTTTTCAATAGATGTATCTAACATCAAACCGTTGTAATTTATATCATAAAATGTATCTTTTAGATCAAATATTAAATTTATTTTGTCTGAAATTTGGAAATCAAAACTGAATCCCATAGAAGTATTGTTACTCAAGCTATTGCTACTGAAGTTTAAACCACTATGTTCGTTATATTGAGATAAATAAAATTCTCCTCTATTCATTTTCAAAATAACACCTTCATTAATAAATAATCTAAAATCAATAGTTTGATATGTCTTAGCTATCACCTCAGTTACACTATAAACATCATCTGGGACATTTTCCATTAAATGCTGAAAGTAAAGTTCCAATCCGCCTATCTTTTGAATTCGTGTCTCAATATCAAATGAAACACCAAAGGACTCAAAAGTATTTTGAGAATTATTAATTATACTGTGCAAATCTTTCGTTACCAAAATAGATTTATCTTGATCATTACTAATTAATGAAGGGTATTTATTCATCAAATAGTTATAAAGAGTGTCTTGCTCATTTACAGAGGTATCAAATTTTATATTTTGGACACGAAATAAATCATATGTAGAATTAAAAAAACCAGGTTCATAAAGTGATGAATTATAGTGCAAAGCCCCTGATATTTTTACATTTTTACCGTATGTGTAAGTTATACCTGGGAAAGAAAAAGAAAATGATCCTTGCCTTTCTACCTCTCTGTATTCACGGTAAAACACTCTATTCTCTGGATAAAAAAGTGAGACCATGTCAAAAAATAAATAAAAGGCATTATAATAATTTTTAGAAATCTGGTAATTTAAATTAAGATTAAAACCATATAAACTTCTTGAGCTATCTACTTGGCCAGTTTGAGTTGCATAATTGGCATATTGATTAAGATCAGATACAATTCCAACTTCAATGTCCAGTGGAAAATTTTCTGACAAAAATATATTACTTTTAATTCCAACTAATGGACCACCATTACTGAAGTCTTCTACATCAGATATAAAAAATTCTAAATCTAAAAAGTTTTCTTTTATTTCAATACTTGTGGTCATACCTGTTTTTTGAAGATGAGGATATCCATAAGTATTACGATAATTTCTTACTAATTGCCCATACCCAAACGTAATTTTTGAAATGTCTCCAATGTGAACAAAAAGTTTTCCATTACTACTAAAATAATCAAAATAAATAACTTTATCAATTATATCAAAAATACTACCAAAATGATTAATTTTTACATCATTGCTAGATGTTAAATTGTATGACAAATCATATGCCATTCTAAAATTATCTTTATGGTAGATTGGAATAAATGCAATTTCAAAAAAAGAGTTATCCTTTATTTCACCTAATCCTAAACCAATGTCATATTTAAAACCTTCATCTAGTGGCTCAATGTCTTCTTCAGAATCAACACTGTATTTAGGAATTAAATCCCAATCTTTTAATTTGATTTTTTTTAGATTTTGAAAAGATAAATCTTCAAACTCTGATAACTGAATGTCCTTATCTAAATATTCAACAATGAAATCAGGAAAATCATCTTTATTTGATTTAACTATTTCAAAAAAACCATCTAAAGTAGAAAACGCAACTTTACCTTGATTAGTTTTTTCTCCAATTGCCGAGACCTCATTATATATTTGTGCAGTATTTTGAAGGACGTAAACCTCATCATCACCACTCAAATTTGAAGAGAGCCAAATTTTTCCATTATTTAAATTAATCTGAGTCGCTAAAGTAAATACAAACAGATTTTTTTTAGGATTTTCTTCTTGGTATAAAAAAACATTTCCATAATTAACATTTAATGTTCTTGATAATGATGATTCAATAAATTGTACTTCAGTTGTTTCATTTAAGTGTAAAAATGTAGTTTTATCTTTTGATATTATAACGCATTCACTATTATCATAAGTTCTTATAATATCATTTTCTTGTATAGCCCTACCAATTATTGCAACAATTGGAGGTTTAAGCTTGTTTTTTGAATAAATTCTAACATCACCTTTTATGGATTGTATATAGGCTACTTTTTCAATACCAAAGAGATTTGATGATATTAGGACGAAAAGAAATATTTTAGATATAATCTTCATTTAACAACAAATATTACAAATATATTTGACTAAAATATATTATATTTTTTTTTATTAATTAAAATAATTGATACAATGCTTAGAATACCTCCTATGACAACATTTGTTTCAATTTTTTCATTTAAAACAATATTTGCTGCGATCATTGCAATAAAAGGTACAGAAAAGATGAAAACACTTGAATTTACAGGACCTAATTTATNAGATGAAAAAATATAAATTGAAGTACCAATTGACATAGCACAACTTACAATAAANAAATGTAGAATAAATTCATNNTTNANAATATTAGAATTAATAATTTTNTCAAAATCAGNNAANACAAAGCTTATAACTGTGGCTATGAAATATGTTACAACAATGTAGTAAATAGGACTTATCTTTTCTTGACCTTTGGCCATAAGAACAGTCATTAAACCCCAAATTAGTGAACAATAAATAAAGTAAGTATTTTCTTTAAGATTTAATGAATAGAAACCAAGACTAAAAACATCTAACACTATAAGGCCACCAAAGATGCCAAACATGATTGAAAATAAATCATAGTAATTTATATTTTTTCTAAAAAAAGATATAATTAGAAAAGTTACTATTGGATTTGTTGTTGTAACAAATACCGCACCTTTACCCGCATTGCCAACATCTGTAGCAATGAAAAAAGATTGATTATATAAAAAAAACAAAAAACCAACAAAGATTATATTTAAATAAGTAGTAATATTTATCGATATTGGAGATTTTTTTTTATCCACAAATA
This sequence comes from Fidelibacterota bacterium, assembly GCA_002703375.1. Taxonomy (GTDB): domain Bacteria; phylum Fidelibacterota; class Marinisomatia; order SCGC-AAA003-L08. Next base: position 5,145 of record NZTO01000068.1, on the reverse strand, counting down.
AAAATGGTAACATTGTTACTAAAGCAGTAAAAAACCTTAAAAAAACTAAATTATTATAATCTAAATAACTATTTATAATTTTTGCACTAGGCCAAGCAGAACCCCAAGTTATCATGGCAAAACTCATCATTATAAATAAATGATTTTTATTTAATTTCAAAATAACTCAATAAATTTAAAGATTAGCAAGAACTTGATTTGCAATCTGTATTACATCTAAAATATTAATTGTTAAGTTTTGATCATAATCTGCAGCTTGGACCTGAATATTATCAGGCTCATAATATCCAAGTATGATATTCATGCACATAATTATATCCAAAATATCAATATGATAATCACTATTTATATCTCCTAAAATATAATCTGGGTTTTGTACGTACCATAAATCATATAAATTTTGTAAAGAATCAATTGGATCAATGATATATGTTATATCATTAACGTTTAAATCTAAATAAAGGCTATCTATATTATCATTTTCTTTTGCGACTCTAATAAAAGCTGATAAAGATGAAATACTATCATCTAAACATCGACTATCTGCACCTGGAACATTAGCTCCTTGCAATGCTGCCATTAAACGTGTAGCTAGTGAACCTGATGTATTATTGAATCTATACTCCATAGAATCCAAAATGGCTTGATTAAGCAAGATATTACCTTGTATCGAATAGTTGGGACCAACTATATGATTTTTATAATCAAAACAGTTATTACCAGTAAATGCTGCACTTCTGCCCCCATCAATTAAATCAACTATCCCATATTGTCTTATGGATGAATTATTTTGTACATCGTTTGAAATTAACCAATCTATTATATATTGAGGAGAAAAACCTTGCTGAAATAATTGAGAAGCATTGTTTTGATTTGATGGATTCCAATAAGATTGAGTATGTATTGCTCCTAATCCTGGATGAACATCGCTAATGATAATTGAACCTGCTATGCAAGACGCACCAGCACTACCCACTTCACGGCTAAGAGTATCTACAGCAACAATAGAAAATGTATCCTGAGAAAACAAGATATTGAATAGTAAAAATAATATTTTTATTCTTTTATAATGCACTGACCATCCCAAACGAATCCATCATAATTAAAATTAGAAAAATCATCAATTTTTTCAATTTTATTTTCGCATATGTATCTGATTAATTTGCCTTTAACAGTTTTGCCTAAATGACCAGCATTTACTTTCTTTCCATTTTTAATATGAAAAAAATCAATATTTATAGTTCGATCAGTTGAATCATATGCTTTTCTATGAACTTGAGGTAACATATCAATTATCAAATCTTCTTGATCAAGAATTTTAGTCAATCTTTCATTCCAAAATTTATGAAGGGATAATACATTCATTTTGAGTTTATAGTATGGAATCAAAGAAAAAGGTGACACTAATCCAAATAATCCGCTAAAAATATAAAAATTTTTGTTTAGATAGTTTTTTGAATTTTCATCAAAAGTTTGCCAATCTATATTTTTAAAAACCACTCCAGTATATCTTTCAATAGCATAACTACATAGGCCATTAAAAACATCTAAATTAATTTTGTGAAATTGATTAGATTTTTCCAAGCTTGTACCATAAATTGACATTATATCAGTATCTAAAGTTTTACTTTTTAAATTATCTAAAATTATTTTAACAGAATCATGCATTTTATAACTAGAATCTTTAAAAATAGTTTTACTAGTATTCTCTGTTGACTTACCTTCGCTTGGAGGAATGAGAAATTTCATGATATAATAATTTTATTATGGACTTGTTAACTTGCTACACTGGTTTGAAAATGCTAATGCTATACATCTTATAGCATCTTCCATATCATTTACGTAATTATTGCATTGATATTGTTCTGTTAAAAGATTAAGCTCATCAAACATTTTTGTATTTTCTTCTAAATTAAAATAGATTTGAGCCCTTAATATTCTTAGGTAATTTTTATTTAAACATTCATCATATCTAAAAACATAATTAGGGTTTAATGATAAAAGTGTATCTGTTTTTGCTAATGCTAAATCAGAATATACCACCATTGAATCAAGTTTTGATGGATCACTAAATGTTAAATTATAGTATTCTGATAAAAATTTATCGGATTTGTATACTGCATCATATGAAAACCCTGATAATACATCAGTCCATACTGATAAATCTATATTAGAGGAACCTTCTAACAGAGCATTGTTAAATTCCGTTCCAGCAGAATCTCTCAAAGCATTTCTTAAATTATCATTACTTGAGATAGGACTTAATTCATTTGCTTCATACAAATAGATCCAACCTAATCCAGAAAAAGCTTCAGCTATATTTTGATTTTGAGTAGCTTGGTCCATGCCTGTTCTAAATAATTCTTTACCATAAGGCCAATTTTTATATTCAAATGCTTCCCAACCATCTGACATATATTCATCATAAGAGTACTCATTTATTACTTCCTCATGGCAAGAAAGAAAAACTAGAATATAACTTATATATAAATATTTTCTCATTTTAATAATATTACTTTTTTTGTTTTTGTAAATGTGTTACTATCCATTCTAATAAAGTATACACCACTAGGTAATTTTGATGCGTTCCATTGTATTGAATGTTTACCAGCTAAAAATTCTTTTGCTGATATTTTATCTATAAGTTCTCCATTCAAATTGAAGACTGAAAAACTAACTTTTGATTTAATAGGAATGTTAATACTAATATTGGTTACTGGATTAAATGGATTAGGATAAACAGAATTTAAATCAAACTCATTTGGAGTAAAACTAAACTCTTGTTCTTCGTTATCTAAATTAATAAATACAGCATAAAATCCAAATTCTTGGGTTTGAGTAATTGCTATACCATTTTGGTACGAAGTATATAAAGGTAACCATTCATTCTGATCAAATTTAAATATTTGTATATTATAATCTTCAAAATCATAATTTTCCAATAAATTTTGATTTAATTCAAATTCAATTGTAGCTGGTGAATTCAAACTTAAATTGCTAGGAGAAATATAAAAATCCTTAGTTATTTTCAATCTATTATTCGATGATAAATTTTCAGTAAAATCGCCTTCTCTTATAACAACACCAATTTCTTGATTAACCGCACCATTTGGCACCATGATTTTAGTTTTTCCAGAATGTGATAAAAAAGTATTGTCAGCATTTGGCGTTATAATTTGATATCTAACTGTATCATTAGAATAACCGAAGTTTTGCGATCTATCTCTTCCTTCAAATTTAATATACAAATTTCCAGTGTCTGAGAATGTACTTGCCAAATGATAAATTCCACCTGCATACTGTTCAGGGATATACTCCGGTCTAGGTGTAATTGGTTCTAAGAAAACACTCAATGGTTGATTTAGATCATCAAAATTAAAAATATCTTCTGAAGGAATTAAATACATATCAAAATATTCTGAATAAAGATAGTTTTGAACAATTTCAATTTTAGATGTTGGTAATGTTAAATCTATTAAAAAAGATTTATCATTTGAACCTACAATTCTTTCAACATCAGATCCATAAATATCTTTTTCGTCATTATAGGCAACTATTCTCCATTTGTAAATGGTTTCACCATTAATATCTAACAAAAACTTTTTTCCAAAATCAATATCATCGTATAACATACTATCTGGGTATGCAACTACAGAATCTTTTAAATCGATTGATGAATAAGCATATTGTGTATTAGTTAAAAAATTATATTGATCGCAAATATTCTCAAGGGACAGAATACTTGAACAATAATCATTATCATTGAAATCAGTATCTTTTATTTTATCCTTTAAAACATATATTGAGTCTTTTGATTCACTATACAATTCTATCCTATAAAAAAGTTCTTTTAACTGATCATTGTTAAGTGTTGAATCTGTATCTACATCTGTAGTTCTATTCCAATGTAATAAAAAATTATAATATGTTTGTTCATATTCTGGCAAATCCAAAACAAACGGATATCTATAAAATAATGAATCATCATTATGATAATAATATGAAGTCGAATCAATTCCGAAAACTTCAATTTGTGTTTCTATCAAAAATGATTCTGGCAAATCATTAACCTGCCTTACTGTTACTGGGAATAAAATTGTATCTGATAAAATATCATTATCATATTCAGCATTTATAATTATTTGTAAATTTTCTTGTCCATTCCAATTTTGATGTAAATTTGCAATAATCCAATCCTGGTATAAATTATTATAGTCAAAACCTTCATTTGAATCTTTAAAAATATTTTGAAAGATAGGATGAGAATCATCAACAATGATATCTTGTATACCTAATGGAACTTTATTTAGATCTGGATCTGCGTCAATATATTCATAAGGAATTCTAAAAATAGTATTAGTTGTATCTTCATTTATGGTGTTATTATTCTCTTGGCTAAAAAATGGAGTTAATAATATAGGTTTATCAATGACTTGTTGTATAGAAACATTCAAATAACTAGTGTCTGACAAATTACCATCATCAATGACAATAATTCGCAAACTATCATCTCCATTCCAATTTGATCTCAAACTATCAATCATAAATGAGTTAGTTTCATCGTAGTATGTTGAAAACAAATTTTCAGTATTTGCAATATCCCAAGTAACATTATTTAAATCAAACGGATTGTAATTTAAATCAATATCAGAATCAACATCAGTATATGTTACTGAATATTGTATATTTATATCGTCCTCAAATTTTTGATCGTCTGTTAATAAAAAAACATCTTCAATTACAGGTTTATCATTAACTTGTAATACTTCGATTGTAAAAGTTTCAAAATTTGACTCATTAGGTGAAACATCATCTCTTACTACAATTGTTATATTTGCATATCCATTCCAATTCTGATTAGGTATGACTGATAATAAATTATTATTTAATACTAACTGAACATTAAAATTATCAATAGATTCTGAGAAGAATATACTGTTACCTTCAACATCATTAGCTTCGAGTGTAATAACTAATTCATCATCCTCATCCATTGATCTGTTACCAATGAGATTTAATGTTGGAACATCATTGACCTCATTTACTGTAAATGTAAATGTTTCAGAATCCGTGCCACCATTACTATCATCAACTGTAACCGTACAATCAACAACACCATTCTGATTATCTTGAACATCAAATGTA
>NZTO01000067.1 GCA_002703375.1 Fidelibacterota bacterium | reverse complement strand
GATGTATGGAGAGTTTTCAGGATTTGTAGAGGTTGCAGCTGCTGATTACACAATTGGTATTGCTCCTACAGGTGGAACTTCCATAGCAGATTTTACAGCTCCGTTAAGTGGTTTAGGTGGTGAGAGTGCAGTGGTATTCGCATCTGGTTATTTAACACCAGGTGATAGTGATCCTAGTTTTGGATTGTTTGCAGCACTTGAAGATGGTTCAGTTTTAGAGTTATCTAGCTCTGAATTATCTGTTGAAATTTTGGCTAATCCCGCATCATTTGGTTTGACATCAGTATATCCTAATCCATTTAATCCAGCTACATCAATTAATTACAATGTAAATAAATTTTCAAAAGTTAATATTAATATTTACGATGTAACTGGAAAATTAGTTTCTATTTTGGAAAATAGTTATAAACCTGTTGGTAATCATTCAATAGTATGGGAGGCATCATTTCTTCCTAGTGGAGTATATTTTGTAAATCTAAGTATTAACTCACACACTGAAACAATGAAGATAATGCTTACAAAGTAGAATAATAAGCTAGGCTCCAAGTTTTGGAGCCTAGCTTGCAAATTCAATTTGAAAGGTAATTTAAAATGAAAACAAGACACATAATCAAGTATTTTTCACTATTGTTTATAATCAATATTGCTTATAGTGGTTGCGGAGGTTGTCAAATCAATAATAAGGTAAAACCAACATTTGAAAGTAGCGCCTTTGTAAATCAAAAACCTAAAAGTGGAAAAATTGATGGCTTTGTTGTAGCTTCCTGTAACAAATGCAACTTTGGCAATTTTAAAAACAAAAAGTGTAGCATGGCAATTTCAATTGATAAAAATGTTTATGAAGTTAAAGGTCACACTCATGACCATAGAAAAGCTCATAATGATGATGGAATTTGTAATGCTTTGAGAATTGCTCATGTTTCAGGAAATATAAAAGGAAATAATTTTATAGCAGAAAAATTTACTCTAATGGATAGACCAAAATAAGATAAACCATGAAAACACTTGTACTATTTAAAAATAATTTGAGAATCAATGATAACCCAGTTCTTTATAATGGATCTAAAAATAATACAATCATACCTGTTTATATTTTAGATGAGCATAATATCAAAAAGAAATTGGGTTCTGCTTCAAAATATTGGTTGCACAATGCGCTTAAAAGTTTAAATCATCAATTAAATAATAAAATGCTATTTTTCAACGGAGAAACAATAGCCATAATTGATGAAATTATTAAAAAACATAACATTGAACAAGTATATTTTGAAGAGTGTTTTATCAAAGACGATATTATTTTGCAAAAAAAATTAGAATCATTTTTAAAAACAATTAACATTGTTTATAAAAGTTACAATTGCACATTACTTTGGGAACCATACTCAGTTCTTAAAGATGATGGCAATCCATACAAGGTGTTTACTCCGTTTTACAGGAAGGGTTGTCTTGGAGGAACAGAGCCAGAATTACCATTAGGTAGGCCTAAAGAAATTAAATTTTTAGATTATGATAATTATACCAACATAACTGATCTTGACTTATTAAAAGGATACAAGTGGTATAACAAATTAGATGAACAATGGAATATTTCAGAAAAAAATGCATACAAAATTTTCACTAGTTTTCTTAATCATGGAATTTTTGATTACAAAAAAGGTAGAGATTATCCATCAAAAAACTGTAACTCAAAATTATCTCCATATATAAGGTTTGGTATGATTTCTGTTAACAGAATTTGGTACATATTAAATGATTTAAAATTTGACAAAAATGTAGAGCACTATAAGTCAGAAATTGGATGGAGAGAATTTTCGTATTATTTATTATATCATTATCCAAAAATGGAATATAAAAACCTTCAAACAAAATTTGATAATTTTGAATGGGAAAATTCAAATGAAAAGCTTAATGCTTGGAAAAAAGGGAAAACAGGATTTCCAATAATTGATGCAGGTATGCGTGAACTTTGGCAAACTGGTTTTATGCATAATAGAATAAGAATGGTGGTGGCATCTTTCCTAGTTAAAAACTTATCGATTGATTGGAGACTTGGTGAAGCCTGGTTTTGGGATTGTCTGTTAGATGCAGACTATGCTTCTAATATAGCTGGGTGGCAATGGGTAGCAGGAACAGGGTCTGATGCAGCTCCCTATTTTAGAATATTCAACCCAATCTTGCAAGGNGAAAAGTTTGATNCNNATGGTGAGTATACACTTAAATATTTACCTGAATTAAAATCAGTCCCTNTGAAANTACTACAAAAACCCTGGGAAANTTCAGAAAAAACAAATTATTNAGATCCTATNATAGATTATAAAGANTCTCGAGAAATAGCNTTGTCNAAATATTCAGCAATAAAAAACTATACNGAAAGATGAATATAGGTTTCACAAAAAATAGAAANAAATGGGTGGATGCTTATATTTCTTCAATAGAAATACTGACAACTAATACTAGAAAATTTACAATTAAATTCTTTAAAAATTTTGATTTTACTCCAGGTCAATTTATTCAAATTAAACTGAAAAACGTTATAAGAAGTTATTCTATTGCCTCTTATTCCATTGACAAGAACAAGTTGGAATTAATAATTGTAAAAGTTGAAGATGGTCAATTAACCAGTATATTATTCAATTATACAACAGTTGGAGATAAAATTCAAGTTAGAGGACCTAAAGGTAAATTTGTTTTACCTGAAGATACTCAACGAGATATATTTTTCATTTGCACGGGAACTGGACTTGCCCCATTTAAAAGTATATTAGATCATTTGAATATCACACAACAATTTCCTCGAAATTTATTTTTAATTTTCGGGACAAGAACAAAACAAGATTTGCTATTCTATGATGAAATTTCAACAATTGAACAAAGTCAACCAAATTTCAGTTACATTCCAGTCCTCTCAAGACAAAAATGGGAAGGACCTTCAGGTTATGTACACAAAGAGTATACTAAAATAATAAATAATTTAAAACNTAAAGATCCATTATTTTATTTATGTGGATGGAAAAATATGATCTCAGAGGCAAAACAAAATCTATTAGNCNTTGGTTACGATAGAAAAAGTATAAAATTGGAAGTATATGGATAACAAAGTTTCTATTTTTAAAGAAAATATTAAGGGAATTAAAAAAAAATCAGATATCCATTGTTATCTTATTAAAAAAAATAACAGCATTTGTCTAAAAAACGAAATGCTACAGAATTTAATTAAAAACGAAGAAGAAACTAATTTTGATATTATTGATAATTTGAGTAACTTTAAAAATAAACTTAATAAAAAATGGTTTGTAAAAAATAATCATAATTTAAGTTTATATAAANTAGATTCATCCTTGCCTATATCTAATTTTTCAGAAAAAGGAAGAATTTATAAGAATAACGACACACTATTAATTATCGGTNTTTAACCAAACTAGAGGATATCTTTTAATGCAAAATAAAATACTTAAAATAGATGATATAAATGGAAAAGTATATGANATTGATAATTGGAAAGAAAAGCAAGCTCCTCAATTAAAAAATTATTTTGACGAAAGAATTGATGAAATAAAAACACTTTATGAAGATCTTTTAGATAGTTACAAATGGAATAAAATCATTTATGAAAGTAGAATTATGTTTCAACCTGTAGTTGGAAAAAAATATCATTTATATCAAAATGATAAAGGTAAAAGATTTTTATCATTAATTAGTCCATCTGATTGGAATTTTAAAAAAAATAAAATGGATTTTATTGGAACGTTCAAACAAGACACTCAGCAGAGATGGAATGTCGTCAAATTAAATAAGAAAAATTCTTAATATCGCTCATAACGTGCAAAAATAGTTTGCAACTTCATATTTTTATTTTTTAAGTTTATTGCATAATAATCGCTCACTTCGTGCAATTTAGAAAGGCAAAAANAATGTTACATATAGTGTTAATTTTTTTAATGAGCTTATCTTTTTCAAACGACTCTAATTTTTGGGGTTGTATGGANGAGGATGCTTTAAATTACGATCCATANGCTTTTTGGGACTGTGATGGATGGTGTTGTGAATATGAAGATGAAAATTCCTTCAACATAGTTATTAATGAGATTAATTATAATCCAGCATCAAGTTTCGGTCAACCTGATGAGGATTATGAGTTTGTTGAGTTTTACAACAATAGTCAAAACGATGTAAATCTACATGGATGGTCTTTTGGAAATACATCTGTAAATACCTGCTATACCTTTGATGATGTCATTTTACCAGCTGGAGATTATTTAATATTAGCAAGAAACGCTAATACTTATCCAGGCAGTATTAGCTATGGTTCACATAACTATTTGTCAAATTCAGAAGCTACTTTAACGTTAAGAGATCATTCCCATAGTATAGTTGATCAAGTTACCTATAAAGATAACTGTGATTGCAATACAGATTTTTCATGCTGGCCATCAAATTCTGATGCAGGTGGCTCAACCCTTGAGTTGGTAAATCCTGATTCTAATAATAATTTTGCTTCTAATTGGCAAGATAGCTTTGTTATTCCAGGGGGTACACCTGGATTTGTAAATTCAACTGATGCCGAATTAGTTTATGGTTGCACAGACTTTGAAGCTTGTAATTATAATTTAGATGCTAATGTGAATGATGGTAGTTGTGAATATCCACAAGATAATTTTGATTGTGAAGACAACTGTTTGGTTGATNTAGATTGTGAAGGTGTATGTGGAGGGTCATCAGAATTAGATTGTTCTGGTGTTTGTAATGGAGATTCAATAATTGACGATTGTGGTGTTTGTAATGGTAATAATCTTGATAAGGACTGTTCTGGTATTTGCTTTGGAGACCTACAAATAGATGCTTGCGGGACTTGTGATGGTGGTATCAATGATATCTTGAATTGTCCTGACAATGGTTACTTTTTAGGTTTTAGTGACTTTAACTTACAAGAAAACTATTTTGATTTAACACTAAATAACGAGTCAAATGTTGGTGGTTTCCAATTAAATATTACGGGATTAACAATCACAGAATCTATTCCATTATCTATCGATCAATATAGTTTTACGCTTTCAAGCTCTGAATCAACTATAATAGCATTTAGCTTGACTGGTGAATTCATCCCTCCTCAAAATTCTTCTATTTTGAGAGTATATTATTCTGATCAAACAAATCAAAGTGTGTGTCTTGAAAATGTAATTTTATCTGATCCCTTTGGTGACGAGTTAGATGTTGTAGTAGGAGATTGTGTTAATCTTGGAACTTGTAATGATGAAAGTGCTTGTAACTATGAGNTATCAGATTNTGAATGTGATAACTGTTGTGATTTTGGAAATGAGTTTTGGTTTGATAATGATGGAGATGGTTTAGGAACAGAATCNACTAGTNCACTTTTTTGTGATGAACCTGGAGAATTTTGGGTTGATAATCCAGATGACCAATATCCAAACTGTAATTCAAATATTGTTGATGACTGTGGAATTTGTGATGGCGATAATTTAAGCTGTTCNGGTTGTACTGATGAATCTGCGTTTAATTCCAATTGTTTAAATGGAAATTGGCCAACAAGTGCAACTTTTGGGTGTTCTGATGAAGTAATCATAAGTGATGATAGCTGTGTATACGCTCCTGAAGGATTTGATTTTACTCAATCAACGCAACAGGCTTTTTACAAATTTTTAGATGGCTCTTTTAATGATCAACCACTAGAATTTATGGGTAGTTGGATAGGGGCCTTCAAAAATGGGGTTTGTATAGGATCATGGCCNTGGGTTGGCGAGTTTACAACAGTTCCTGTAATGGGTCAAGATGAGTTTAATTCAAATTCTGTATATCTTGAGGATGGAGAGTTTCCTGAATTTTTNATATATGATCCTANTTTAGACAGTTCATATCCAGCATCAGTAACTCCAAACTTTCCTTTTGTAAATTTTGAAATTTATCACGTTGACATGATTGCTTCAGTGTCAGATGATTGGTTCCAATATGGATATATAATGGGAGATATAAATATTGATTACATGGTAGATGTTGTTGATTTAACGAATCAAATTGGATTTATTTTAGATTTCCATTCTCCAAANCAATATCAATTTTGGGCGTCTGACATGAATGAGGATAATTTACTCAATATTGAAGATATTGTTTCATTGTTATACAATATCGTTGATCCTTTGAGAATTGATAACCAATCTGAAGCGTATTTATCAGGCAATACTTTATCATTGAATGGTGACATCGCCGGGATTCAATTTAATGGTGAAATTATTTCAAATTTAAATGAAAGTGATATCATTATTAGCAATGAATCTAAAAAGACTTTAATATATAATCTAAGCGGTCAAATATTATCTGAAAATATTAGTTTTTCAGAATCACCTAGTGAACTGATTGTTATTTCAAGTACTGGTGAAATTATTGATGTTAATATTAGAAATAACGATAAGTTTAGTTTGGCAAGTGCTTATCCAAATCCATTTAATCCAATAACAACAATTAATTACGATTTATCAAGTGATGAAAATATTAATATTAGTATTTACGACATCAATGGTAGTTTAATAGAAAATATTTTTAACGGTTATCAATTTTCCGGATCACATTATATTACTTGGAATGGTTCTAGATTTTCAAGTGGTATTTATTTTGTTAAAATGACCAATAATACCTCCTCCCAAACGTACAAAATCATTTTAGCAAAATAGTATATCACANTTTTAATAAAAAAAGCCCTATTTGGGCTTTTTTTATTTTCAGCTTATATTTATAAATTTTAGTATTATTTTTTTAATAATTTATAATAGTGAAAACTTTAACAATACTACTANTATCATATTTTTTTGGTGATAAAATAAATCCTATTTATACTATTATTGGATTGAATATTGTTATTTTTGCTGGGTTGTATTTTTATTGGAAAAAAAATAAGTCTAACTAAAAATAGACTGAATTGTTATATAATATATTAGCTACCTGCTCTTTAAATCAGCTACAGAACTAGCTGCCCAACTATTTGGTTTAGTTTTTCCAATAAATCCCATTCCTTTTATATAGCCTAAACATTGATTAATCATTGAGTGACTTACATATTTAGGATTTGGATTCAAATCTGTGTGAATCTCTTCAATTTTATAACCAATTGATTCTAGAATAGGACTTATGTATGTTGCTAATTCAACTGCATAGTAAGTTTCTTGAAAGAGTCTTTGCTGCGTAGTTAATTTATAATCTTCGTTTACTCTTTTATAATAACCAATGCCACCACAACCTTTTTTTAACATAACTAAAACTATTGAGTAAACTATTTTATTATCATAGCAGTGTGAATCAGAACCAATATAAAATTTTAAATTAGATGTGGAATTTGATATATCTTTTAACAAGGTTTCTTTTAATGTGAGTTTAAGTGGTTTACCATTTAGTCTGTGCCAATTTTTGTTATTATGTATCAAATTATCCATGTCTAAATTTATTAACAATATGTCAATTCTTTAAATACTTTACCATTATTATTATAAGAAAAAATAAAAAATTTTTATGAAAATCAAAGTGAGAATTGTAAATAAAAAAACTCTTACTAATAGTACTAATAAAAATTTTCGAATAATTCTTTTATTATATTGTATTAGCCATTTTGAATCATCTAAAAATTTTTGACTTACTGAAGAAATATTTGTTCCAGACATTTCTTTTAATTTTAAATCGGTTAGTTGTATTTCATTTAAATTTTTAATTCGTCTTGAATTATTTTTATATAACCTTAAAATATTTTCAATAAGTTCATACTGCACTAAGAATTGACAANGAATAATAATTTTTGCATCATAACCATTTAAAATTGCTAAGTAAGCTATTATAAAAGAGAATATAATTAAGCTTACTATCCAAGGTAATAAAAGTATNTAAAAGGGTGTTTTTTCGTTGAGATCAGAGTATTTCATTTTGGTTCAATTTACTATTTATAATTGAATGAAAAAAAACATACATTTAAATTATGAATTATTTCAATAATATTAATATGTAATATTATTTTAAAGATTTTAATTAATTTATATAAAAAAGGAAATTAAATGAATAATTTATCATATACCATTTTATTGAGTTTTATTTTTTCATTTAGTTTTTCTCAATGTTACTCAAATGTAGATAGAGATCTTAATATAAATAATGATAATTTGGTTTTAGAAACTACACAATTTTTAGAAAACAACCCCTATTACATAAATACTCAAAATATTACGTACTATCTTAAAAGAGTTTCAATTATTAGTGGTTAAATGTATAAGTTCATTTTAATAAGTTTATTTTTAGTTAATTGCTCAAATCAATATATGAATAACAATAAATTGAATTACAAAAACTATCAAACTATAAATGATTTCAAATGGAACANTAGATTAATTGTTTTAGTAAATNTAAATGATAAAATNATTAATNATAATCTTGAGATGTTTAAAGATCAATTAATTGAACGAGATGTTGTCATTTTAAAAATAAATAATGAATCTGCTTTTATAGACAATCTAGAAATGAAAAATGTTTTTTATAAATCTCTATCAAAGATAATTGATACTAATAAATCAAATTCAATATATCTTATTGGTAAAGATGGTAAAATCAAAAATGAATATAATGAGAATATAAATCTTGAATCTGTAATCAAAAGGATTGATTCAATGCCAATGAGAAAACGCGAAATGAAAAAATATTATTAAATTTTTGTTTATTCAGTTTTTACAGCTGTTCCAGTAATACTNACCATTAACATATTGTTAACAGTTTCATAATCTATATCAATNGCAACAATAGCATTTGCCCCAAAGTTCTCAGCTTGTTGGTTCATTTCTTTAAAAGCTATTCTTCTTGCTTCTTGTAATTCTTTTTCATACGCAGCAGATCTGCCTCCAACAATATCAGTAATTCCAGCAAAAAAATCTTTGATTACATTTGCTCCCATTATAGCTTCACCTGTTACTATNCCAATGTATTTTGTAATTTTTTTNCCTTCTAATGTTGATGTAGTAGTATGTATCAATTTGACTCCTTTATAACNTATTATAAANCAATAAAATAAAAGTTTAAACANTATGTTTGAAAATTATTTTTTTATTTATTTAAAAATATTGCTTGTAAGTAAATACTTACTTACTATATATTGTGACCTATAGTTATTTAAAATTATGGATTTAAGGAATCATATGCAATTTACATTACTTTTAATATTTTTNATACAGAATNTNATTTTATGTCANNATGATGTTGATNTTCAATTAATNNAAGAAATTGCTCAAAAACACGCAAAAGAAGACATCATCATTTTTTTTAAATATAGAGAACCTTTTTATCTACCTGAACAAAGAATATTAAATTTTAGAAAAAAATATCCGGATGAATATTATGAACTTTATAAATATATCTATTTAGAATCAATTGAGAATCACTATAGTCAAGATACATCGGAATATCAAACTATTGTACCAATTATTGTAGGTGTTGGAGTTACAGGTATTATGATTTATATACTTCAGAATCCCAATAAAATTTTAAAATGTGCGTTAACTGGACAATGTTTTTAAAAATATGATAAATCAAATTTTATATACAAATTGGAGGATTTTATGAAGAAGGTATTATTTATAATGATGTTAGGTGTGATGTTTGGGCAGTTTAAAAAATATGTATCAGATGAAGAATCCATAAAGATTGAAATTATTGCTAAAAAACATGCAAGCGAAGACATTAAAATTTTTATAAATAAAAAAAAATATTATGTTCCTGAAAAAAGGATTTTAGATTTTAATAAAAATTATGATCAAGAATTATATTACATATATGAAGCCACATATTTAAAAAAAATATCTAATGATGTTAATATTATTAAAATAGGCAAAAATATAATCTTACCTATTGGGGCTTTCACATGTGGTACTTTGCTTATATTATTTCTCATGTTAAGTGAAATAGTTGGATTTGATAATGCTATTAAGTTTGTTTTCTAATATGAAAAAACTATTACTTATAACAACAATACTATTATTTAGTTGCACAGATATTTTTGGACCATCTTCATGTAATGAAGAAATAGAAGTTGAATTATGGGGTGAGTGTTATAATATTATGCAGACTAGTCATATAAATTTATCTGGTAATTTTGCTAATTCTATTGGTTGTGGTATTTGTAATCCATATGGAGATATAGATGGGCCAATTCCAGCTAAAATAGGCAATTTAACGAATTTAACTGTTTTAGATTTATCTTTTAATGAACTCACAGGATCAATACCTGTAGAGATAGGTAATTTAACGAATTTAACTTATTTAAAATTAGTTTCTAGTGGTCTTACAGGAGAGATACCATCTGAGATTGGGAATCTAACAAATTTAACTTATTTAAGTTTAGCAAAACATCCGTGGGATGCTCGTCAAGGGAACTTCTCAGGAGATATACCTCAATCAATATGCAATCTAATTGAAACCAATAATTTAGACATAGATGATATCCTTGAAGGTAATAATCTCAACAATACTTGTGACTAAATAACACACACCAACCCCCCTTGATTAGCATATACATAGACTAAAAACCTTTATTACTTAAACTATTACAATATTTATGTTTTCATTAAATTAATTCAAATTTTATTGGAGGATTTCTGTGGATTTAATAGAAAAAGTTGACGATATATTTAATCTTAAAGGTAAAAGTAAAACATATTTAATTCTTTTGGGATTAGGTATGTTCATACTTGTTGAAATATTCTGGGGTTTATTTTAATTTTTTATTTATTAAGTTTAATACTGTGTTCTTTTTTTGTTTTCAATCCATCTTTAAAGGGTATAATCAAAAAGTCACCAATCAATTCACTCTCAATAAGTTCACTTCTCCTCTTTCCCATATCCAGGAACACCTTATATATATCTGCATAGTTTTTTGCTAATGCTTAAAAATATTCTTTTGAGTTTGTATTTATATTTGGCTCTGAATCTAATTAGAATCTAAAGTAATTAATAAAACCATATTTAAAATGATAGGACTCAAACATCCTATTGTTATTAAGGTTTTGGGTGAAAAAGATGGTAAATATGATTTACTTTTCAATTTATCTCGATTAAATCCATCTGGAAGGCCCTGAGGAAAACGAGAAAATGGTATAAAATCATCAAAAGATGAGTTTGGATATTTGATTATAGGTTTTTTCGATTGGCTTGATGAAGCAAATGTACCAATTATTAGCCATAAAGGAGCTGTAAAGCTAGAAATAAGCCCGTGGGTAAGTGTAGAATAAATTCCAACTGTCGTCCATCCAAACATGTTTACAGATTTAGAATCGTATTTGTCAAGTCTCATATTTATTATATCAGATTTAGAAATTACATTTAACTTATCATTCGAAGTAAATGAATATTCATTTACTTCATTTGATAATATAAAAAGTGAATCTGAATTAATTGCAATAAGTTCACCTGAAAAAATTTCATTTTCATTTTCTATTTCTATCCATCCCCCAAAAGTATCGCTTTGAGTTTGTTTGGATGTAGGAAGATATCCATTAGGAGCAATTTGAGGAGCACATCCTTGTATAATAAAAATTATAACTATTACATGATAAAAATTTAAATTATTTCTCATATTTACTATTCCAAAAAATATTTTCCATATCTGCTTCAATTTCCTTATAAATAGGAGCTAAATCTTTCAATGTTTTTTTTGGTGTAAAATTCATTTTTATAAGAGATGTAAGGTTTTCTTCTTCTATCCATGAATCTCTAATCCATTCCAAGTAATAACCCCGACTTTTTAAAAAGTATTCATATTTTAATTCATTTGAAGGAATTTCGTAATTAATTGTATATACATCACCTGGAAGAGTAACTAATTTCTGTTTATTGTCCAATAACAAATTCATTGCCTCTTCATCATATTTAGAATCATAATAGATACTTGAAGGTTTTAAAACTATAGGTTCTAACTTTTCATTTAATGAGGCTAAAGCAATGTAATTAATTCTCCAATTACCTTTTGCCAATCTTAATTTTATTGATTTAGATTCATTAATTAAATGAGGAAGTTTGATCATATGTATATCAGTTGCAATGGGTCCCATTTCTTTCATTTCATTCCATTTTTCCCATTTACCTCTTTCATTTTTTATTAAAATTTCAATTCCTCCAAGAATATTAAATATTTCTCCATGAGGAATTTCTCCACGTTCAGTCATAGCCAGCCATTCACCAACATTTTTTCCCATATATGATAAAGCTTGATAAAATATAAATGTACTTAGCAAACTTTGACGAGCTCCTAAGATTAGACCATAGTCACCATTTTCAATATTATTAAATTCAATTTCTATAATTTCTTTTTTAGCTAAATTAAATGAATCAGTAACACTAAACCACTCCAGATCATCCATTTCTATTATTTTATCTAAACAGTCATTGTTGTTTATTGAGCATGAACTTGGGCCAATAATCTCATTAGTATTCCAAAATGTTCCATCAATTTCATAAAAAATTCTTTCATCATTAGATTTGGGGAAAATCAATAAATCTAAATAACTAATAACATGGGTTTCGTATGCTTCGTTTTTCATTTCAACTTGAAATATTTCATCAGAATTAGATGCATTGTATAACATATCAATATCTGTAGCTTCAAGAGATGGTGAAATACTTGATGAAAAGCCTTCAGCTTGAATTATATTATTTTGTCCATCATTAACATAAAAAGTTGGACAAGATCCAAAACAAGCTTTAGGATTTTGTGCGCATAAAGTTGATCCAATCAAAGATAAGCCAGTCACAAGGGTTAATGCTGTTGCAGGTCCAGAATTAGTCAATTCATTTGTTTCCAAAATTACTACTGAATCAAGGGGGATTTCAAATTGTTCTTGTTCTAAAATTTCCCTATTTACGGACAATAAAGTACCCTCTCCAATTAAATAATTGACATTTCCAAAACCATCATATTTATTAATCATTTCCCACGAATTTAAAACATAAACTTTTCCATCTTTCATATGTGCTTTAATAAATGGAGATGATGGATGTAATAAATCACCATTGATTGGATCGACTGAAATTCGATTTGCTAATTGATATGCATCAGGATTACAACCAACAATTAATATTATAATTAAATAAATTAATATTTTGTTTATCATATTATAAAATTTACTTAAAAATTGGTAAAAGATCAATTATCTTGATAAATCCCCCCATAGGGGAGGATAGAAAAATAGTATTTAAGGGAGGTTCTGCTTCTGTTTATAATGCTTTGACTTGACTTAATTTCATTTATTAGACCGTTTTTACCGTTATTTAACGGACATTTATTAACGAGACAGCTACCAAGTCAAAACCAAGTAAAAAGAATCTATATAAGTCAAAAAATAAAAAAAATTGAATAAAATGTTATTAACTTAGTTGTTAATAATAATATTTATTAATTCTATAATATCTAGTACATCAATGCGCTGATCCCCATTCATATCAACTATAAAATTATAATCATTATTTAATATTAAATTAATAATTTCAATTACATCTAATACATTTATTAATAAATCATTATTAAGATCACCTAAAATATAAGGAATCTGTTCACAATAACTGTTATCAATCTCATAATATGATCCATAACAATAAGGACCATAATATGTACCTCCATACCACCAACATTCACCAGTAGTATTTTCAATTTCTAGACATTCTGTAGCATTTAAAATATCACATATCCCTTGTTCAATATTTTCAATCCATTCACAATGATCATCATTAAGACACGCAGCTTCATTCATTTCAGAGCATTCAGGCATTTCAATTTCATTTTCAATTACAAATCTTGGAGAATTATCACTAGAATTAGATATATCTCTTACTAATTGAGTTGGATATATTGTTATTGGTTCTGAGTACACACTTGAAACTAATAGTATTAATATAATATAGATATTCATGTTTTACTTTATTTTGAAACCTGGCTAAATCATTTACGACAAATTTACACAAAAAAATTAACTTTTAAACTAAAATAAAAAAAATACTGTATTTGACTGAAACCGAATCTTTACCCTCAAGATTCATAACTGTATATACAGCACATATACAGAAAACCCCTGATTAGCATATACACAGACTAAACACCTATATTAATTCAACTATTACAATATTTAAGTTTTCATTAAATTAATTAAAATTTTATTGGAGTATTTTATGAAGAAACTTTTTAAAAAAGGTGAATATACCAAAAAATGGCACTTATATTCTGACTATGTAGCATTACTATGCTCATTATTTTTAATATATAGAAATTGGTTTTATGAAGCAAATGCTATAAATGCTGTTATTTGGATATTTTTAGGGGGGCTTTCATTATATAGACTAAAATTCAATGACAGAAAGTTTAATGATGGATAATAT
>NZTO01000066.1 GCA_002703375.1 Fidelibacterota bacterium | reverse complement strand
TAATCACCATTAACATCTCCATATTCAATATCAACTTCTTCACAATAACTAGTATCTAATTGGAATGCACCTCCGCTACAAGTATCCTGCCACTCTGTGGAATCCCACGACCACCAACAATGATTAGTTGCGTAGCAATCTTGAGAATTATCATAATTTGAACAATTATCCCATTCAAAATCATCAATCCAATTACAGAAATTTTCATTTTCGCAATCGCCTTCATTTAATCCCACACAATCATCAATATTAACACATTCGCCTTGATATGAAATTACAATATATGCACATTCTGCATAACAAGCATTTGAATATGTGTTCCCATCTATTCCACAAACAGGATCCCATTCTTCAATACATATACAATCAGGATTCATATCTAAACATTCATTATTGAAGTCATCAAAACNTTCTAAAAACATAGTTGAATGCAAACCTTCCCAGTCGTCATCTTCNTCATAATAAAAATCAACTACTTGACCATTGCACCTAAAACCCAAATTATAAGTAGCTATATTTCCAAAATTAAGGTCAAATGAAATAGTATTTTCATTTACATAATAACTATTTGGNTTAGGAATAGCATCATCAATACNTCCAAATGTGCCATCCAGACTATAAATTGTNTATCTCAAACCAGCNTCNGCAAATGGCTCAGTATNAACAAATTCATAAAGGGTATTATCAAAACCTGATGGAACCCATCTACCTTCAATTTGTTGATTGAATGAAAAACTAAAAAANACTAAAATAATTAAATTATTTTTCAACATTATATNCCTATCTTAAAATTTTACAAATTTANTCTAAAATTAATTCTATCATTAGAATTACATCCAAAACATCAATTGAACCATCACTATTAAAATCAGCAACTGGATTATATCCATTGTATTCTATAATNNTACCAACCAATAATATTATATCTAAAATATCTATAAGATTGTCTTGATTTAAATCTCCTAAGGAATTTTCAAATGTACCACCATTCCAATAGATATCATCTAGAGCAAATTCACAATTAGTACCATTCGTTTCTAAAATAACAAACTGATAACTTAACATTCTCAAATCAATTAATTCACCTCTTATTTCACTAATTGGAATAGAAGCTTGTCCCCATTCGTCATTTCGAGCTAAACCGTAAGTTGTTTGATTGGATGGGAAATTTACATATGATTGATTACCCCAAGCATCAATGATTCCAACTTGAAAAGATACACTTGAAGGAATCTTAATTCTAAAATTTAAAAATCCTTCTTCGTAA
Organism: Fidelibacterota bacterium; assembly: GCA_002703375.1. GTDB lineage: Bacteria > Fidelibacterota > Marinisomatia > SCGC-AAA003-L08. The sequence continues at coordinate 13,241 of NZTO01000066.1, read as the reverse complement.
TTACTCATATTAACTGGTTGTATTGACATTATACCAGCACCGAACCATCCAGCACCAGTAGTAGTCCAAGATATCCCATTCTCTCCTTCATATGGAGGAATTGAACCATCAGTTAAAGTACCTTCCCATACATATATATGTGAATCTATTTCAGGTATCAAACTATTAAAGGTTGATGTATTATCTGTAAATAATCCTAATGATTCACCTTCTACATTTGGTGGACCTAAATGAACATTACCTTTATTATTCCATTCAAAAACTTTTATATAGTCAACATACATGCTAGCAGGCATACTCATTGAGATTGGTAATCCATTACCTCCAATATAATTTGCGTCTGTAAATAACCCCCCAATTGCCAAATTTGCGATTAGATAAAAGGGTTTTAAAAATTCATCCGACTCATCATTAATTTGCATTGGCTCACTATACAAATCATATTCAATGTCATTATCAATAACTGTAAATCTTATGCTCTCATCATCCCAATATATACGATATATAACAAATCTATCATTTAAAGGATTTTCATAATTATAATAAGGCCTACAATCATCGTCGTCTGGATCCCATGAAATACTTGCTGCTCCAGAAGGATTGTCCGGCGTTACGGCATCGTCAGAATAAAAAATAGCATTAGCCCCTACAACCTGATTGACATTCGAATTATTTAATCCATTGCCTCCATTATACTCATCATGCAAATCTCTAAAAGATTGTCTAGAACCCATTTCCATCATATCTATCTCTCCATTACGAGGCCAAGCATAATTTGATGTACCTAATAACCATATTGCAGGCCATCCTCCTAAATCTAAATCAGGTACGCGAACTCTTGATTCTATAACACCGTATTGAACTGAAATATTTGATTTAGAAATTACTTTACCTGATGTATAATTTAAAGGATTACCCCATTGATCTGTAATTTCTTGTCCGGTTTCATTTTTAGCAACAATATGCAAAGCATTATTATTCGGTTCACCAGGAATCGGTGAGATACTTACATTTTCTTCTTTATAATATTGCAATTCTCCATTACCCCATCCCCAAGAACCATTACCCGTTATCTTAATCCAATTCTCTAAATCATTGAAGTTTTCTTCCCAAATCAAATCTCCAATCTGAGAAAATGTGATGTTAATAGGTAAAAATAATAATATCAATTTACTGTTTTTTATCAAAGTATGTTACCCTTCTTTATAAAATGAAAAATAATTTCATTTCATTTATTATAATTATCCTAGAATATATTTATCAACTCTTAATTATACATAATTTTTATCAAATGAAAAAATATGTAAATGAGTTACAAGTTCAAAATTGAATTGATGAAATTTGATAATGAGTTTAACTTGGTCTATTTAAAGATAATCTAATTAATAATAATTTCAATTAGAAGTATTANATCTAAAATGTCAATATGCCCGTCATTATTAAGATCTGCCTGAAAATTATTTTCACTAGAACCATCTAAAATAATGGATACAACCAATACGGCATCTAAAATATTTACCGTACCATCATTATTCATATCTCCTAATGTAATGTCAAATTCTGATAATATACAGGATCCAAAAATAAATGGTCCTAAAACTAAATCTGTGTCTGAAAAAGTAAACTGNCGATCANTCCATTCACCAAATCCNCANTCTTCAGGNAAATCTGGTTCCCATCCNGGGCTATCCCAATAATCATAAAATCCATTTTTAAATTTATAGGTATAAGTTCCTGGTAATATATCCATTGTTAACTCCCAAATATCATTACCTATATCTGACATTAATAATCCTGTAGGACCTGCCAACTGCATGTCTGAACCTGAAACATATACACCCGTCTCATCAATATCTTCGTTTTGCATATCTACCAAAAAGGTAACCTTTGGAGCTATTGGAATATCAACACAATTTCCATTTTCACATATTTGGTTATTATCACAAATAATATCAATGCATGAATTTTGATTTTCATAAATTCTTATGTAATCAATTTCCATAGAACTNTCATTAAAATTGGGACTAATATTTGGCAAAATAGCAATATTTAATAGTAAATACATTTCTGAATCAAATGGCCAAGTATCTAAATTATAGGTTTCNGGGCTATAAATATAATGGATGTTATCATCTACGCTAAAAATCATCTCTTCTTCATACCATTCAAAAGTATAAATATGAAATTCACTTGATACATTGGATATATATTGCCCACCTAAATTAACTGTACCTCCAAAACTTGAAGGAGTATGAATAGCACTTTGAATATAATTTTGATTAGNCCCCCAATGCTCCATAATATCTACTTCTCCGCAATTAGGCCAAGGCGTATTTCCATATCCTAATGTCTGCCAATATGCTCCNGGCTCATCAATGTTTTTTCCCAACATCCAAAGAGCAGGCCAGGTGCCATTGCCTTCTGGAAGTTTTGCTCTAATTTCAACTTTCCCATATTTAAAAGCGTATTTTGAGTTCAATCTTGCAGAAGTATATTGTTTGGTATATCCTTGATCAGTATATGTTTCATTCTTAGCAATTATTTTTAATGTACCATTGCTAACAAAAGAATTGTCTATACGATCTGTGTAATGTTGAATTTCTCCATTGTACCAGCTACCTGATTGTGGAATCTGTGTTTGATGGAACCAATTATCTGAATTAACCTCACCATTATCATCAAATTCATCGGACCAGACTAGTTCCCATTCTTGAGCCATAACAATACTTAAAATAAAAATTAACTTTAACATATTTTTAATCTGTAAACAACNTAATTAATTATTTAAGATTATATTTACTAGTTGAATTATATCAAGTACATTAACTGTATTATCTACATTTAAATCAGCAGAACTATTATATTCATTATTTAATATAAGATTAACTCCTGAAATTGCATCTAAAACATTTATTGAGCCGTCATTATTAATGTCACCTAGAATAATTGCGTATTGACTAAAAAAACTCCAAATCTCTTCACTCGTATTGATATCCATATTNCCAAAAGATCCAGGCCAATCGTGCCCACCGCCAACAACTTGATAAAGCCAAACCTCAGTATTATCATTACATTCAAAATATCTATGATTTACAATATAACTTCCATCGTTTGGATTAGAATCTGGTATAAAAATTTGTTCATTATTTTGACATTGATTTATTTCAACCCATAAATCAATACCTTCTTCTATACTATAATATGCACCCCATCCATCATTGTTTTGCATATCTCCTTCCCAAAGAGTTACNTTATCATTATCACCGTGNATTTCAAAGACTGGGATAGGATAGGAAGAATCACAAGTATTATAGATTTCCTCCATCATAGATCCTGCTATAGGAGCAATACCACGGAATACATCATTTGCTTGACAAGCTAACATATAAGACATATCTCCACCATTTGACATTCCTGTAGAAAAAGTCTTTNCTCGACTTAAATTATATTCATCNTGTAAATGAATTGCTAAATTAGTTAAAAAATTAACATCNTCAACTGATTGATCATTATGAAATGCATATCCTACATTCCAAAAATTATATCCTGATTGGTCTGATAAGCCCTGTGGATAACAAACAGCAAAACCATTTAAACTTGCAATTTCATTCATTCCTGAATAACTCATTATCCCACCGGCTGAACCACTATAACCATGTAGTACAAAAACTAAAGGCGCATTTTCTTCAATTGAGTTTGGTAAATATAGATAATATTCTCTAAGTTCACCATTATCATCAAATTCTAAAAATTGAATTATTTCATTCTCACATGAGCCTCCAACACAACCCTCAAAAGGAGCACCACCTGTAGCTAAATTTTCTCCATTAGAATTTGTTAGTGTCCAAAATACTTCAGATTGCCAATCCCCTCCACCACACGTTATTGAATTTTCAATATCTAAATTAATGCAGAATTCGTCTGTCCCAATAGAACCTGAATAAAGAGTGGTACAATCATTATTTATACAAAATTCATTTCCATTCCAACCATCTCCCCAAGAGTCCTCCATAGTTAATATTAAAAGGGAATCTTCACATTGTGAATAAATTGAACTTAAAAATAAAATACAATAAATTATATTAACGTACATTCTCATAAATTAATATACAAAATAAAAAAATCTCTATAAAAGANGCTTATGATTAAAACTTTAAATTAAAATATATCTTATTTGTTCTAAAAATAAACCAAAATGTTAATAGTTAGTTAGATCTATTAAATAAAGGTGCTATTTGATCATAAATGATATTTAATATTTCAATTTGATATGAAGTTTCACTAAACGTTTCTGAGTGAATACCAACTACTAAATCTCTTGAAGGGAAAACTGCAATAAATTGACCACCATATCCATATGCTAGGTACCCTTCGTTAGGAATCCACCACAAATATCCATAACCATCTAAATTATTAAAACCATAATATGACCAACCCGTTTGAATATAATTTGATGTTGCTTTATTTATCCATTCAGAAGAAACTATTTGGTTATTTAATGACGCAAAACCATTTTGATTATATAGCTGTCCAAGCTTTACCATATCTCTTAATGTTAGCCAAAGATTTGATGATCCATCATTTATATTATTAGATCCTTCGAGCCAAAAGGGATTTTCTATATTCAAGTAAGGGAAAAGATTATTATTTGCAAATTCAACCGGTGTTAATCCAGTGGTTTCAAAAATNATATGGGCATTTAAATGACAAGCACTATTATTGTACCAAAAATTACCTGGGTTTATNGCAGGCATTNCGATTAATTCTTCTAAATCANCATAAACCCAATCTGGGTAAATATAATAATCGTAATAACCTGAACTCATGGTTAATAAATTTTCTAATGTTATATTATCTAAATGAGAATCAGGGTGATTTATTATATTATTCAAAGTATCTTCTACATTTATAGAAAATCCTTGATCAATAATTTGTCCAATTAAAGTAGCAATAAAACTTTTAGTCACTGAACGAATATTATATATTTCTGATATGAAACTTCCATTATAATAATTTTCTTGAACTATTTTGCCTTTATGGATGATAATGATTCCTCTTATAGAATTTAAATTATCAATCCCAGTATTTAATATGTTGATAAGCTGATTATAGTCAAAATATGACAAATCGTTTTGTGTTTCCCAATCTTGACTTAAATCAATTATTGATGTATCATTACAATAATCTAAATTGTTTAAAATAAGGTCAATAACTTGAATGATATCTAATACATTTATAATATTATCATTATTAATATCTGCATTAGCTAAAGCATTCCCCTCTAATAAACTAAAATTCAAGGTATGATTAGAAATTAGAATTATATCCTGAATATTTATGTGGTTATCAAGATTAGTATCGCCTGAACATTCATTACCTATGCATATGTTCAGTGAGGCAAATAATAAAAATAAACGACTAATTATCTTTTTGAAAAGCATTCTAGTTTATAAAAAAATAATTTAATTTATATTATGTTTTAATTGTCTGATTAAAATCAATAGTTGGGGGTTTGACTAAATCATCAAATGAACCACCATCAATAAAATATAAAACTAAACCTGTTGCAGATATTCCTAAACTTGCAATTTTAAAAAAGGAATATGTGCTTGAATCTAAATTATTATTATCTTCCATTGGATCAACATAACCAACCTCAGAATCATCATCATCTACCTCAATTAAAATTGTTGCTATAAAACCAAAACCTCCAAGCCAAACCATTTTCTTCCCAAGCTTACCAATTTTTCCTATTTGTTTTTCTTTTTCTGATGAAATATTTTTTTCTTCAGATTGAACTAAAGTTCCATCTGCTTTTAAAAAACTAAGTTGAATTAAAAATAATAAACAAAATATTTTCATTTTACTTTTCCTATTATCAAATGAAATAATCAAAATAATTTAACAAACAAAAAAACTACCAAATGATAGAACTTTTTGATTATAAAATTTTACTTAATTGTATACACTTTTGTAGGACTAGATCGGCCTTTAAGTGTTATTTCTCCACAGTTCTCTGATCTATTATATAGATCTTTTATTAAACTAATATAGATTTTGTGACTAAAAGCTATTTCAGTATTAAATTCTTTATTAGATTGCTCTAATCTTGATGCAACATTGACAACATCTCCAATAGTACTATATTGTAACATTTCTTCACTTCCTAAATTACCTACAATAACATTACCTGCATGAATACCAATTCTCATTTTGATTGATTCAATATTATTATTTTTCCAATACCTAGAAAACTCGTTTTGATCCCAATCTTGATTTAATTCTTTCAATCCTTCTATCATTTTCAACGAACATTCTAAAGCTTTGTTTTCGTGATCTTGCACATTTTTAGGAGCACCGAATACAACCATAACTGAATCTCCTATGTAGTTTAACGGTTGACCCCCAAATTTTTTAATTTCATCATTCATTTTAGTAAAAAATTCATTTAAAAACTTTAATGCAACATCAGGTGACATATTTTCAGTTATTGTAGAATATGCCTTTAAATCAGCAAATAAAATAGTAACCCATCTATTTTCACCCTTTAATTCTCCATTATTCAAAATAATTTCTTCACTAAGTGTATCTCCAAAATAACGATTCAATGTTTTATTCATTAATTTTCTATTGTTATCAATAGTTATGGTTTTTGAGAATGTTTCTCTAGCATTAATTTCAGATTTCCTTTTATTAAAAATCAATAATGCTAATGGTGTAAAATAAATAACTATCATTAATGGAATTGTTAATTCAAAGTTTACCAATACAAATAAAGATGTTAAAAATGGTACGCCTGCAGCGATTACTGAATTTATAAAATTAAATGGAAAAAGACTTGTCCAAATAACAGAATGGAATATGGGTAAAATTGCTATGTGAGGAAGATTGGATAATCTTTCAAAATCTAAAAAATGAAAAAGAGACATATTAACAACAGGTAAAAATAAAATGAATTTTTCAGAATATTTTTTCCTAAAATCCTCATTTTTTGAAAGAAGAAATATTGGTATGAAAACTTGAATTAAAGGACTGAGTACTGTTTTAAAGTCTAATGAATTTCTCAAATAAAGAGATAATAAATATATTATACCTATTATTAAAAAAAATTTAAGTACATTTGAATAAAACGAACTTACCTCATTCCATCTTACATCCTGATATTTTTTTTCTAATTCTTTATCGCTAAAACTACAGGTTAGTAAGTCAATTTTATTTTTCATTTAATATTATATTTAAATACTGTAAACATTTGTTTTTTTAGTACGGCCCTTAAGATTGATTTCTCCTTGAAGTTTGGCTTTTTGTGTAAACTCTTCTGTAAGCGATGCATAGATTTCTTCACTCATTGAAATTTCTGTTGAAAATTCTTTATTGACTGTTTCTAATCTAGCTGCAATATTTACTACGTCTCCAATAGCACTATATTGAAGTAGATCATCACTACCCATATTACCGATAGTTAAGTTTCCACAATGTAAACCTGTTCTACAAGTTACTTCATCAATTCCAATATTTTTCCAATATCTTGAAAATTTATCATCATTCCACTTTTGATTTAGTGCTTTTAATTCTTCTCTCATTTCTAGAGCTGTTTTCAAAGCTAGTATTTCATGATCTTTTTGTGGTTCAGGAGCTCCATAAATGACCATTACACTATCACCAATGTAGTTTAAAATAACACCATTATACTTTTTAATCACTTTATGCAATGTTGTAAAATATTCATTAAGAAATTGGACAGCTATATCTGGAGACATTTTTTCAATTATTGTTGAATATTTGTTCATATCAGTAAATGAAATTGTTACCCATCTAGTTTCAGCATTAATTTTTCCTTCATCTTTTATCAATTGTTTTGTCAAGCTTTCTCCAAAATATTTTCTTAATCCCTTACTAAGTAAATTTTCATAATAGAAAGAGATTCTTGATTTTATTTTATCTTGATATACTGTAAATAACAAATAAAATGCAGGAAAAAGAACAAAACCTATTGTGTCTACATAGCCTGCACCTCCTTTGACCACAAATGGGTACAGTGCGGGAGTAAATGTTAATATAATAATTATAATTAAATAATTATATTTTACTTTCATAACTGCACATATTAAGACAACAATGAACAGAGGATATACAGGATAAAAATATAAGTTCATAGTCTCAGGTAAAAATCTTTCTGCTGGAGATAGTAATGCCCTTATATTAACAAAAATAAAAATATTAGATAATGTAAAAGAGGCTACTTTATCTCCATATTTAAATTTATTTTGCTCACTAGAAAATAAAACTAATAAATATAGTATGATATCAAAGAAATGAGAAAAAATTAACCAATTTCCAATAATTACGAAAACTGGAGTATAAACAAGGCCACTTGATTCCCATCTAGATTTGGTACCAAATTCAAGAAAAAGGGCAATGATAGCTAAAAAAATAAGGGCTATCATTATATAGTTTAATTTAGATTTATCTCGAGACCATTCAGCTATTTTAAATTCATTTTCAAGTTTTGAATCTAAAAAAGTACCCGTAATTTTATTTATTTTATGTCTTATATCCATATTGATTTTAGTAAAAGTTAATATATAAAATAAACCCTTTGAAAGAAGCTTTCATAAAATTTATTTTAATTAGTAAAACTTGAAAACAATGCCTCTACTTACATAAGTAGAATCCATTTAAATCCAGCGTCTAACTTTCTTTTTATAATTCTTGTATTCTTCTCCAAATATATTCTCAAGCGCTTCTTCTTCTGGTAAAATTTGATTTTTAGTTATGAATAATATAAATAATGGTATAATTAAAAAACTTATAAAGTTTTTCAAAAAAAGAGCAATTGAAGATAACATCAAAAGTAATCCAAGATACATTGGATTTCTAGTATATCTGTAGATTCCACTATTAATTAAGGATGATGTTTTTTTTGGTTTCAAAGGACTAATTGTGGTCCCAACTTGCCTAAATTTATTAATACTTAAAATTAATAACATCAATGCAATAATTAAAAATATGGATGCGAATATGTTAATTCCATAAAAACTGAAATTAGCATTTAGAAACTGTCTGCTTATTAACCACATTATAATTGAAAAGAATAATGCTTGAAATGGAGGCGGTATTAATAATTTCATAATATATCCCTTAGTTATTAGACACTTAAATTTAAGAATGTCTCTACAAAGGATCATTCCAATTTAATATGATACTAGTAGGATTTTAACCTAAAACCTTAATATTTAAAATAGGATGATTGTTTTAATATAAATTTTATTTGGGTAATCTAGTATCTATTGTCCATGAGCCAGCTTTATCACCATCTTTCCATATAGAAGTATAGAAATCTCCAGTTTTTGAATCCATCATCCATACTCTATCTCTACTCATTACAGGTAAATATCTTCCACTTTCAGGAAATTCTTTTAACCATTTTTTCTTTTGTTCTATTTCTTTATCAGTCATCCCCAATAGCAAAAAAAAACAAGTTGCACTCAAAAAACCTATGATTATTGATTTAAAATTTGTCATTATAACTCCTGATTTATTTTTAATTATATAATTTAATCTACAAAACAAAAAATCTGTAGAAAAGAGGCTTTCTAACCATTTTACAAGTTTTAGGACTTGCACTAATAGTAATCTATTCTCAAAGTAAGATCTTATTAGTTTAAAATTAAACTTAAAAGTTGAACTACATCAATAATATCTATTAATCCATCATTATTTAGGTCTGAACATTCTAATTCAAAATCAGAAGAATTTATTATATAATCCACAACAACTAATACATCAATCACATCAATACTGCCATCATTATTAATATCACCATTTAGATTGCAATTCCCATTGAATGATAAATCGAAATCTGCCACAATGGGAAAATGGTCACTAGCTTCCTTGGTATCATTTAACAGTAAGCTATAATTTAATAAACGTTCATCATTCATAATTTCTGTTTGTAACGTAAATGATTTAGCTGCTGACATAACGCTATTTGTGTAAAAAATAAAATCCAATCTACCAGGTGGATATTCACTATTATCATTCCTCCAAGTATATGCCATTCTTTTATCTGTTTGTCTACATATCACATCTTCAAGTTCAGAATTATCCCAGTCTGGTAAACTTCCTTGACCATAACTATCTGTATCTTGAATATCTCCTTGAATAATAGTACGATATTGTTGAGAATTACCCACAAGGTTCATATCTCCTAAAAATACAATGGGCGTATTTTCTAAAATAGTAATTTCACCACCTGGTGTTTTTGCATCTATCACAAATTCAGTAAATCTATCTACTTGATCCTGCCTGTTGTCATCATTCCCACAACAACTAAGATGACCAACTATAAATAATATATTAGGACCTTCATTACCCAAATCTATCAAAGAAGCTTGTATTTTACTATGAACATTCCAAGTTCCAACAAATGGAAATCTTGAGGCTGTAATATTTTCTGGATCGTTTTTTAAAATATACCAAGTACCTCCCAAGGAGGTATCAAGAACATCATATACATCCTGCTCGCTAGTTGCACCTGTTTCATTAAATCCTATTATTTGAGGATTAATAGCACTTATTATTCTAACAAAATTGTCAATTCTGTCATTATCTTTTAATCCATTATTCAATGTATTATAAGCCATTACTCTTAATAGATCAGAATCTTCTTTATTAATTTCAATTAATTCAACTGGCTCAATGAAGGTGTCATTAAATGTATATGTTAATATTTCATCTTCATTAGGAATATAATCATTAGAGTGATTCTCTTTAATTAAAATACTAATTGTATCATTAAAGATCGATTCACCATGAGGATAACGACCAATTGCTATTTCAAACTCATCTGAAGTAATGGATGGAAGAGCCCTAAATTGCATAAACGAAAGTGGCTCAATATTATCACCAGGGTAAGTATTATCATAAACAAACTTTTCTAAACATCTTATTCCATAATCTGAACCAATTTCACCAATAGAATAACCTGTAGAAGGATTATTATCTGCATCTATTTGAATAATTATATCGGAAGGGGTTTCAAAATTATCTAATAAATCAATTTCTCTATCTAATTTTATTTTAATAAACAAGAAATTGTGATCATTGGTTATTGATATACTTAATAAATCTGCACCTTGTGTATCTGATATAGTATCTTCAAAATATAATATTGAAGAATCAAGTTCCCAATCAGAAAACTCACCATCAATTTGTATAGCTGAACTGTACAATATTGTTACCAAGCAAAATATGTATACTAAAATATTTTTCACATTTGAATATACAAAACATAAAAGCCTCTATAAAAGAAGCTTCTAAATTAAAGTAGAGGGAGTAGGACTCGAACGAAAAGCTCATGCTCCCAAAGCAGGATGACTTAATCTAAAAAATATTGTAAGAAAATTTTAAAAACCAAAACAATAATGTATAAAAACCAATCTGGAATATTATACTTCGATGTTTAATTTTATTTGAACTTAATCTAATGTATGCATGTAAATATCTTGAAATTACAAATAACCAAGCAAAAAAGAGATCTATCAAGAAAACTTGATCAAAATATAAAATAATTGAAATTAAAAAATAAAATAACATGGGAAGCTCAAACTGATTTTTTAAAGTTTGCCTAGAAACAGCAACATAATCTGGAACTTTACCATTGTAAACCTTAAAATAGCTCATTTTTAAAGATTTAGATTTAACCGCTTTTCTATTATCTAATGTATTTTTAGTATATAATAAAAAAACTAATATAACGTTTAAAAGGGTTGGATAAATAATTAAATTTTTTTCCATACTTGAATTTACTGATTAAAAAAGACTCTACAAAAGAAGCTTCTAATTTAATTTTAATTAGTAGGATTCGAACCTACGGCCCCCTGCTCTCAAAGAAGGATGCTATTACCACTCATTTAAATTTAACTGATTCCAAATAAATGGAATAATATCTGCGTTATATTCCTCAAAGGGACCTACTCCTACACCATGTGAACCTGATGGCTGAGCAACTAAATCTGCATAGTTCCCTGAATTTATAATTGCTTCATAAAAAGGAATGACATCATCTTCCCAATATGTATCTGTAACCGGATCATAATCTTCAGCATGCATAATTAAGCAACTAGCATCATCTTCATCAAAATTAAGAGAAATTAATGCTTCATTTGGAAATACAGCACCTGTTGATACGGATGCTGAAACTGATGATGAAAATCCAAGATAGTCATTTATACTTTCTTGATCAGGTAAGGATTCATCTTTATCAATTGCATTCTGTAATGATATAAATGCTCCTGCAGAGTTACCAATAGTTACTATTCTATCATTATCAATACTATATACAGAACTTTGAGTTTTTAAATATCTAATAGCATTCATCGCATCTTCAACAGCATCATTTACTGCTGCTATATAATACTCATCTGATTCCTGTATTATATTTTGTCGAGTTAGTCTATAATTAATGGTACATCCAATATAGCCTAATGTTGCATAATCTTGAGCATACTGCAATTTTTGTTCTTTATTGCCACCATGAAAGCCTCCACCATGAATCATCACAACCATAGGGAGTAGTTTATTTTCTGGGTTTGGTGGTAGAACAAGATCTAAATGTAAAAAAATAGTATCTTGCAACTGCTCTTCTTGTTGAGTTCGGCTAGAAGAATATTGTACCCCATAAGGATTTGGTCTTTTAGAATATTCTATATCATAAAAAATTGCAAGCTCATTTTCCTGATATTGTTGACTAACAAACAACCCTAAATCAGGGATAGGGTATATAACTATATTAACCAGCAATACAACATCTATAATATCTAATAAACCATCTTGATTTATATCTCCATTTCCATCTACTGTATCATCTAATATATATGAAACTAATATTACTATATCAGCTACATTAATCTCACCATCATCATTCATATCTCCAATGGTACGATTCTGTTGAGCATTAATACTAGCTATCAATAATATTACTAAGAAGTACTTTTTCATATTAAAATATACAAAATAAAAAAGCCTCTATAAAAGAGCCTTCAAATTTGAAGTCGAGGTAGTAGGATTCGAACCTACGGCCCCCTGCTTCCAAAACAGGATGGATTAGTTTAATAGTTTTACTAATTTACAATATGAGTTTAACAATAAAAACTGGAAGGATAGAATTAAAAAAGTTTTCAAAAAACGATATAAATCTTCTCTTTGAGTTAGATGGAGATAGTGATGTAATGAAATAT
>NZTO01000065.1 GCA_002703375.1 Fidelibacterota bacterium | reverse complement strand
TATATAGATGATTTTGGTGTGGAAACAATTATATCAAGTAGTATTCCAGCCGAACGCAATAATACCTGGGTTCTAAGCACATATACTTTTTATGTTCCAAGTTATCATTCCGAAATAACGATTAAATTTAGAAAAACAAATCCTGAAGTTGCTGGTACCATATTTATTTTTAAACCATCTCTTACCATAAATGGTGGTAGTAATGTATTAAACAACAACGATTTTGTATTAAATCAAACAAATTCATATAATTGGATTATGACCACTCCTGTGGGTAGTATAGCTTCTAGTTCCAATGAGTCGAACCAGTCCAATCCATCCTCAGACCCCTTAACTCATTCTTACCTACCACACTGGGATACAGATACACAATATTTATATCTTAGATATACATCTCAGACTAGATCGTCATGGCATTTTTCGTCATCTATTCCTCAAGAATTTATAGATATAGGTTTTGTTGATAATGTTGAATTTGCGGCACTGCATCATTATTATGGATTAGATATGCAACAAACTGTATCTACTGGTTCTAATGGTCCTGTATCTAGATTACGTTCGGCGTCCAGAAACCTTTTCCATCCCGGCGCAAGCACTCATAATCACATCGTGTTAACGGCAGATGCAAATAACCTGAAATTATACAGGAACGGACAATTAGAAAATTCCACTTCGGGTGTATCTATATCTGCGGCGCAAAGAGCATATCATCATATAGGCAGTTCTGACTGGCGAGGTGCAATGGAATACATACGTTTCTGGGATAACACCGCATTAAACGCGGAACAAGTAAATAAGTTATTTTATCACAAAAACGATGAATACAATCGCTGGATGGATCCGCCCGTAAAACCAAGTCATTCCTTTGAATTCCGCGAAGTAAGTGTTATCACTCCATCCCATGGATTTGAATTTAGACAAGATTACATTCCTACGCCATCACACGAATTCGAGTTCCGTGACAATTCTGGCGCTACAACCATTACGGATACCTATGATTCGTCTATTATCGCGACGCCATATAACGGAGCTGCATTTACTACAGAAGGTGTCGAGTTTGATGGGGTGGATGATTATGTGGATTTGACTCCGTGGGAGTTAGGTGGTTCAATAACTATAGAAACGTATATTAAAGTAAATTCTAGTTTTGAAGAAGAAGTTTTGGATTTGCCTAATAATAATCCAAATACAACTAGTTTGCCTAATCAAGAAACAACTATATGGAGGGCTTACATAACAGGAAGCAACACTGGTGGTTGGGGGCATTATCCTAGTGGTCCATTTACAAATGATAGTAATATAACTGGTGCGGCGGTATTTGCTGGTGCTATTGGTTTAGGTGAGACTGGTTATGTTTATGTTAAATTTGTAGGTTCTCATACTGGATTTAGCGGAGGAACTAACAATGGTGTTAGTATGGCCTCTTGGAGCACTTGGGGTCAAAATTATATATTTGTATCACCAATTGATGAAGGAAATATTGTCAATTTTTATACACCTCCTTCTACCTCATCTAGCGAAAACACAGATGTTTTAAAAATAACGGGTGGAGCTTCGAGCGACGTTTATGTAAATACCGATACTACGATAACAGCAGCCAATACAATTACTTATTCTTCAGCAGAATGGACACATGTGGTTTATGTATTTGATGAAATAAATGTTAAGGCCTACAAAAATGGTTCGCTTGTATCTACAGTACCATTTCCACTTTTTAATATGTCTACAACTTCACGAGCTCTTCATTATCTAGGACAAGAATTATCAGGTATCATTGCTTATATTCGTTTCTGGGATAGGCTGCTTCTGCTGAATGATATTAATACACTCTATGAAAACCGTGAAATCAAGAATCCATCTTTATTTGGAACGGTCGCAACAACAATTATTGATAATTATGATTCATCTATTATTGCGACGCCATATAACGGAGCTGCATTTACTAGAAAGGGCGCCCAGTTTGATGGGGTGGATGATTATCTGGATTTGACCCCTTGGGAGTTTGGTGGTTCTATGACGGTTGAAACTTATATAAATATTTTGGGAACAGATACCGCACCAGCTATTTTTGAATTTGGAGACGAACATTTTGTTGATAGCGTTGGATTATTTACAGAGAATAATAGTAATACATTTGTATTTAGAAGGACACCACCAGAACTAGGAAGATCCTTATCTTCAGATAACGCATCAAGTGAAACAAACACTTGGATACATATAGTAGCAACATTAGATAACAATTCCGACGTAATAATTTATATAAACGGTCAAATAGATTCAACCTCTACTCATACTATGGATTTACCTGATGTAAAAGAAAGAATTTATCATTCAGTCGGAAGAGGCCTCGGCGCGCTCATTGGCGGCACTGGAAGATTTTTCAATGGCACCATTGCATACATGCGTTTCTGGCACGGAACCGCATTAACCGACGCAGAGATTGCCGTGCTTTATGCCAACCGAGAAACAAAAAATCCAAATATATTTGCTGCACCAACCACAACCGTAGTAGATGAATGTGATTCGTCCATTACCGGTAGTTTAATGAACGGAGCTAGAATAACACCAAAAGGATTAGAATTGGATGGGGTGGATGATTATCTGGATTTGACTCCGTGGGAATTTGGTGGTATCTCATTCACCGTGGAGGCGTACGTGAAGTACGATAGCTTCAATGATTGGAGCCCCATCTTTTATTTCGGAGACGGAGACTGGCTTGAGAATACTACTTTCCTCTCAAATCGCTCGACGGAGGGGAGGGCTCGGTTTCAGCTTTATCGTGATAGTGACATTGGCCAGTATGGCGGCACGGTTGAAACCCCATCGTCTATTTGGGATGCGGGTTCTTGGACGCACGTGGTTGTTACCACTTCGAGTACGGAATTTATCTTTTACAAAAATGGTGTTGTATACGAAACCGTCACGAGAGACTTTTATGGAAATCCCATTCTCACACGAGCGAACCATTACATCGGAAAGTCTCATAACAGTAATCATGGCTACTTCGACGGCACCATCGCCTACCTTCGCTTCTGGCACGGAACTACACTGAATGCTGGAGAGATTCGAAAGTTATATTCCATGCGAAACAATAAAAATATCGAGTTTGCTTCAAATACTAATTCTTATTTGATGGCACCTAAATATAATTCCATAATATATCGTGAACCAGAGCCTGAGCCGGAACCAGAGCAAGAACCCGATCCGGAACCCGAGCCAGAAAGGAAATTAACCGCAAAACCGTTTACTAAAAATATAGTATCATATCTACATGCAAATGTGGTTCCACGAAATATTAATTTGGAGTTTACGGTTACAGGAACATTTGATATACAACCGCAACCCGAGCCCGAGCCGGAACCCGAGCCAGAACCCGAGCCTGAACCCGAGCCGCAACCCGAGCCTGAACCGCAACCCGAGCCGCANCCCGAGCCTGAGCCTCAGCCCGAGCCCGANCCCGAACCGGAGCCTGAACCTGAGCCTGAAGGCGCAGGACAAGAAGCCGTTGAAGGAAGCACATCTTCCGCCTATATTAGTGGAGCAACAATAACAGTAAAAGAACCCGAAACAGATACTGTTATAGCACAAACGGTTACGGATGAATACGGTAAATATTCATTAGTATATCTAACCTATTCCAATTATGTTATTATTGAAGCTTCCGGCGGAACAAACATCGCCACAAATACTCCTTCTACTTCGGTATTTAAAACCTTAAGGAAAGTAAGTCTGGATTTGGATAATCGTGATACTGTATCCTCTGAAACAAACAATTTAAATGCTTTAACAACACTAGCCGCATCAGTTGCTACAAAATCATTATCTGAAACTGACGACATTAGCGAGATATTAGAACAAGCAAATCAAACGGTAGCCACAACACTTGGTATTCCAACAGAGACAATTGGACAAGATTATTTGAAAGTGAAAAATCCAGAAAATCTTGCAGCCGCCGCACAAGTGAGTAGTATTTTGAGTGTCGTTGGTTCTGCCGTTGGAAGTGGAGGCAGCGAAGCTGCACTTGATAGTTTTGCCACATTATTAACATCGTCCAGTTCAGTAGATATTACTAGCACTGATTCGGTTAAGTCCATTATCCAAACCGCCGCAACTACAACCGGAACAACCATAAATACCGCAGAAATAGATAATGTTGCTGCTATAACGACATCCGTTGTTTCCACCATTCAAAACGTTGACACCAGCACAAAAGATACATCCGTATTTTCAAATCTCGAAACAATGGCTCATGCCGCAAAAGAAATGGGCGAAACCATCAAAACAAGCGGCGCAAATACAAACATTAGTGTTGCACAGTCCATTAGCGACGTATCTGGAGTTGTAAATACAGATAATTTGTTTGAACCAACTCAAGCAGAAAAAGGTGTAAGAAAATTGCAGCAATTAAGTATTTCACAAACAGTGATTGATGATATAAGTGCTGTTTCCTTGAATGAATCCGGAAATACAGTTGTAGGTGCTCATATAGACTTTACGTCTATAGATACTTCTGCAAATGTAAGAGTAGCAAGAAATGCGATGATGGATATACTATTTGGAAATGACCCAAGCGCAGTTTCTTTTGTAACCACAAAAGCGGACATAGGCATTATACTAGATTCTACCGACAGCGCACCTAATTTGTATGCGAAGAACTTTAATCTTTCTACGGTTAGAGTATATGCTCCTGGACAAACCGTTGTAATTGATAATATTGTTAGTAACGATGAAGGTGTGTATTGTGCATTGACACAAACAGGACACGAAATGAAATTAGTTAAATATGGACGAGAGATTCACTTTATGTTACTTGCAACCGGAGATATTCTAATGACGGACAACAGAATTATTCAAACTCTGCAACAAGGAGATATTGTAGCCACGTCACTTGGAACAATCATATACGCGGATGGTCTGTTTACAGAAGGTGAGCAAGAACCTGAGCCGGAACCCGAGCCGGAACCCGAGCCCGAGCCTGAGCCCCAACCCGAGCCTCAACCCGAGCCCGAGCCTCAACCCGAGCCCGAGCCTGAGTCAGAACCGGAACCTGAACCTCAGCCCGAACCGGAACCTGAACCTGAGCCTCAGCCTGAACCTCAACCTGAGCCTGAACCTCAACCTGAGCCTGAACCTGAAATACCACATTTAGATGTTGTAATTACACAAACACCCACTTTTGTAGCCTTAACAGAATCTGGATTACAAATATCTAATATTAATTTGGATTTCACATACGGTAATACCGAAACGCAGTACGCAATGTATTCTTTTAATGTTTCAACNGGGCAACAAATTACATCTTTAATTGTTAGTTCCAGCTCAAATGGTGGTTTATATTACATTATTCAAAAAGGTACTTCAAATGTATTATTAGATGAAAATGAAATAGCAGAAAGAAACTTCTTTGAATCGAACGCAATTCTTTCATCTGGAGTAGATGTTAACATATTAAGTAATTCAATAATGGATGCATCTTTGAAGGGCGGTAATTCCGGTACAGATTATGTAATTATTTTCTATGTTGTAGATGCTATTAATATTACATTTAATATTGGTGGTGCTGAAGAAATACAACCGCAGCCCGAACCTGAACCGGAACCTCAGCCAGAACCTGAGCCTGAACCTGAGCCGGAACCACAGCCTGAGCCAGAGCCACAGCCTGAACCGGAACCAGAGATTCCAGATTTTAATTATACAACATACGCAACAGTACAAAATCTTGGTACAATTGATAGAGGAACATCAATTTCTATTACTGATTCATTAGATAAAGATGATTCTCCTAATAATAATAAGATATATACATTTTCATTGCCTTCAAATAATAAGATAACTGATCTTACCTTTGCTTCTACCAGTAATACTGGAGATTATCAAGATTTTTATTACGTAATTCAAGAAGATGCGTCATCCCTACAAGTAGATGAAAATAATGTTGTTGTATCAAGAAATTATATAGAATCGTATTTGGAATTTTCGAATGGACAAATGAATTTATTGGATATCTATAACATAAATAAATCTTTGATAAACACTAATTTAACAAGTAAAAATTATGTATTGTTCTTATACAATACATTTGATAAAGATAGAGAAATTTTAACAAATAGTGGAAGACTGACATTTTATAAATTAAATAGTTTTCACTTTAATAATAATAGTATAGCATCTGGTTCAAATAGAGCCACCTATCTATTTGGAGGTATTGCTTCTGCTGCAAATCAGACGGGCACCTACAATGGAGGTAGAATGAGTTCAGGAGGAGCACCTGTATTATACAATGTAGAGGGTTACGTTTACTATACAATAAATACAACATTAACATTTAACATACAAGAAAATAGTACGACTCTTCATTTTTTCATTATTAAAGGAGACTGGGTTTGGAGTGATTTCCCAAATAGTATTACTATGAATCAAATGCAGGAAACAAGTAGGGCTTGGTATTCAAGCGATAATTTGTTTTTGACTAATTTTTCACCTACCAATTATACTTTTGAAGCTAATACTATGTATTCCATATTTATCCAAAGTTATACTTCTGGAACTTCGGCATGGCACATAAAAACGAATGGTGCTAATTTTCCCAATGAATTTTATTCAAGTAAGGAAGCTGTCTCTATGGATGGCTATGTAAATTATACAATCACTAGTTCGCATGTAAGAGATATAGAGCCTCAGCCGGAACCCGAACCTCAGCCTGAACCTGAAGCGGAACCCGAGCCAGAGCCGGAACCGGAGCCGGAACCACCCGAACCTCAACCTGAACCCGAACCAGAGCCTGAGGCTGACCCAGTTCTTTTTAGAACAGTAAGAATTCAAAGAGACGGAACAGGTGATTCAGTGCAACTTAATATTCACGAACTACAAGTTTGGATTGGTGGAGTAAATGTTGGTTCCGCTTCTGTGGCTGGTTCAGGTTCAGCCACAGCCCTTGATTATAAAAACTACGGAGGAAACACAGGAGGGCTTCCTTCATATATAAATGATGATGGCTTTGGTCATATATATCATAGTAGTGGAGGAAAAACTAATAATTGGTGCCAAATAGAATTAGCTCAGGATTATAATTTGTCAGTTCTACAAAGTGTAGTTATTTATAACCGAACAGGTTTAATGGAAAGACTTCGAGACTGCAGAATAGATTTAATGAAGCAAAACGGTGAAATTGTTCTTTCTACCTCTTCGCTTTCATCCTCACAAGCTAACAATCTTTATATTAGATTTGATGGACCGGATATTAATAATGTAGCATCTTCTTTATTTACCACGAGTCCACCAAGTACAACCCATATAGCAAATCCATCAAGTAGTTTGTATATCAATACAGATATGTCTAACCCGAGTTCGCTAATGAATTATTCTATTTCTGGTACATACATACAGTCAGAACAAGAACAGGTAGAATATTTAATGGCGCAACAGATATCTGTTGAGCAAATGCAATTGATGTATACTACTGCATATACTACTGGTAATTTAGCGGACCCAAATGTGTCTAGAACGATTGAAGTTGAGTATGAATTGATTGGTGATTTAATCCACGAGCCTCAACCAGAACCAGAACCTCAACCGGAGCCCGAACCCGAGCCCGAGCCCGAGCCCGAACCCGAGCCCGAACCCGAACCCGAGCCGCAGCCAGAGCCGGAACCCGAACCGGAGCCGGAACCCGAACCGGAGCCGCAGCCGGAGCCGGAACCCGAGCCGGAGCCGGAGCCCGAACCTCAACCGGAGCCGGAGCCGCAGCCGGAGCCAGAGCCGCAACCGGAGTCGGAACCCGAGCCGGAACCAGAGCCGGAGCCCGAACCCGAACCTGAACCGGAGCCGGAGCCCGAAATCTCTCCACTGGAATTAGATGTTAGTGGAGTAATTCCAAAGCAAGTTATATTTGCTGATTCTTTAGAAATAGAAGGAGAGTTCAATGTAGATAATGATGTTTCCTACGTGGCGTATGAATTTTTAATTCCGCGTGGAGAGATGATAGAATCTTGGGATATAACAATAGGTGATATAGTTACAAACGTATTGAATCCCGTATTATTTTATGTGATTCAAGAGAATACTTCATCGATTATTGTAAATAATTCTGGAGAGATTGTGGAGAAAAACTTTATAGAATCGCATGTAGATATTGAGAATGAAACTACCAATTTATTAATTACAAAATCTGTTGTAAATAATGGTATTAAAGAATTAAAAGGTGGATTTGAGGATCCGGGTATATACTATACACTGATTCTTTACTTAGTTGATATAGTGGGTCAATTAAGTTTTAGATTCAATATTGGTGGTGAGTTAATTCATGAGCCGCAGCCGGAACCCGAGCCGGAGTCCGAGCCTGAACCACAGCCCGAGCCTGAGTCACAGCCCGAGCCGGAGCCCGAACCCGAGCCACAGCCCGAGCCCGAACCCGAACCCGAGCCCGAACCCGAGCCCGAGCCACAGCCCGAGCCCGAACCCGAGCCCGAGCCGGAGCCGGAACCCGAGCCGGAACCGCAACCGGAGCCGGAACCCGAGCCTGAGCCGGAACCCGAGTCGGAGCCCGAGCCGGAACCAGAACCCGAGCCGGAACCAGAGTCTGAGCCGGAACCGGAACCCGAGCCCGAATCCGAGCCCGAGCCACAGCCCGAGCCCGAGCCCGAACCGGAGCCGGAACCCGAGCCCGAACCGGAGCCCGAGCCCGAGCCCGAACCCGAACCGGAGCCCGAGCCCGAGCCAGAACCGGAACCTGAACCGGAGCCGGAATTACCGGATTATGCGGGAATATCCAATATAGAATATCCAGCAACACAAGTGGACATATCAGGTAGAATATTAATAATAGAGAATCACCTACTAAATTCTCCTGCAATGACGTTAACAGATTTCTATGATCATGTTACGTT
Source organism: Fidelibacterota bacterium (assembly GCA_002703375.1). GTDB lineage: Bacteria > Fidelibacterota > Marinisomatia > SCGC-AAA003-L08. Next base: position 1,188 of record NZTO01000065.1, on the reverse strand, counting down.
TGAAATACCTGCGGGAGAACAAATATCTGAGTTAACGATTGAAAAATTGGATATCAGTAATAATTTGGATATTATTTATAAAATCCAGAAAGATACTAGTGGAATTTATAGTTATAATGAAGATTATGTTGCGTCGCATATCTCTCCAGGAGATACAAATAAAAACATTTTGGAATTGACAAGTGGACCTTTAGCGGGTTTGCATGAATTAAAGGGAGGATTTCCAAGTGGTACGGGGACAAGATATGCATTATTATTGTATTTGAATGACAATAGTTACAATGAATTGGAGGAGAACTATGAAATATTCTATAAATTGATAGGAGTATTAGAACATGAACCGCAGCCGGAACCCGAGCCTGAACCGGAACCCGAACCGGAGTCTGAGCCTGAACCTGAGCCGGAACCGGAACCGGAACCTGAGTCGCAACCTGAGCCGGAACCTGAACCCGAGCCCGAGTCGCAACCTGAGCCCGAGCCTGAACCGGAGCCCGAGCCAGAGCCCGAGCCGGAGTCGCAACCTGAGCCCGAGCCGGAGCCTGAGCCAGAGTCGGAGCCCGAACCGCAACCAGAGCCTGAACCAGAGCCGGAACCCGAGCCCGAACCCGAACCCGAGCCTGAGCCAGAGCCCGAACCTGAACCTGAACCTGAGCCCGAACCCGAACCCGAGCCTGAGCCGGAACCCGAGCCTGAGCCTGAACCCGAGCCCGAACCTGAGCCCGAACCCGAACCAGAACCCGAGCCCGAACCGGAACCCGAGCCTGAACCGGAACCCGAGCCTGAGCCGGAACCCGAGCCCGAACCTGAACCGGAACCCGAGCCGGAACCGGAACCCGAGCCGGAACCCGAGCCCGAACCTGAGCCGGAACCAGAGCCTGAGCCCGAACCCGAGTCAGAACCGGAACCCGAGCCTGAGCCTGAATCCGAGCCCGAACCGGAACCCGAGCCGGAATCCGAACCGGAACCCGAGCCTGAACCCGAGCCCGAGTCAGAACCGGAGCCCGAGCCTGAACCTGAACCCGAGTCCGAGCCGGAACCCGAGCCGGAACCCGAGCCGGAACCCGAACCTGAACCCGAGCCGGAACCCGAGCCGGAACCTGAACCGGAACCCGAACCCGAACCGGAACCCGACCCCGAGCCGCAACCCGAACCGGAACCGGAACCTGAACCGGAACCTGAACCGGAACC
>NZTO01000064.1 GCA_002703375.1 Fidelibacterota bacterium | reverse complement strand
TGCACCTGAAAATCTTACAGCACAAGGTTTACGCAATGAGGTTTTATTGAATTGGGATGCTGTAGAGTTTGCATCTTCATATAATGTATATAGAGATGGTGTTCTTGTTGGAACAACAAATTCTACAACATATATTGATCCAGAAGGCGCTGGTTTTGGTTTAGGATATAGCACTGAATATTGTTATACTGTTTCAACAAATAATGCTGGTGGTGTATCTGGTCCTTTATCTGATCAAGCTTGTGCAACAACATTGCCTTATGTTCTTGCTGGTTTAGATATAAATGTTGATCCTTTAAATAAATTAATTTATGTTCAGATGGTAAATTTCTGGACAATATCAGGGTATCAATTTGATATAAATTTAGATGACAATTTCACCATATTGGGTGTTGATGATTCAAATTCATTATTAACTGCTTCATATGCCAATGGCAGAGTTGTAGGTTTTTCATTAACTGGCGATTTAATTGCGCCAAATCCAGCAGGTACATTGTTAGCAGTTTTAGCTTATGAGCCGAACGGTAATAATTTTGGTGGGACATTTGAAGCTAGTGTATCAAATTTTGTATTTGCTGATGAGAATTATATGGAATTAAATGTATGTGATTTAGATTTTAATCCACTGAATGGTTGTGAAGTATCTACAACATTTGATTATTCTATTGATTGTAATGGTGATGACTATGGTGATGCTTATTTAGATAGCTGTGGCGTATGTTCAGGTGGTAATTCGGGACATGAGGCAGACAGTGATATAGACTGTAATGGAGACTGTTTTGGTGAAGCATATGAAGATAGCTGTGGCGTATGTTCAGGTGGTAATTCGGGACATGAGGCAGACAGTGATATAGACTGTAATGGAGACTGTTTTGGTGAAGCAGTATTTGATTATTGCTGGGATTGTTCTGGTGGTAATACTGGACTTGAGTTGAACTATAATGATCCGGATTCAGATGGAGTTTGTAATGAAGAGGCATCAAATAATGATGAAGATAATTGCCCAGATGATTATAATCCTAACCAAGAAGATTGTGAATTTGATGGAATAGGAGATGCTTGTGATGATGATGATGATAATGATGGAGCATTAGATATAAATGATTCTGATACTTGTAATAACTTTATATGTTCAGATAATGATGGTGATTCATGTGATGATTGTTCATCTGGTTTTTATGATTTAGGTAATGATGGTCCTGATTCTGATGCAGATGGATACTGTAATTATGGTGATGTCGATATTACTTTATCGGANGGTAATAATCTAATTAGCTTTTGGGCTTTACCTGAGGAAAAAAGTTTAGATATAGTTTTTGAATCTTTAGGATCAGACGCTTTATCTTTAATTGGTGAAAGTGTAGCTGCGACTCAAATATCAGCTGGAACTTGGGCAGGAAGTTTAACAGAAGTTCATCCTACAGATGGATATTGGATTAAAACATATAATAATAATGACGGATCAAATGATTATTATGAATTTCAAACAGTAGGATCGCCTGTTGCTCCCTTAACATATGAAGTGCAAGATGGTAATAATTTAATGTCTTATCCTTATTATGAATCTCAAACTATTGAAACTGCAATTGCTAATACATCTTTAGATGATGGAGTTTTATTTAGAATAATTGGTCAAGGTGTTGCTGCTCAAAGATTGGTTGCAAGCGGAGAATGGGTTGGTTCATTAACAAGCTTACAAGCTGGTAAAGGTTATTGGATGGTTTCAACTGATTATGTAGAAACATTTGAATACAATATGCCTGATTTATCTAGAAGCTTTGAAAAAAATGAATTNATTATTCCTGACATTCCTAATGAATTTAAATATGAACAATCAACTGCTCAAGCTTTTTATTTTGTTGATGATATTGAATTAAATGATAGGCCAATTGAAATAGGAGATTTGATACTTACTTACAGCAATGATATTATTGTTGGTGCAAGATATTGGACAGGTGAGATGATTGATGTTCCAGCAATGGGTAATGATTTTTATGATAATACCATAGGATACTTAGAAGAAGGGGATATACCAGAATTTAAAATATACAGACATTCTAGTGGTGAATTAGTTGATGTATATGCGTCTGATATACCCGAATGGAACGATTTTGGTATGTACAACATTGGAACGTTAACAGATAATATTGTTCCTAGTGAANTTTCTTTAAATAATGCATATCCAAATCCCTTTAATCCATTAACTAAAATAACTTATAGTATCCCTGATGAAATGAATGTANATATTAAAATTTATGATATTTCAGGTAGATTAGTTAATGAATTGTTGGATTCGCAGATGTCTGCTGGTTCCCACGAAATAAATTGGGATGCAACTGAAAATGCATCTGGTATTTACTTTTTAAGAATGGTTGTTAATAATAAGTCATACAGTCAAAAATTAATATTAATTAAATAATTTTTGTTAATCTGAGTTAACATAAAAATGAGTTTGAAATATAACTTATTTTTATGTTACACTTTTTAGTAAAAAAACTGTATAAATTCGTGTAAACTAAAAAAATAATCTGTAAATTTTAATGTACAGAATGTAAAAAATAAATCGAGGTGAAAATGAGATCTAAATTTATTATGTTCATTTGTTTTTCTCTTTTAGTACTATCCTGTAATAACAAAGATAGTGATGCAAGGATTAAAGCTCTTGAAACAAAAATAGAAAATTTAAATACTGGTTCTTCAAATAATGTTTTATCTAATTNAGATAATTCAAAAGATAATAATGGTTTAAATAAGATAAATCAAAGATTAAATAACCTAGAATCATCTTTGAAAAAAATGGAAAAATCAATTGCTGATTTATCTAAAAAACAAACAAATAAGAAACCTTCAAAGCCTTCGGGTCCTTGGAAAAGAGATTATACTTATAAAACATCTGTAGGTAATTCTTACTATCAAGGTCCTAAAGATGCAAAGGTAGTTATAACAGAATGGTCTGATTATTTCTGACCATATTGTAGAAAATCTGTCAGTTTGATGGATGAAATAATGAAAAAGTATGATGGCAAGGTTAAATTTGTTTTGAAAAATGCTCCTAGAGGAAATTTAGATGANTCAAACTCAAAATATACTGCAGCTTTATGGGCGACAGCTGCGGGTGAACAAGGTAAATATTTTGAAATGTATAAAAAGATGTTTGATAATTTTAGTGANTTGAGAAAAAATTCAGATCTTCCTATACAACTTGCTGCAGAATTAGGACTTGATACGGAACAACTTAAGAAAGACTATAATAGTTCCAAAGTGAGGGCTTTAGTTAAAAAGGAAAAGGATGAGTTTAGTGGTTTAAGATCACAAGGNATGGAACGTCTTGGAATACCAAAGTTTTTGATTAATGGTAAAGAGCCTGCCTCAAGGAGTGTAGAGTCNTGGTCCGCTTTAATTGATGACCTNTTAAAAAAATAGTTAAATTAAACAACCTCTCTTGAGGTTGTTTTTTTATGTGATTTAAATTACTTTATTTTATTAAAATAAAGTATAAAATTTATAAGCTTTAATCACTACAAAAAGAAAGGATTACAGAATCAGTCATGAAAATATTATTTAATTTATTGTTTTTTATAAATTTGATTTTTGCAGAAGTTTGTACCAATGATATAGAAAATTTAGATATATGTTTTTCTCAATCTATTCAGCAATCTTTCTATATGTTTAATAATATATATATAGACAATTTTGAAGTTGATTCCGGATCACTTGATCCAAATGATAATACCTCTTGTCCAGATAAAGATTGTGATGTAATTGCAGCCTTTTATAATAATATATGTGTTGGTTGGACATATCCATTTAAAAACCCTCCCAACGAAGATGGTTATTTTACAATTCCAATTATGATGCAGGGTAATGATGAACTAACATCTAACTATATACCGAGTGGTCAAATTCCCGAATTAAGATTGTACGATACCTCAACAAATACATTCTACGGTACAACATCTGAACCCGCACTAGTTCCAATTAATAATAATCAAATAGAAGTTTTGTCTTCATTATATAGCTCTAATATNATTTTATCTTCTGAAAATACTTTATTNCCATCTGAATATAATATAACTGAGGTTTACCCAAACCCTTTCAATTCGAATACGAAAATATCNTACTCAATTCCAGAATTAACAAATTTAAAAATTTCTATTTACAATGTTTTAGGACAAAAATTAATTACCTTAGTAGATGGTATCCATCAACCTGGTTTCCACAATATTAATTGGGATGCAGGCGATATTTCTAGTGGTTTTTATTTGGTTAAATTGGATGCAGAATTTGGGTCAATTTCAAAGAAGGTTTTATTAGTAAAATAATAATTTAAATGATATTAATGATGTTTTTTCTTTTTTTTGTTATTCTACCAATGCAGTGAGCTTTAAATTCGTTATTAGAGTTTATTTCATTTATTAAACTATCACAATCTTTTTCTATTACTGATATTAATAATCCACCTGATGTTTGAGCATCTGANAACAACAATTCATCATTTAAAGTTATGTTTTTATNTGATTTTATNAATGTTTTNACATANTCATAATTTTTTTTAGATCCACCAGGTATGATATTTTGTTCAAAGAGTTCTTTTGTTCCATCAATAAATGGAATATTNTTATAGTTTATTTCTGAANATACATCACTAGCTANACACATTTCTAATAAATGTCCTAACAAACCATATCCAGTTATATCAGTACAGGCATTTATTTTGTAGTTAAGCATAGCATTTGATGAGTTTAAATTTAAAGTTTTCATTACTTTATTTGCTTCTTCAATTATACTTGTTGAAACAATGTTTTTTTTAATTGCAGTTGATATTATTCCTGTTCCAAGTGGTTTTGTTAAAACAAGACAATCACCAGGATAAGCACTGTCATTTGTTTTTAAGTTATATTTATCAACTTCACCAGTTACAGCCATACCAAATTTAATTTCATTATCTTTAATAGTGTGACCACCTAAAATAGGTATTCCTGCTTTTTCAGCAATAAATTGTCCACCTTTTAAAATTTCAGTTAAAATGTCAATTGGAAGCTTGTCTTCAGGAAATGCAGCTACATTTAGAGCGAATAAAGGTTTACCCCCCATTGCATAAATGTCGGACAAAGAGTTGGCTGCTGCAATTTGACCAAACTCAAAAGGATCATCAACAATCGGGGTAAAAAANTCGACTGATTGCAATAAAAGTTTTCCATTGGATAGTTCATATACTGCAGCATCATCGGCTGAATTGTAACCAATTGTATATTTAGCGCTAAAACTTTGTTTTAAATTTCCCAAAACTTGAGTAAGATTTTTTTTGCTTAGTTTACAAGCTCATCCAGCTCCAGAGCTAAATTCTGTAAGTTTTATGTTTTTTGACAAAATAATTCCAATNTTATAAAAAGTTTAAAAATATAGACAATAAATGTTGTTTTATTATTGTTATGAAATTATAATTTAATTAATTTTGTATACATAAATTTAAAAATATTAACAAATATAAATAAAATAATAATGCCCGATAACAAACAAAATAAAAATATACAAGATTTAGAAGTCGTTACCATTCGCTTTGCAGGTGATTCGGGAGACGGTATGCAGCTTACTGGTAATCAGTTTACTGATAATACTGCTATTTTTGGAAATGATTTAGCAACTTTNCCAGATTTTCCAGCAGAGATACGTGCTCCCGCCGGAACATTAGCTGGGGTAAGTTCTTTTCAGTTNCAGTTTAGTAGTGAAGATGTTCATACTCCTGGAGATAAATTAGATGTTTTAGTTGCAATGAACCCCGCAGCTCTAAAGGTCCACCTCAAGGATTTAAAAGAAAATGGTATACTAATTATAAATNAAAATAATTATACCAAAAGAAATTTTAAGCTTGCTGGATGGGATGAAAATCCTTTAGAAACCGATATTTTAAAACCATATAGATTAGTAAACGAAAACATGACAAAATTAGTCAGTTTAGCGCTAGAAGATATGGGGTTGGGTGCAAAAATAGTTTCAAGAAGTACAAACATGTTTGCTTTGGGTTTAGTGTATTGGCTTTATGAAAGAGATTTTAACACTACGATTGATTTTCTCAAGAAAAAATTTGCTAAAAAACCGGAAATTATTGAAGCTAATACTAGAGCTCTCAAAGCAGGTTATAATTATGGTGACACTATAGAAATTGTTAAGACTACGTACAAAGTTCCACAGGCTAAGTTTGAAAAGGGTACGTATAGGAATGTAATGGGCAATAATGCGACTGTTTTAGGCTTGCTTGCTGCTTCAGAGAAATCCGGGATTGAATTATATTATGCAGGATATCCAATTACGCCAGCTAGTGATATTTTGCACGGTTTGGCAGCTAGGCAAGATTTTGGAGTTAAAACTTATCAAGCTGAGGATGAAATAGCAGCTATATGTTGTTGTCTAGGCGCAGCATATACAGGAAATTTAGCTATAACTGCAAGTAGTGGACCTGGTATTGCTTTGAAGGGTGAAGCATTAGGTTTAGGTATAATGACAGAGTTACCTATTGTTATAATTAATGTCCAAAGAGGTGGTCCTTCTACGGGTTTACCAACGAAAACTGAGCAGTCTGATTTATTGCAAGCAATGTATGGAAGAAATGGAGAAGCGCCATTAGCTATAGTTGCGGCATCCTCACCATCAGATTGTTTCAATGCCGCTTTTGAAGCTTGTAGAATTGCATTAGAGTATATGATTCCAGTTATGCTTTTAACAGATGGTTATATTGCAAATGGTTCTGAACCTTGGAACATACCAAATTTGGATAAATTGCCAAAAATAAATAATAATTTAGTGACTACTTCAGATGAGAACTTTTTACCATACAAAAGAGACAAAAAAACTATGGCCAGACCTTGGGCTATTCCAGGAGTAACGGGATTAGAGCATAGAGTTGGTGGTTTAGAAAAAGAAGACAACACCGGTAATGTAAGTTATGATAGTGAAAATCATCAACATATGACCAATGTAAGACAGGCGAAAGTTGATGCTATCGCAGAATCTATTCCACTCATTGAAACATATGGAGATTCTAGTGGAAGCTTACTTTTAGTGAGTTGGGGTGGAACGTTTGGATCGGTTAGATCAGCTGTAGTTCACGCTAGAGCGAATAATTTGTCTGTTTCTCATATTCATATAAGACATATAAATCCATTTCCTAAGAATTTAGGTGAAGTATTATTAAAATTTGAAAATGTTTTAATACCTGAATTGAATGCAGGACAACTCTCAATTATTTTAAGGAATAAATACCTAGTTGATTCTGTCGGATTAAACAAAGTTGAGGGTAAACCGTTTACAACTGAAGAAATATATAACAAAATTTTAGAAATAATAGGAACTAATAATGCCTGAAGAAACAATACAAAAACTAAGAAAAAAAGATTTCGAATCTGATCAAGATGTAAAGTGGTGTCCTGGTTGCGGTGATTACATGATTCTAGCTCAAGTTCAAAAAGTTTTTCCAGAGCTTGGAATAAAGAAAGAAAATTTTCTGGTAGTTTCAGGTATAGGTTGTTCTAGTAGATTTCCATATTACATGAATACATATGGTTTTCATTCTATTCATGGAAGAGCTCCTGCTATTGCTTCTGGAGCTAAATTGGCAAATCCAAATCTAGAAGTTTGGATGGTTACTGGTGACGGAGATGCAATGAGTATTGGAGGAAATCATTTCATTCACTTGTTAAGACGAAACCTAAATATTAATGTACTATTATTTAATAATAGGATTTATGGTCTAACAAAAGGTCAATATTCACCTACATCAGAAGAAAATAAGGTAACATACTCAACGCCTGCTGGTTCTGTAGATTTTCCATTTAATCCGCCAAGTCTTGCTCTTGGAGCTGGAGGAACATTTATTGCTAGAACAATTGATCGAGAGTCAAAGCATCTACAGTCAATTATAAAAGAAGCTCAATTGCACTCAGGAACTTCATTTGTTGAGGTTTATCAAAATTGTAATATTTTTAATGATGGCGCTTTTGCTGATTTAACAGATAAAGAGATAAAAGCAGAAACCCAATTGATTTTAGAAAATGAAAAACCAATGATTTTTGGTAAAGATTCTAATAAGGGAATACATTTAGATGGTTCTAAGCCTGTTGTTGTTGAGATTGGTAAAAATCATTCAATTGATGATGTTCTTGTTCATGATACTAGCGATAAAGTTTTAGCGATGATATTAAGTGAGTTAACTTATGATGCTAACTTTCCAACACCTTTAGGAGTTATTTACAAAGAAGATAAACCAACCTATGAGCAATTGTTAATAGATAAGATTGACATTGCTACTAAGAGTCGAAAAATTGAATTACAAGAATTAATTAAAGGTACCAATACTTGGAAAGTCTCTTAATTAGTTATTTTGTCAAAAAAAAATAAAATAAAGAATCATTCTTGGATAAAGGTGTTAACTAACACCTTTATTTTTTTTATTGGATTATCAATAATTCTATTCATTTCAGTATTAGTAATATCTAAAGATCTACCCTCTTTAGAACAATTACAAAAATTTGATCCAGAAACTATATCAAAAATTTATTCAGCTGATGGAGTTTTATTAAAACAATTGTATACTCATAAAAGAGATGTTGTTTTGATTAGTAAAGTGCCAAAATATTTAAGAGAGTCTTTATTAGTTATGGAAGATAGAGATTTTTACAATCATTCTGGGTTTAGTATAAAAGGAATTTTTCGTGCAATAATTATTGATGTTATGACATTAAGTACAAGGCAGGGAGCTAGTACAATCACACAACAATTGGCTAGAAACATTTACAATATTATAGGTTTTGAAAAAACAATAATTAGGAAAATTAAAGAAATACTAACTGCTATTCAAATTGAAAAAACATATACAAAATCTGAAATTATGGAAATGTATTTAAATTCAGTTTATTTTGGTCACGGAACTTATGGTGTTCAGGCGGCATCTAAATTTTATTATGGTAAGGATGTTTCAGAATTGTATATTGATGAAGCAGCATTATTAATTGCAATGTTGCCTGCGCCTGCTAGATATTCTCCGTTAAAATATCCAGAAAGAGCAATATTTAGAAGAAATCTTGTTTTAAAACAATTAAAAACAAATGGATATATTGATGCAGAAACTTTTGATATTGCTACAAAAAAAGAGTTGTTAAATAAAAAAGATGTAAAAAAAGAAAACTACGCAAATTATTTTACAGAATATGTAAGAAGAGAACTAGAAAAAATTGATGAGGATTTAAATGTTGATTTATATCAAGACGGATTAATGATTTTCACCACTTTGGATACTAGAATTCAAAATGAGTTTAATAAAAATTTTGAGAAATTTTTAAAAAAAAATCAAAAAATTTTATTTAATGATATTAAAAATAATGAAGAAAAGTTTAATAAGATTTTAGAAATAAATAAAATAGAATCAGATTCACTATATAAAATTATTGATAGTCTTGATGTTATTCCTAAGGAACATAGGAATGAATTACTTGTTCAGGGTTCTGGTATAATTATGGATTCTAATAATGGTTATGTTTTAGGATTGATTGGTGGAAGACAAGAAGCAAATTATGTTGATCATTTTAATAGAGCTACACAAGCTAAAAGACAGCCTGGTTCTGTTTTCAAACCGTTTATTTATATGACAGCATTTGAAAATGGATATAAGCCTACAACTGAGCTATTGAATCAACCCTTGGTAGTATTTATTGATGATACAACTCAATGGAATCCGCAAAATCATGATGGATCTACAGGTTTATTGACTACATTGAGAGATGGCTTAAAAAGAAGTTTAAATTTAATTTCAGTAAGAATTGTTCAAGAGCTAATAAAGCCAATTGATGTTAAAAGGAATGCTAAAGCATTTGGATTAAGCACGCCTATCAGAGCGTTTGATGCAATTGCTTTAGGAACATCAGAAGTAATACCTATTGAGATGGTATCAGCATATTCTACAATTGCTAATAATGGTATTTATAAAAAACCAATTGTTATAACCAAAATTAAAAATAGATTTGGTAAAACTATTTGGGAATACACTCCAACACATAAAGAAATAAAAAATGAATCTATTATTTACTTGGTAAGAGATTTAATGAAATCTGTAATTGATAAGGGAACAGGTTCTTCTATTAGATGGAAGTATAAATTTAATTCTCCTGCTGCGGGTAAAACTGGTACAACTGATAGTAAGACAGATGCTTGGTTTGTTGGATTTACACCTCAAATAACTATGGGTGTTTGGGTAGGTATGGATAATCCTGCCATTTCACTTGGTAAAAAACAGTATGGTTCCTCAGCAGCTTTACCAGTTTGGGCAACAACCATGAAAGACATTTATAAGATTGGAGAATTTCACACTGCGAATAATAATATTGTAGAATTAGAAAAAAGTTTAGATTGGTCTCAACCTTCTGGAATTGCTAAAATTGATATCTGTTCAGATACATACAATCAACCTACAGATTGGTGCCCAATTAAAAATGAAATTTATTTAAAAGAATATAAACCATTAAAAAAATGTAGTAAGCATTCTAACCCATTTTCTAGATTTGGAAATTAGATATCAATGAGCTTTAGATCAACTGATAATTTATTTTCAATTTTTAGAAATTGATTTTCAATAAAGTTAATACTAATGTTTTTAGGTATCTTTATTTCTCCGTCAATTTCAAATAAATTGATCCCTGTAACAGGCGCTTGTGTTACGTTACTGTTTAAATTTTGAATATTTATTCTGTGTTCTGAAAAAAAATTAGTTAAATGATATACTAGGCCTTCGTTGTCGGCTCCTTTTAAAAGAAATTTTTTAACTTTAAATTCAGAAGATTGATTTGTTTTCTTAAATTTGTTTTTTATGGTAAATGTTAAATCTTGATTTGATAAAATTTTTTTTATTTCCGTCTGATTTAATAAAGTTGATATTGATAAAATAATTGCAAAATGATCACCTAATTTTATCATTCTACTTTCATTTATATTACTACCTGAATCAGTAATTTTTTTACTTAAACTAGATACTAAACCAATTTTATCTGGACCATTAGCAAAAATTATAAACTCATTCATTTTATTTCCTTCGTTTATTTGAGATGTTTAATTATGATAATTTAAGGTTATGGATTTTTTTAGTAAATCATAGCCTTTTGAAAGTTTAATTTCATTAGAGCAAAATATTTTTGCTAGTCTATCTCCTTTTTTAAAATTAGAATTACATTTTTTATAAAATAAAATTCCAGCAGAATTATCTAAAATATCTAATTTATTCTTTCTTCCAGCTCCAATTTCTATTAGAGAATATCCTATATCCTTTGTTTTCATAGATTCAATACATCCGTCTTTCTTAGCATAAATGTATTTAAAAAATTTTGGCTTATTAGTTTTTTGATCATACAGCGAATCAATTTCTCCAGATTGAGAACGAACCATGTCATGAAACTTTTTTAAAGCAGATCCATCTTCAATAACTTGATTAATTTTTTTTTGAGGATTAGAAATTTTTAATTTTTTTAAGGTATTAATTGCTAAAAAATTAACAATTTTCATTAAATCTTTTGGTCCACGACCTTTTAAACATTCAATTGATTCTTGAATTTCACACCATAATCCGCACGAATTTCCTAGTGGTTGATCCATGTTTGTATAAAAGGGATAAACTTCTATATTGAATTTTTCTCCAACACTTTTAAGTATTTTGCCTAATTTTTGAGCATCCTTTTTTGTCTCCATAAAAGCACCATTGCCAAATTTAACATCCAAAATGAGTGTTTTAATTCCTTCAGCGATTTTTTTACTTAAAATACTTCCACAAATTAATGGTATAGATTCAATAGTACCTGTTAAATCTCTTAATAAATAGAGTTTTTTATCAGCTGGACAAATTTCTTGCGTTTGACCAATTATTGAAATTCCTACATTTTCAACAATATTTTTAAATTTCTCAATATTTAAATTTGTATTGTAACCAGGAATAGATTCAAGTTTGTCTATTGTCCCACCTGTATGTCCTAAGCCTCTTCCTGCAATCATTGGTATGTAACATCCAATTGAGGCAAGTATAGGACCTAAAATAAATGAAACTTTATCTCCAACTCCGCCCGTGCTGTGTTTATCAATAATATATTTAGTATTAAGGTAATCAAAGTTGATTTTTTCACCTGAATTAATTATTTCTTTTGTATAAAATGACGTTTCCTTTTTTGTCATTCCGTTTAACATAGTTGCCATAAGCCAAGCGCTAACCTGAAAATCTGGTATTTCATTATTAACATAAGAGGATATTAAAAAATTTAATTCTTGCGAATTATGTTCTAAGCCTAATTGTTTCTTTTTTATAATTGAAAAAATATTCATTTCGTTCTATAATCATTAGCTAAATCGATGTAATGTTGTGCTCTTTCAAAAATTTCGTTTTTTTCTATTTTTCTAAGTTTTCTTATTGGTTTAGCAGGGCTTCCTACCATTAAAGTGTTTTTAGGAACGATGGTTCTAGGTGGTATTAGTGCGCCTGCAGCTATCATTGAGCCTTCATTTATAACCACTTCGTCCATTATAATTGAACCCATACCAATCAAGCAATTATCTTTTATAGTGCAACCATGAATTATTGCACCGTGTCCTATTGTTATAC
>NZTO01000063.1 GCA_002703375.1 Fidelibacterota bacterium | reverse complement strand
CTCCAGTAAATGAAAATCCTAAAACAGTTGTACCGCTTACGCTAACAATGAAACCACTTGCAGCTGCGTCACCGCCGCTTGCTCCTGATATACAGCCATTATGTGTAAATTGAAAACCAGCTATATCTTCTGATGAAGTATAGTTTAAACTATTTTCTGTTAAATTAATACATACCTGTGATGTGCAATTATCTAAATCTGTATCACATTCCGATCCATCTCCACCACATATACCACACTCATCTTCAATTGCAGATCCACCACATTCACCAGCACAATCCAATACATTACCATCACAATCACAAACACCATCAGCTATACCATCACCATTACATACACCACATTCATCATAATCACCAACACATTCGTCTAAATCATCACAAACTCCGTCTAAGTCTACATCATCGCAAATTGGATCATCACTATCTCCATATTGACTTGATAAAGAAACACCACCAGATCCTGAAAATATAAAATCTGTTAAACAATCTTCTGTGACACTTCCATTAAGACTAAGTAATGTACCTTCGCCTGATGGAATAACTGCTCCAGTAAATGAAAATCCTAAAACGGTTGTACCGCTTACGCTAACAATGAAACCATTTGCAGCTGCGTCACCGCCGCTTGCTCCCGAAACACAGCCATTATGTGTAAATTGAAAACCAGCTATATTTTCTGATGAAGTATAATTTAGATTATCACCGTCCAAGAATATATTAACATCCGTAGACAATGCAATTGAAACAAATAAAGGTATGAATAATGCAAGTGTTTTTTTCAACATTTTCTCCTCCTGAAAAAGAATAGTTTAAAAACTTTTTTCTCTAAAATTTAGTCTAAAATTAGATTTACTATATTTATATTTATTTAAGTATGATTCTATAAATGTATAGGGTAGAAACATACTCCGCACAATATATAAAGATAATATCATTTATGCTACTTTACAAATAAATTTTTGCATTTTTTGACTAACTCATATTGACATATATTGTGCTTCTTCATTAATTACAATATATAAATAGATTAATAGTTAAGTATGTGATTTAAAACACGTTGAAAATTGATTGTACTATAAATTTTGCTTTAGTCCATGTAAAGCAGCTCCAACGTGAGTTGAATTCAATTGATTACTGCTTGATTTAAGTAAAATTTTATTATGGCTAAAAGATGGTGAATATTTTACTAATTCTTTTTTTAATGAATTTGAAAAAAAAGTATAAGCTTTGGAAACCCCACCACCAAAACAAATTATGGACGGATCTATCATATTTACAATGTGAGATGAAAAGATTCCTAATTCTTTTCCAAAAATATTCCAAATTTTCAACGCCTCACTGTTGCCATCAAATGCTAAGTTGTAAAGTGTTTTAGGAGATTTTTTTTCATTCATTTTTTTTATAGTTAACTTTTCAAGACCCTCAATAGAAATTACATCTTCCCACATTTTTCCATTATACATTGATATACCATACTCGGCACCCATGCCATGTGCTCCATTAAATAGCTTTTCATTTATAATTACACCTAAACCCAAGCCAGTTCCTAGCGTTATACCAACCATAACATTATGTTTTTTATAATTTAAATACCATTCTCCAAGTGCAAATAAATTTGCATCATTTTCTAAATATACGGGTAAATTAAACTTTTCATTTAATATTTTACATATGTTAACATTTTGCATTACTTTCAAATTAGGAGTATCTAAGATCAAACCGGTTTTACTATTCAAAGGACCAGGTGCTGATATTGATATAAACATAATATCATCAAATTTAACATTAAAATTTTCTAATAATTCACTAATCTGATTTTGAATTCCTAATAATAAAGAATCTAAATCAACATAATTATTAATTAAATCAATATCTGATTTNCCAACAATGNATAAATTTTTATCAATNANATATGATGAAAATGTTGTNCCTCCAAGATCAATTGTAATAATAAAATTTTTCATTTAATAANTTNAACTTAAAAAGTTTTTGTACCAATCAAAACTAGCTTTTGGTATTCTTTCNTACGTNTCGTAGTCAACGTGTATNAGGCCAAATCTATGGTAATATCCTTCAGCCCACTCAAAATTATCCATCAAAGACCAATGAAAATATCCTTCCAATGGTACACCTTTTTTTATTGCATTCCTGCAAGCTAAAAGATGAGACTTAAAATAATTTATTCTTTTTACATCATTAATTTGTTTTTCTTTGTTAACACTATAGTCATACGAACAACCATTTTCCGTAATATAAATTTTATTAGGTTTATAATCATTATTAATATCAATNAATAATTTTTCTAGACCATNAGGAAAAACTTCCCAACCAAATTTTGTTTTTTCGCCAGAAACATTTTTAATTGGGAATTCTTTATTATTTGTTTTTTTATTTTTCAAAATAGCTCTTGAATAATAGTTTATACCTAAAAAATCAGTTTTTTCTGATATTACACTATAATCTCCATCTTTAATAAAATTTAAATTTTCAATTAAATAACCTTTTGTTTTCCATTGTTCTATAATTTCAATAGGATATCTATTTCCATGCAGTGGATCTAAATACCATTTATTAAAAAATTGATTAAATAACAAAGTCTCTTTCTTATCGTAAGGGCTATCAGACTCAGGGTAGGCAGGTGTTAAATTTAATACTATACCAACTTCTGAATTTTTAGAATTTTCTCTAATAATGGGTATTGCTTTCCCATGAGAAAGCAATAAATGATGACTAACTTTCAGATAATCACCAAATGATTTAATTCCTGGCGCATGAGTACCAATACTGTAACCTAGATGTGAAATCACCCAAGGTTCATTATGAGTAATCCAATTTTCAATTAAATTTCCATATTCGCAAGATAATATATTTACATATTCTAAAAAATAATCAATACAATCTCTATTAGTCCAACCGCCTTTTTCTAAAAAAATTTGAGGAATATCCCAATGNTTTAATGTTAAAAATGGCTTAATTCCTTTTTCCAATAATTCTTCAATTTGAAACTTATAAAAATCAATCCCCTTTTGATTTTTTGATATAAGATTTTTTTTTACAATTCTAGGCCATGAAATAGAAAATCTATAACTATTCACACCTAAGTTTTGAATTAATTGAAAATCNTCTTTCCAAAGCTCATAGTGATTACAAGCATTGATAGCATTGTCATTATTACGTATATTGCCTTCTTGTTTTGTAAAAACATCCCAAATAGAATCCAATTTTTGATCTACTGTATTTGAACCCTCAATTTGGAAACTAGATGTTGCAACTCCCCATTTNAATTTTTTCCCAAAATCATCTTTTCTTAATTTCATACTATAAGTTTATATCCAATCTAANGAAGAAGCTTTAATTAATTTCTCTGTATAATTATCTTCTGATAATTCAATAATTTTTTTTGGACTTCCTTTTTCTACTATTCTACCATTTTTTAATACAACAATTCTATCTGCAATCATAGACGCTGAAGCAATATCATGAGTGATAAACAAAATACNTAAACTATATTTTTTTTTCAAGGTCAAAAATAGCTTTAATATTTCTTCTCTAATTGAAACGTCAAGCATTGATGTCGGTTCATCTGCAATTATCAGTTTAGGTTTAGGTATTAAAGATCTTGCTATACAAACTCTTTGACATTCTCCTCCAGACATCTCATGCGGGTATTTATATAAAAATTGTCTGCCTGGCTTCAAATCTACCGTTTCCAAAATCTCTATAGCTTTTTTTTCAATATCATTTTTATTTCTACAAATATCAAATCGTATAAAAGANCTACTTAAATGATGATAAACTGTATGAATCGGATTTAATGCTGAAAATGGATCTTGAAAAATCATTTGAACTTTTTTTCTGTAATCTAAATCAAAATGAACTGATTTTTCATCAACTTCAAAAAATTGTTTTAAACCCCCACTAAATGAATTTTCCAATCCACATATTACTTTTGCAATCGTACTCTTACCACTACCTGATTCACCAATCAATGCAGTGATGTTTTTTTCATATAGATTTAATGAAAAATTTTTCACTGCTTTTAGGGGTTTTGGATATAACCAAGATCCCAATTCGTAAACTACATTAATATCATTTAATGAAAAAATTTTACANTTATTTTTATTTTTATTTTTTTGATTAACTTTTTGAATATTTGGAATAGCTTTTAATAAGTTAGTAGTATAATTATGGTTACCGCCTTTTTTAATTTCATTGACTGTTCCCTCATCAACTATTTTACCCTTGAATAAAATGCTAAGTTTATCAGCAAACTGCAATAATAAACTTAAATCGTGGGTTATAAAAATGATAGAAAATTTTAATTCTTTCTTNAGTTCAAGAATATTTTTAATTATTTCTCTTTCTGTTATTACATCAAGAGCAGTGGTTGGTTCATCCATTATTACAATTTTAGGCTTTAATGCTAATGCAATTGCAATAATAATTCTTTGACGCATACCTCCAGATAATTCGTGCGGATAAGAATCAAAATATTTTTTTTCAATTTTAACTAAATCAAGTAACTTCAAGGCCTCTTTTTTTGCCTCAATTTTTGATANTTCAGNATGATATGTAAAAGGTAATATTAATTGATCCCCTATTTTTTTTACAGGATTTAGTGAGTTTAAGGCTTTCTGTTTAACTAAAGATATTTTTTTCCATCTTAGATCTAAAATATCTTGATCTTTCATTTTTAAAATATTTTGATTATCAAACATGATTTCTCCAGACTGTATTAAACCTGGAGCACTTAAAATTCTTAAAATTGATTTTATTAGGGTTGACTTACCACTTCCTGATTCACCAACAACACCNAAAATTTCATTCTTATCTAAATTTAAATTTACTTTTTTAAGCGCTGTAAAATCCTTGTTTTCACCAATGAAATCAACACATAAATTATTAACTTGTAATAATGACATTATTTGTTTGTCATAACCGGAGTTACGCTATTCCTATTATATTTTTTGCCTAATTTTTCATAGAGATATCTTTCTGATACTAATTTAGGATTAGAAATTTCATCAATGCTAAAATTGATCAATGTTAAGCTTAAACTTACTAAAGCAATTGCTAAACCTGTTGGCACAAATGTCCACCAAGAACCAGTTAGTAATGCTAAATCATTTGTTGCCCAATACAAATTGATACCCCAACTTATTTGACTTATATCTCCTAATCCTAAAAATTCTAATCCTACTTGTGCTCCTATTGCATAAATTGTAGCACCTATAAAAGATGATGTTAAAAGAGAAAGCATTCTAGGTAAAATTTCAATTGTTATAATTCTAAAATGAGATTCTCCACAGACTTTTGATGCCATTACAAAATCTTGTTTTGACAAAGATAAAACCTGAGATCTTAAAACTCTTGCATGCCAAGACCATCCAGTAAATACTAAAACAAAAATAATTGCCATTGAACCAAGTGGTAGGAAAGCAGCTAAAACAACCATTAAGGGTAGTCCCGGTAAAAGTAAAAACACATTTATTAAGAGAGATATAAAATCATCAATATATCCTTGAAAATATCCAGCTATACCTCCAAAAACAGCACCTGTCATCACAACAAAAATACCTGTTATAAATGCAATGAATAATGTTTTTCTACCTCCATAAACAGTTTGTGCTAATACATCTTGTCCTTGCCCATTTGTTCCAAACCAAAATTCAAAACTTGGAGGTTGTAGTGGAACACCAACATAATCAGTTGGAGATCCAACTAAAAANGGTGCAAATAAACTAATGAATATGAAAAAANATAAAATAGAAAAGCCTAATTTTGCTTTAGAATTTTTGAATAATAATTTTAAAAGTGATGATTGATCTATCAAAACTATTTCCTAACTCTTGGATCTAAAATTAAAATAATAATATCAACAATGAAATTTGATACTAAAACTGAAAATGTAATCGTCAAAAAAATACCCTGTAATAAAGGGAAATCTTGAGCTCTTACTGCTTGTAATAANAAATAACCTTGACCTGGATAACTAAANATCATTTCTGTCATCAATGCACCAGANAAAATAAATCCTAATGCCATTCCAAAGCCTGTTATATTTGGTAATAAAGCATTTCTTGCAGCATAATTAAACATTAATATTTTTTTATTATAACCAATCGCNTTAGCATAATTAATATATTCAGAACCTAAAGTAGATATCATATTATTTCTCATACTTAGCATCCAACCTCCTAAACTTACAAAAATCATTGTAAATGCTGGTAAAATTGAGTGGTACAATACACTAGTTATAAATTNAAATGAAAATGATGGCATTAATGNTTGATCATACGCATGTCTAATTGGGAAAACATCTAATTTAAAACCAAAGTAATACAATAAAAACATTGCAATCCAAAAATATGGGAATGCACCTAAAAAAGATAAGGATGGCAATAAAATAGAATCTAACTTTTGATCTCTATACCAAGCTAAATATATACCAATTACTGTTCCTAANATGAATGAAATTACAAGAGAAATACCAGCTAAAAATAAAGTCCAATATAATCCGGTCGATATAACTTCAGTTACTTTTTGTGGNAAATGTGAAATAGAAATACCCAGATCACCTCTAAATAATGATTTTATATATGAAACATAATTTTCTAATGAGGATGGTTTGGAATCATATTTTTTATTATTGTTCCAATCTGTAAATTGTTCATTGCTATCCCATTTTAAATTTCCATTTAAATCAACAAATGGTTCAGCTTCAGGAAAGCCAAATGTTTGTTTTAATGCTTGAAGTTGCTCAATTTTCATCTTACCTCGAAACTGAGCGAACATTATTGAAGCTGGATCTCCTGGCATTAACCTTGGAATGAAAAAATTTAAACTTATGGCCATAAAACCTGCGAGTAAATAAAAGAAAAATCTACGGACTATATATGACAGCGTTTTTGTATTCATTTAGACTCAACATTTGTAAAAATNAGTAAATTCTCTATACCCGCATTGGGTGAAATTTGAGCATAAGGATTTTTTTCGTTTGGGAAATTTTTAAATCTTTTTGTATTGTATATTCCCCAACTAGGATCAGCAAAAATAGGAATTGCTGGAGCATATTTTATGAACAGTTCTTGCATTTGATATAAAATTTCCATTTTTGTTTCTTTNTTAGATGTTTTTTCAAACTTTAATACTAATTCATCAATTTCTTTTAATCCAAATCTATGCCAATTTATTCCTGAAATTTCACCAATACTTTTAACATTTTTTGATGCCATTAATGCTTCATACATAGGATATGGAGTTGCCCCTTTTTCTGTCCATCCTATAGCTGATGAAAAATTACCGGTCTGTAAATTATTGAACCAAGCACCAAAATCTTGAGGTTTAACTCTTGATTTTATACCAACTTTTTTAAGATTTGTTGATATAATTTTTCCAGCTCTGATCCAATCTGACCATCCTGAAACAATACCAATCTCAACTTCAACAACCTGATCATTTTGATCAATCCAATATCCGTCTGAGTTTTTTTCAAAACCTAAATTTTTAAATATTTCTAACGATTTTTTTGGATTATAATTAATCCAATTTTCATTTATTTTGTCATCAGATAATCNAAAATTTTCAAAGACACCTGACAATCCAGTTTGATGTGCTTGACTTGTATAATTATACATAGCAACTTTTACTATTAAATCTCTGTCAATTGCCATACTTATTGCTTTTCTAAATTCTACATTATCAAATGGTTTAATTGTTGTGTTTAAATACAAGAAAATAGATGTTCCTGTTTGAGGAAACCAGTAATGATGATTTTCTGGATCTTTACCTACATAAATTCTGTCAATTGCAGGTGTAAAATTACCAGACCAATCTAACTCACCATTAATTAATGCAATCGTAACTTGTTCATTTGATAAAAAAGCTGGGAATCTTAGTTTATCAATTTTAGGTNAATCTTTTTGCCAATAATTATGATTTTTACCAAGCTCCCAAATTTGGTTTTTAAAAGTTATAATTTCTGTAAATGGTCCAGTACCAACTGGGTTGGGATTAGTAAATTCAATAGGATTGGGAATTTTCTCCCATATATGCTTTGGAACAATTGGCTGACTTGAAATAGCATCAAAACCAGGAACATAAATTCGTGAAAAAGAAAATCTTACTTTAGTAGAATCAATTGCTTGCACTGATTCTAAATATTGCCAATTACCGTATCCGTCTAATGCTGGAAAAATTTTTTTTAAATTAAANGTAAATTCTACATCATAAGCTGAAAAAGGTTTACCATCTGACCAAAAAACATCGTTTCTAGTTGATACATCTAATATTCTATTCTCTTTTTTCCATTCATATGAAACACCTAGCCAAGGCAAATTTTCATTTTGCATAGAATTATATATGAATAATGGCTCATAAATTCCAGAAGAGGTTGGCCATCTTGCATTTGCACCTGGTGCTAAAGGATTAAAATTTCTAACCCATGATTGAGTCATCTCTCTGTAAATTGTCATTGTACCAGGTTCAACAAAATATTCTTTTTTATTACAGCTAAATAATAAAACTAAAAATAAAACATAAATGTTTACTTTACTTTTGTTCATGATGAGATTTGTAATTTTTCATATAAAGTTTTGGTGNTCTATCTGCTTTAAATAAACCCCAATGTTTTTCAACTTCATTAGGGTGATCGCCACCTTTCCAATTTTCGTCGAAAACCTCAAATAAAAAGTAAGGAATATTTTCTNTATCTGCCCATTTTTTGAATCCCAAAATAAATTGTTCCTGCTCTACTTCTCCTGTTTTACCTTTAATTAATTTAGCTTGTAATCCCTGATTATGTTTTTGGGTTGCCCACCCNGTTTCTCCTATAACAATTAATTTATCTTTATGAATATCCTTTATTTCATTGTATATTTTTNTTGTCCAATCTACCGATCCTTCAATTTGTAATCCAGCCCACAAAGGATGAACGTGCAAAACTATAAAGTCTACTAAATCTGCTATCTTTTTATTTTCTTCTCTGTTCCAAGCATTAAAATCATCGGCAGTAGTTATAGGCAAAGAAACATTATTTTTCACATATTTTAAATAACTTGATAAAGTATCTACAGGAACCCTNTGATCTGACCAGAAAACAAGCGTTTCATTACCAANATTGATACTATTTATGACTGATGGATATTCNTTNCCTAAATATATAGCTTTATTTAATTCTTCGATATTATTTTTAATACCATCATCAGAATCAACTTTACCAATCCAAGCTCCTAACATTACTTTGAGATTTAATTTATCTTCAATGATAATATTAATTATATCCTCACTAATACCTCTAGATCCATAGATTCGAATCCAGTCCCAATATTTATTTATGATATGTAAATCTTCTCTAAGTTCATCAATACTAGGATTAACTCCTCCAGGTTCTTGACCATCTCTGAATGGACCATAAGCAATACCGTCACCAATCCAATCGCCATTATTAAATAATTTTAAATTATTACTATCGTATTTCATTCCACAAGACGAAATAACTAAAATATAGGCTAAATAAAAGAACTTCAAATTTTACTCTTAAGTAAATTTACTAGATCAACTACTCTATTTGAATAACCCCACTCATTATCATACCAATTAAGAGTTCGTAAGTATTTTTTACCAACCAACTTGGTACATTTTGCATCAAAGATTGATGAGCTTGAATTACCAATTATATCTGTTGAAACTATAGGATAATCTGAATATTCCAATATATTTTTCATTTTATCAGTTTTTGAAGCTTTATAAACTACTTCATTAACTTCTTCAACACTTGTATTTTTCTTTAATTCAACAAATAAATCCACAACAGAGCCATCTGGCACGGGAACTCTTGANGCAATACCATCTAACTTTCCATTTAAGTTTGGCAAAACTTTTCCAACTGCTCTTGCTGCTCCTGTTGAGGTAGGTATAATATTTTCTGCTGCTGCTCTTGACCTTCTCCAATCTTTATGAGGAACATCTGCTAAACTTTGATCATTGGTGTAAGCATGTACTGTATTAATTACACCTTTTACTATACCAAAATTTTCATCTATAACTTTTGCCATAGGTGCTAAACAGTTAGTTGTACAACTAGCATTCGAAATTATATTATCTGTATTTTTTAAACCCTCTTCATTAACACCNAATACAATTGTATAATCTATTTCATCTTTTGAGGGCACAGTTAAAACAACCTTTGATGCTCCTGCTTTAAGGTGTTTTTCTAATTGTTTTTTTGTTCTAAAAACGCCTGTTGCTTCAATAACAATNTCAACTTTTTTATTTTTCCAAGGCAATGACTCTGGATCCTTTTCCTGAAAAATTTCAACTTTTTGAGATGGTGTAATTAAAAAATTGTCTTTGAACTCTACACCCCCTTTAAACTTTCCCATAACAGTATCATACCTAAGTAAATATGCTAATGCTTCAGGATCACTAAGATCATTAATTGCTACAATTTTATGATTTGTATTTGATGTTAAAATTCTGTAGACTGATCTGCCAATTCTTCCAAATCCATTTATGGCTATATTCATTATGNACCCTTTCTATTATATAATTCAATTAAATCAAGAACCCTTGAAGCGTGATTGTATCCATTATCATACCAAGATAATGTTTTAAACATATTATCTTGAATTTTCAAAGTTCCTAAACCATCAAAAACAACACTTTGAGTCATCCCTTGAACATCTGATGAAACAATTGGATCTGTAATCATTTTGAATAAATTTGGAAATTTATTTTCAGCATCTTTCATCAATTTATTGATTTTATTTTCAGTAACATTTTTATCATCTAAGATTGTAGTCAAATCTAATAATGAACCAAATTGAACTGGTACATTCAATGTTGATGATATAATTTTATCTTTTAATNTAGGTATTACTTTTTGAACGAATTCACCTGATCTACTTTCATTTGGAATTATATTTTCTGCAGCAGATCTACTTCTTCTGTAACTTATACCTGCGCTATCTTGAGAGGGTTGATCACTTGTGTAAGAGTGAACGCTCGTTAAATTTGCATATTGAACACCAAACTTTTTATCTAATTCATTTAATACCAAAGCTAAGGCATTNGTAGTTGATGACCCAGCTGATACTATTTTGTCATTTTTAGATATTTCATTTTCATTAACACCAGCTATGATTATATTATCAATATCATCTTCTGGCAAAGTAGTTAAAATTACTCTTTTNGCGCCTGAATCTATATGCTTNACCAAATCATTTTTCTTTAAATATTTACCTGTTGAATCTATAACCCAATCAACANCNAAAACATCCCANGGAATATCGCCTGGCATAACCCCATGAATGATTCTTGTTTTTTGATTATCCCAAGATACAATATAATTACCATCTAATTTATGATCAATTGATATTCTAGGTTCATTTTTCAGAAGATAGTGCAAAACTTTAGGATCTCCTATATCACTAATACAACTTATATTTAAATTTGGATTATTTTGAGCCAGTAAATAAATATAACGACCCACNTGGCCNAAACCCATTAATCCAATATTAATTTTACTCATTAAGTTACTCCTCTATTTAGTAACAATTATTTTGTCTAATTGTTATTTCATCAATATAAAATTTTTGTGGAAATACACTNTTATCGACTTCGCCCCCTAAACCACCTCCTATTGCTAAGTTAATCAATAAATGAAACGATTGTGAAAAGGGCCAAGATTCAAAACCATTACAGCTATTATCATAACTCAAAATTTGCTGATCATTTACAAGTATTTGAATGTTATTCGTTGACCATATTAAAGAATACTGTAAAAATTCAGTTGTTGCATTATCNATTGGATCATCAAGATTTAAAGATGATGATTCAGAGGTTTGACCAGATTGATACCAACCGTCTGAACCAAAATTGTATTCCTGAGTGTGAACAGAACATAAAATATTATTAATTCCTGTTACTNGGGGACTGTGTTCCATAATATCTATTTCACCACTTGATGGCCATTGTCCATACATATTAAATGATGGTAANAACCAAATGGCAGGCCAAGTTCCATTTCCACTTGGAAGTTTAGCCACAACATCAACTTTAATTTCACCCCCTTGATTTGGGCCACAATTCAAGGGTCTAAAATCTACTTTTAGCTTTGTATTTANTCGAGCTGATGTGAACTCTGCAGGAATTTCCTCTCCAGTTATGTAATTTACGTATGTAAAATTCTCTCTCAAAGCTTGAATTACTAGCTTACCTTCCTCAATATAAACATTATCAGGTCTAGGAGTGTAAGCTTGTAATTCATTATTATATCTACCTGATTCCCAATATTCTAAATTCCAATGATTTGGATTCAAACTATTTGATGAAAAATCTTCATACCAAATTATAGGCCATTCATCTACAGCTTCNCCTAATTCATTATAATTACTACACATATTGCAACCATCAACATCATCTAAACCACAACAGTTTCCGTCATNATCCTGGATAGAATCACCAAAACAAATGCCATTGCAATCAGGAAGCTCATTTCCATAACATTCGCTATTACAATCGTACAAACCTCCAAAATCATTGATTGAGTTAAAATATGAACATTCAATGTCTGTATTGCCATTACAACATTGATCACATTCATCTAAATAAGCATTCCCACCACAATCTCCATTACAATCTGGATTATTGTCTCCATTACATACTCCATCACAATCTAAAATTTCACAATTCGAATCGTATATTGAAAATTCATTANAATTACAACAAGCATCATTTTGACTTTCAAAAATTTCATCATATAATGAATAAAAAATATTTTTTTTACATAATCCATCATCTAAACTAGATTTTAAANATAAAAATGTTGTGTCATTGTTATAAATTGTATCTAAAACGAAAAAAGTATTTTGTTGAGAATCCCAATTCTTTAATTGAATTTGACTACCTACCAATGTATCAATTTCTAAAAAATACAAATCTTCAGTATTTAACAAAATATTATCATGATTTAATATTGAAAGAAAATAATTTTCCGTATTTGCTTCTGTTTCACTAAAATTTTCTAAACACAAACTATCATCATAATCATACGATCTGTANTGACTAAACAAAAGACAGGATGTGTCATCGCCTCCACAAACTCCGCAGCGGTCTAATTGCTCATCTTCACAACATTCATCGTAGCTTTCAGGGAAAATACATATACTAGAATCATTTAAATTTGCATTTTCATCAAAATTACAAGCATTGGTATCCATACAACCCCAAATAGGTTCTGATTCCACTATTTTTTTACAACTTAAAGTTATAAAAACTAAAACGAGAAATATGCTGATTTTATTAATTTTCATATAAATCCAATCTTTGTCCAAAATCAAATTGATGATGGGATGTAATAACAGGAAATGTTGGACAAAAAACCTCATATGGTTTATTATCATTTAATACTACCATATCTATTGATGATAGTGAAAGGCTCTCAATAGCTTTAATGTTAATCCAAATATCATTAGAATGTTTCTTCGCTAGTTTTNAAAAATATTGATTCAAAGCCTTTGGAACATTCATTGAACTAAAATTTATATCTCCTACAATAGATTTTCTATTTTGAACTGCTCTAAAATTATCATACCATTTTTCATACTCATTAATTACGGCNACATGATTGTCAAGACCCATTTTTTTAGCTTCAGTATTTAAATAAATATCTCNAATTAAATCTGCTAAAGCGTATTTTANCTGTTGATTAAATGTCATTTTTCTATAGTACCCATTTCTAAATTGAAGTGGATGAATTTTTATCATTGATAAAATTTCATCTATTGAGAATGAATCCTTTCCTATTTCAACCAAAGTGTTACTAAAATCTTGTTTTTCTAAATCAAACTTTTGATTATCATTATACCAACTACTAACTAAATTTGAAAATTTTCTAAAACTTTGATCATTTAATTTCATTTCAANTCCACTCATTACTGACTTTACATATTTCTCATAAAATAATTGATTTGATTGATGATCAATAATTTCATTTATATCATTAAAAATTCTAATTCTATCATTATTATTTATATTTATTTTCTTTACCACATCACTAATTTCATAATACATAAAAAAATTATCATCTACTTTNACAGGACCTACAATTTCTCCTACAAATCTTTTTTGGGAAAATAAACTGTTTCTTANATNATAATTATCAATGTTAAAAATGTTTAAATTATCTTTTGTTGAAAGCATATTATTATTATTACTTAAATCTTGATAGACCTTATTTAAATCAAATCCATTTAAAATTTGTTCATCGATTTTATCCATTATTTCAGAAGATNTTACAGTNAGATANTTAAAATCATATTCGTAATCAGCTAATTCATACCAATGAGAATAATCTTTTTGTTGATATTTATTATCCTTAATTATTTCATTGTANAGAAGATCTCTCATCTTTTGATTTTTTCTTCCAATGAGNTAATTTTGTATATCTTCTGGTAAATATTTTTCTTTGTACTCTTTGGAAAATAACTTTTCTCCAATTAGTGTATTAACAATTATTTTTTTGTCAATCAATGAATTACCTCTGCAATACATTGGTCTTGGTGTATATTCAGCTCTTTCAATGACATCANTTGTATAAATGATTTGATTTCCTACTTTGGCAATGACGCTGTTTTGATCAGCTTTTGTGATAGAAAGTAAAAATAATAAGACAATTTTTATATATACATATAACATTAAAAATTCAATCCTATTGTTACTANTTTAGAAAATCCAAAAACACCTACTGATCTTACAGTATAATCAAATTTTAATTTTAATTTATTTTGAATTGGAATNGACATACCAATTCCAAGCGAAGGACCAAANGGCGATGAAAATTGTATTTTGTTGCCTCTGATTTGGGTGTGCATTCCTTTAAAACCAGCTCCAATATNAANAGATATAAGCCTAGGATAATTATAAGAATATTTTAATCCAATGTTTATTCTTTCTTTATCATTATTTGGGTGTATAGCATCAATAGCAACTANTAATGATGAATATTTTGATTTAAAAAAGTCATTTGATACTCCAATTCTGAAAATTAAAGGTAACTCCCAATATGAAGTTTCATATTTACCTTTAACATCCGCATAGTTACCANAATCTTCACTGGGGTCTATTGGCTGNATCAAATCAATACCATCGTATTTCATCCTTGTCCCATAATTAGAAATACTCATTCCAATTTTAACTCCATCNTGTTTACCTTTTGATGAAGATAAAAAATCAGTATATATTTGAGCTCCCAAATCAACAGCAAACGCAGANGCTGAACTATGCCAAATTTTTGAATTAATAAATTTAACTGANGATCCAAAACCAAACCAATTNACAAATTTCTTTGCAAAACTTAAAGATGCTGAATAATCTAAGGCTGAATAATATTCTCCAGTCCCATCNTGAAAATCTAAATTGGTTACTTCAATTTCTCCATAATTAACTAAATTTAAACTTAATCCAAGCGTTCCTATTCTATTTAATGGGAAAGATACACTTGTGTAACTGTGATCAATTCCAGCAATCCAAGATTGATTCATAAAAAATAGCTGTCCAGTTTTTGAAAATGCCAGACCAGCAGGATTCCAATATGATGAAGAAGCATCATTAACATGACTTACTCCTGCTCCACCCATTGATGTAATATCTCCACCGATATCAATTTCTAAAAAGCTCGAAGCAGCTGTGCCATTTTTATCAACACAAAAAGTTATAGATATGATTAGTATAATTATATGTTTTATCATTTTATTATTGCAAATTTACCAATTTTTTCTGACCCATTGTCTCCTGTCACTAAGGACTTGACGTGATAAATATACATTCCAGCTGCAACCTCAAGTGATTCATTACTCAAAAGATCCCAGTATGCAATACCATCGTCATAATTATTATCAACAACAATTTTGTCAACCAAAACTCCTGAAACAGTATAAATTTTAATAATACATCTTGATGGCAAATGAGTAAACATTAATTTTCTTCTTTGATTGAAACTTGTACTGTAAATTGCTTCCTCTAGTAAATTTGTCATAACATAAGGATTTGGAACAACTTTAATATTGTTCATGTCATTAGACAAATTATCATTATTAATAGTACCATTCATTCCAGTGCTGAACTTTAATGTATCAAATTCACCAAAAGGCCTTTCAAAGGTTACTTCATAGACATCTCCGTATTTTGGTCTACTGGACTCTTGTATTCCATTAAAATCAATTTCAGCCGTAGTGCCAATCCAATAATAATATGGAGTATTTTCATTATAAAATTCATTTGATCTAGTGCCAACTAAAATTCTATCTGTCCATACATTAAAATTGCCATCCTCATCTGAATCTATACCAATTAAAGCCATAGTATCNTTTAATGTTCTGTTATANACATAAAAAGGGTATTCTCTTTGAAAAGGTATAGAATCAGCTGAAAAGAAAATACTTTCAGAACCCAGAGTATCATTGATTCCAAAAATTCCATCTGGGCTANAAAATAATAATGAATCTTGTCTNTATGCAATATTATCATAAAATACAATTTCAAAATCATAAGGAAATACTTTAGATTGTCTATGATTTATAACTGGCCAAGGNTTAACAAAAATTTGAGGGTTATCAGATCCAGTAGAGCCCGGCAATGTAGTCCATCCTTGATAATTTGAATAAGAAATTTCAGTTGAAGGAAATATTTTTACCTGCAATCCATCAAAAACATCTGTTGTAACACCCTTACTATTTAGAATATAATTTATCATGTTGTCTTGGTAATTATTTGTGTACCAAGTATCATCTATTTCGTATGATATAAAATTATCTAATATAAAATTCGGTATACCAATATCNTGTATTTCACCTTTTTCTGAATAT
>NZTO01000062.1 GCA_002703375.1 Fidelibacterota bacterium | reverse complement strand
GTAAATGGTTGGATTATGGTCCATCCAAAACTTATTGCATTTTCTAGCCCAACATTTTCAAGTTTTAGAGTATCATATTCCAAAGGGCCTAAATATATTTTAGAAGACAAGGAAAAGTTATTAGACGGAGAAAAAGTAAGAAAAGCATTATAAGAAGGCGTAACTTTTCTCGATTTAAAATCTAATGAAGCATAAGAATGCCCAAAAGATTTAACTCTATTATCAGGAATGATAGACATTAAAAAATATTTATTATTTATACCAATCCATGAGGCATTACCTTCTACAATTTCAAGTTCAACCGAATCCGAGCTGGTATAATAAAACTTTTCATAATCCTGACCAAAACTTGTAACAAACGAAGCATTTTGAATATCCTCGGCCTCAATTTTTTCGGTTGGCAAAAGACCATTAAGCCAACAAAGTTCCAGTTCATCAGAATAATTAAAATCAAAACCTTCAAAATTAAAAAAATGATTAATAATATATGAGTTTCCTTTTATAGTAACAGTTTTGTTTAGTTTTTCATTATTTCCAGAACTATACACAAAGTTTACATCATAGGTGTTTTCACCGGAAACAATAATCGTATCTTTATCAAAATAGGAAAACAAATTATTGAAAAAATAAATATCATTGGAAATATTATCTTTATATCTTACACAGGGCATACATCCAGAAGAATTGTTATCATTTATTAATTCAACATTTATAGAATCATTATAGTTTTGATTAACATCATAAGAACCAAAATAATTTTTTAATTTGTAAGATATAATTGAACCACCAGATTTATTCGAAATAACGGCTTCGTACAAGTCGGTAATTATTGTTATCTTTTTTTCTTTTATATTTGAAGAATAACTTTTGGTTGTTTTTTGTGTTGTAGGAGGCTCTAAATCATTAAGGTTTTCATAAGAAGGNNCATTGATGTCAACGATTTGTTTTGGACCAAANAGAGACATCCACTTAGGTGTTAAAACCACTATGATGCAGATTAATATTATTGCAAGAAAATTACGTTTTTGTTCCATTGTTATTCATATAATTTAAAAAAGAAAGAAAGTTTAAATAAATTGAATCATAATTCATTTGAATATTTTTTTTTGGTTTAATTATAATACCAACAGATTTCTCAGGAAATATTGAACTATTTAAATATATAAAGCGGCACCTGCGCTTAAATAAAAATCTTGATGACGATGACCCATATTTTTTGGAAACAATAAAGCCAATTTTTTTATTTTTTGTATAGAAATAAAGAAATTGTAAATCTTTAGCAAAATAAGAGCTAGAATTCGAAACCGTTGAAAAAAACGAATTTTTTGGAATAGAAAAATTCAAAAATTAAGCAGATAAAGTTTTTCTACCTTTTTTACGACGCCTCGCTAAAATAGCTTTGCCGTTTTTTGAACTCATTCTTTTAAAAAAACCGTGTTTATTCTTTCGTTTTCTGTTACTGTTAGTAATTTTAATTTTCATTTTTAAATATTATAATTTTTAACTNNTGTAATTTATGATTTAAAGTTATTTTAATAAAAGTTTAATTTATTTTGGCCAGGATGATTCTACAATTGTATCAATTCCACCTCTAGTTCCAAATATTGCACGCACAGAAACTTTTTTGGGATTACTTGCGCTCCTAAAGTCATCTAGAATCATATTTGTAGCATGTTCATGGAAGATTCCTTTGTCNCTATAGTTTAAAAAATAAAGTTTTAGTGATTTTAATTCAACTAATAGTTTATCAGGGGTATAATCTATGATAATTGTTGCAAAGTCTGGAAGACCGGTTCTTGGACAAAGACAAGAAAACTCTGGAAAAGAAATATTAACATTNTANTCTCTGTCNGAATATTTATTTTTTGCTGTTTCTAAAGTATATAATTTTTTTGTCATAAAAAAAGGNGCTCTAGNCGCCTGTAATTAAANAGAAAAGATTTAGCGCCCTTGTCTTGGTCTTCTAATTTTACGTCTTCTTTTGTGAGACCTTTTTTTCAGAGGTTCATCGCTATCAGTAGCGAAAGTTTTTTTGATTATATCAATACGTTTTGTCTTTTTTACAGGAGATAAACTGATGACAGCATCGCCACTATAAACAGGCATTTCATTTGTATTAGAAAAAACAAATGAAAAAATAATTAACAACATTGATATGGTTTTAATAATATTTATCATAACATACACTCTCCTACAATAATATAATAACACAATGCTAACATAACATAGAAAAAAATGTAAAAATATGTAATATTAAAAAGATTTTAAGAACTTTTTTTCCACTCTAGAGGTGTTATTTGACTACAGAAAATTTCTGTTTTATATTTTTTTGTTCCATTTTTGTCATCCCAAGATTTTGTTCTTAATTTTCCTTCAAAGTAGACTAATTGACCTTTAAATAGAAATTTATTTGAAAAGTCAGANAGCTTATCCCAGGCAATCATATTGTGCCATTCGGTATGATTCTTTTTTTGATTTTCATTATCTACCCAATATTCATCTGTTGCAACAGAAAAAGAAGAAACAGAACGACCAGAGGCGGTATATCTCGACTCAGGGTCGTTTCCAAGTCGACCCACAATAATAGTTTTATTTATGCTAGATTTTTCCACTCACTAAAAATATTTATAATAAATGAAAAAAACAATTAATTAATGGGGAAATAAAATGAAAATGTTGTTCCATCATTAATATTGCTAACAATTTCTAGTTTTCCATTATGTGCTAATACAATTTTATTAGCAATAGCAAGACCAAGCCCAAAACCTTGGATAGAGGAATCCTTGTTAACCCTAACAAAAGGGTCTTTTATTTTTTCTATATCTTTTGCAGAAATTATGTTGCCTTGATTGTTTATTGAAACAATTACATGCTTTTGTTTAATATATGAAAAAATTATAACATCAGAGTTTTTTGAACTATATTTGAAAGCATTATCAATAATGTTTTTAATGGCGATATTTATTTTTAAAGCATCAATATTTAAATTTATTTTTGGAAATGAATTTTTAACAACTATTCGATTTGAAGAATCAGGATATTTTGCAATTATTTTGTCTAAAAAGTGAGAAAAGTTTGTTTTTTCTAGATTTAAATTTGAATAAGGAATGTCNAGNTTNTCAGANAATAATAAATTAGAGATTATGTTTCTAAGNCCAACAATTTCATTCTTTATTTTATATTTGTTTTTATGATCTGGAGTCAGCTCAACTAATAATTGCATTCTTGTTAATGGGGACATTAGCTCATGGCTTACTTCAGATAAAAGTTGCTGTTTTTGATTTAATAGCGATTTGATATTTTGAATCATTTTATTTATAATTCGTGTAAGATATCCTAATTCATCATTTCTGATAACATCAATTTTTGAATCAAGATTGCCTTTTTCGAGTTCCATTACTCTTAAGCGTATTAATCTAATTGGTTGCAGGTAATTTCTTATAAATAAAAACAAAATAGCACAAAACAAAATAGTTATTAAGGAGGCAGGAATAAATTTTATTTGAAAGGCAGATGGTTCTACCCTGTTTAATGCTAGAAAATACCGAAAATTTTCATTTTCAACATATGTTGTAACAATGTTGTTCATATCACCAAAGGATACATATAGGGGTATTTTAACATTATAAAACTCACCTAAAATTTCACTATCAGAATAACTAAAATAATCACTTGAATTAAATGAAGAAGGATATTTCCAATATATAGAAGAATCATTGTTTTCTATTGAAAAAATAGCTCCTTGTAATTGTAAGTTTTTTAAATCAAATAAAACTTTATTTGTATCAGGAGGAGCCCCCCAAGATTGAACCATTTGAGAATAATAGTAAAATTCATGAGCATCTAAGATAGTATCTTGTTCGCTGTAAGAAAGTTGCACAACCAGACCTATTATAATAATTAAAACAGCAGCAAAAAAAGAAACTAGAATTCCTAATCTGAAAAAAAGACTTTTTCCTGAAAAGGGTAATTTAATTTTCAGATACTCCTATAAATTTGTAACCAATTCCATGAATTGTTTTTATAAATCGGGTATTTGTGGGTGTTTCACCTAGCTTGTTTCTAAGTCTACTAACTAAAACATCAACAGAACGATCATAAGTTTGCCAAGTAATTCCACGAATATTTTCAACTAAAAACTCTCTATCAAGAACTTCGCCAGGATTTTCAACAAAAAGAAGCAAAGCTTCAAACTCGGTTGTAGATAAATGAATTAACCCATCATCAAGCTCTACTTCTTGAGAAAGTTTATTTACTGTCAAACCCTTAAACTTTATTATATCAAGCATTGAGGACGGAGATTGACTTCTTCTTAGAATAGATTGAACTCGAGCTAATAGCTCTCTTGGCTCAAAAGGTTTTGGCATGTAGTCATCAGCCCCTAACTCTAAGCCAACTATTCTATCGGTAACTTCACCTCTTGCCGTAAGCATTATAACAGGCACAGGAGAATATTCACGAAGCTTTCTTAATAATTGTAAACCATCCATACCAGGAAGCATAATGTCCAAAACAACCAAATCTGGAGAGTTGACTTTTAAGTATTCTAATGCATCTTCTGGAAGGTGACAACTTTTTACTTTATAATTAAAAGATAAAAAGAATTCTTCAAGCAGACTAGTTAGTTCTTTATCATCATCTATAATAAAAATATTGGACATATATACTACCTTTCTAAGTTAATATTTTCAATATCAAAAATTAATTTGTTAATTTTATTTTTAAACGCATTATTTGTTTTTATTTTTTGTTCAATCAAGTTGCAAGCATGAATTACTGTAGAGTGATCTCGTTTCCCAAAGTGAAGGCCAATTTTTGACAAAGTGTTTCCAGTAAATTCTCTTGATAAATACATTGCAATTTGACGTGCTAAAACAACATCTTTTTTTCTCCCTTTGCCTGTAATCGATTTTTCAGATACCTTTCCAAATTTCGATACAAACGTGATAACGCGGTCAGTGGTAATTTCTTTAAAAGCATCATTTCCTAAAATATCTTTTATAACCTCTTTCACAAGAGTCAAGTTTACATCACGCTTCGATAGTGTTGATATAGCCAAAACTCGTGTAAGGGCCCCTTCAAGATCCCTAACATTGCCTCTAATACTACTAGCCAGGAATTCAGTTACAGAATAAGGAATATCTAAATTCTCAACATCAGCTTTCTTCATTAAAATAGCAATTCTTGTTTCAAGATCAGGGGGATGAATATCTACAGTAAGACCTGATTTGAATCGCGAAATCAATCGTTCTTTTATGCCTTTCAATTCGTTTGGATGCCTATCCATTGTTAAAACAATATGCTTTCCCTTTTGATATAAATCATTAAAAAGATGAAAAAATTGTTCTTGGGTTTGTTCTTTCCCTTCAAAAAATTGAACGTCATCAATTAATAAAAGATCTGACTTCCTATACAGGTTTGCAAAATCTGTTGTTTTATTCTCTTGTATGGATTTTATGAAGTCATGCATAAACTTTTCACTAGTTAGATAGGTTATTTTTAAAGAGTTTCTTTTCTTTATTATATAATTTCCAATTGCTTGTAATAAGTGCGTTTTTCCTAGTCCAGTATGACTATAAATCAGAAGAGGATTAAAAGGAGAAGAACCAAAATTTTCCGAAATTGATAGGGCGGCAGCTTTTGCCATTTGATTTCCTTTTCCTTCAATGAAATTTTCAAAAGTATAGCTTTTATTTAATGATGATTTATTGTGGTAATTCTTTGTTAAAGGAACTTTGTCATTTATATTGGGAATATCAGCAGTATTTTTTTTACTTATTACAACACTATAGTTTATAACTAAAGGCTTGGAAAACACTTTTTTTACAGCGTCATCAATAAGCAGTCTATATTTTGATTCAAGCCATTCAAAATGAAATTTATTTGGGACTTGAATGACTAGTTCATCATTTGAAACAGAAGAAATAAGAATGCCACTAAACCAGGTTTGAAAAGCTTGATCTGATATTTTATCCTTTATGTATAATAGGCAAGATTTCCATAATTTTTCTGGTGAAGTTGTTTTTTCTAAATTGTCATTCATATTAATATGTTATATTTTAAACATAAAAAATTACATTATTAACAAATCTTTAAACATCATTTATTTTATTTAAATTAAATTTTTTATATTTATATAATATTAATCAAGGAACAGTATGTTTGATAAAAAATTCATAGTATTGGGTCATAGAGGAGCACCAAAATATTTTAGAGAAAATACAATTAAATCATTTAAAGAAGCCATAAATCAAGGAGTCGATGGGATTGAATTAGATGTACAAAAGACCCAAGATAATGAGGTTTTAATTCACCACGATAGATATTTAATTGACAAAAAGACAAAAATTAAAAATGTCAATATTAAAAAAATACAAAAAATTCAAAATAAGTATAAACTCAGTTATTTAAAAGAAATAAAAAAAATTATAAATGATATAAAAATATTAAACATTGAAATTAAATCAGATAGCATCTTTAACAAAAACATAGAAAAGGATGTTGTAAACTTTATAAGAAATAATAAAATTGAGAAAAAAACAATTGTATCAAGTTTTAATCCTTTAGTTTTAAAAAAAATAAAGAAAATTGATAAAAGCATAAAAATAGGGTATTTATTTTCTAGAACGAATAAAAATATCTTGTTAAGAACTAAAATTTGGTCTTTTTTTATTAAACCAGATACTTTTCACACAGATTTAAATACAATTAACAAGAAAACAGCAAGTTGGTGTAAGAGAAAAAAATTACCAGTTTTAATTTATACGGTTAATACTTTAGAAGATTTGTATAAGGTAAAAAGACTAGAAGTTGATGGTGTTTTTACAGATGATCCAAAAAAAATATATGCATTTTTAAAAAAGATTTAATTTTTCTTGGCTAACAGAAGAGACATCTTGTTGATTGTTTTCTTTGTTTTCATTATCAAGACCCTCAGTTTCTTTTTGATTTTTAGTTTCAACTATTTTGAAACCACTCATATGCTTATAACTCTTTATTTTATTTCCAAGAGCTTGCCAGCCTTTTATGGAAACAAAAGTTGACAAATCAATAAGTTTTGATTTTTTTTCTCCCTTTTTTGTTCTATAATTAAAACATAAATTAGATTCTAAAGAGAAAGAAACTAATACAAGCTTAGATCCACGCTCGTCTGATATAAATTTGTATTTTTTATCAATAACTGAAGTTTCAATATTAAACTTTTTAATATAGTATGCTTTTTGTTTTCCATTATAATAAACAACACAGACAGCTTTTTCAGGATCAAACTTCTTTATATGAACAATTTCATTAAAGTTATATCTGTTTGAAAAATCGACTCTAGTTTTTTCATATGTTCCATCTGAATAGTATGAAATTATAATTTCATCAGAATTAAATTTGCCTAAAAAAGTTCCTTGATTAGAATCATTAAGCCTACCAATAGTTTTATCAATCCAAATATCTCGCCCTCCAAGAGTGGATTCTCCTTTTGATTTTTGAACAACTCGTTTAATCGGATGCTTAGACAGAATGTTTCCTTTTGAATTTCTACCTTTTATTAATATAGATGAAAAATCAAAATCAAAAGATTTGTTTCTTGTTTTAGCTTTTGAATCAAGGGTTATTGAAACTATTTCAGACTCACTGTTTGGATTTGCAGTAAAATATAAAAGCTTGTTATTTTTATCACCAGAGGTTATATCGTATTCTCTATCTTTAACAACTGATGTAACCGCAAAACGCTTTACATAAGAAATTTTTGATAATCCTTGAAAATAAATAACATTGTATATCATATGCTTTTCATTTTTTTTCCAAATAGATGCATGGATAATATTTTTACCTATGAATAGTTTTGGTTCAATTTTAACAACTTTGTATTTTCCTGACTTTAAAAACACTATAATATTATCAATGTCTGAACAGTCAGAAATAAACTCATCCTTTTTTAAATTATAACCAATAAATCCTTCTTTTCTATTAACATAAAGCTTTTTATTTGCTATAACAACACGTCTTGCAGAAATTGAATCAAAATTTGATATTTCAGTTTTTCGTTCTCTTCCTTTTGAGTATTTTTTTAGAATAGATTCAAAATATTTAATTGAATAAATAATAATATTGTTTAAGTTCGTGTTAACCTCTTTGATGTCGTTTTCTAATGAGGCTATATCATCATTTGCTTTGTTAGAGTTGAATTTGGAAATTCTTTTAATTTTAATTTCGGTTAATCGACCAATATCATCCTTTGTTATTTGATTTTTTAATATATTTTTATATGGAATCAAAGCTTTGTCAATTGTTTTTAATATTGACTCCCAGGTTTCGCATTCTTCAATTTGTCTATAAATTTTATTTTCAATAAAGATTTTTTCAAGAGTAGCAAAATGCCACTTTTCTAATAATTTATTTTTTAGCAATTCCAATTCTTTTTTTAATAATTGAACAGTATTTTCTGTGCAAATGCGCAACATTTTATTAACAGAAATGAAATTTGGTTTATTATCGACAATTACACAACAATTAGGAGATAGCGATATTTCACAGTTTGTAAAAGCATATAATGCATCTATTGTGACTTGAGGAGAAACACCCAAAGTTAAATGAACTACTATTTCAATTTTTTCGGCAGTATTGTCTTCTACTTTTTTTATTTTTATTTTACCATTTTCATTTGCTTTGATAATCGAATCAATCAAGGAAGATGTTGAAACAGAGTAGGGTATTGTTTTGATGATCAATGTTTTTTTGTCTTTAGTTTCTATAATTGATCTTAGGCGAATCTTTCCACCTTTTTTACCCTGATTATAATTTGAAAAATCTGCAATACCACCTGTTTGAAAGTCAGGAAAGATTTTGAAAGGATTATCTTTTAAAATTGATATTGAGGATTTTATTAGCTCTATAAAATTATGAGGCATAATTTTTGTCGATAATCCAACAGCTATACCTTCAACACCTTGTGCAAGAAGCAAAGGAAATTTCATAGGAAGAAAAACGGGTTCTTTTTTTCTACCATCATACGATATTTGCCAATTGGTGATATCATTGTTAAATGAAACTTCAAGGGCAAAAGAAGACAATCTAGCTTCAATATATCTGGGAGCAGCTGCTTTGTCGCCTGTTCTAACATCGCCCCAGTTTCCTTGTGTTTCAATCAGTAAATCTTTTTGGCCTAGGTTAATTAATGCGTCTCCTATAGCAGCGTCACCGTGAGGATGATATTGCATAGTTTGCCCAATGATGTTAGCAACTTTATGAAATCTTCCATCATCCATTTTTTTCATGGCATGAAGAAGTCTTCTTTGAACAGGTTTCAAGCCATCTTCAATTTGAGGGACAGCTCTTTCTAAAATAACATAAGAAGCATAATCTAAAAACCAATCTTCATAAACATTTGAAACTGTTTCTGAGTTTTTTTTAGCCATCTATAGGGTTGTCCTCAAATCTCAAGTTATTTATAATAAACTCTTGTCTGTCAGGTGTATTTTTACCCATAAAATAAGACAAAGTACTTTGTATAGATGTATTTTCGCTTTTTTCTAGAGGAATTAATTTCATTTGATCACCAATGAAAAGTTTAAATTCACTTGGAGATATTTCTCCAAGACCTTTAAAACGAGTTATTTCACAATTTTTTCCAATTTTATCTATAGCAGAGTTTTTTTCTTTTTCGGAATATGCATAAATGGTTTCTTTTTTATTTCTAACTCTAAACAATGGTGTATCTAGAATATATATGTGATTATTTTTTATTAAATCAGGAAAAAATTGAAGAAAAAAAGTTAATATTAGTAGTCTTATATGCATTCC
Source organism: Fidelibacterota bacterium (assembly GCA_002703375.1). GTDB lineage: Bacteria > Fidelibacterota > Marinisomatia > SCGC-AAA003-L08. Next base: position 71,300 of record NZTO01000062.1, on the reverse strand, counting down.
ATCAACATCAGCATCAGTAGCAATAATAATTTTATTATATCTAAGTCCATTAATACCATTTTCAATGTTAAGAGCATGTTGAAGTAAATTAAATTCTTCATTCTCATAAACAACTTTTTTTCTAAGACCAAAAGTATTTAAAGGTTTTCCTCTTAAACTAAAAACAGCTTGATAGTCAACATTTCTAGATTTTGTTATGGATCCACTTGCAGAATCACCCTCTGTTATAAAGATACACGAATTTAAGCGATCTTGTTCTGTAAGTTTTGCATTGTTAAAGTGATAATGACAATCTCGTAATTTTTTATTATGTAGATTTGCTTTTTTAGCACGTTTGTTGGCAAGTTTTTTTATTCCTGCCATATCCTTTCGTTCTTTTTCAGATCTTAATATTTTATTTTGAAGGTTTTTTGCAGTTGTAGGATTTTTATGCAAATAGTCATCTAATTTTTTGATAAAATCATTAATAAAAATGCGAACAGTCGGACCTTTTGGGCCCATATCATTTGAACCAAGCTTTGTTTTTGTTTGAGATTCAAAAACTGGATTTTGAATTTTTATACTAATAGAAGCAATAATGGAAGATCTAATGTCATTTGCTTCATAATCTTTCTTAAAAAAATCACGAACAACTTTTACAATAGCTTCTTTGAATGCAGCAAGATGTGTCCCTCCTTGAGTGGTATATTGTCCATTTACAAAAGAGTAATAATCTTCTCCATATTGTGCTCCATGTGATATCGCAATTTCAATGTCTTTATCCTTCAAATGAATTATAGGATACTCTAATTTTTCAGAAGCAGTTTTTTTGCTTAACAAATCTAACAAACCATTTTTAGAAAAAACTTTATTGCCATTAAAATTGATTGTTAAACCAGAATTTAGATAGGCATAATTCCATGCTTGTTCAAGTATGAAGTCGGGATTAAATTTGAAACCAGAAAAAATTTTAGTATCTGGTTTAAATATAATTTTAGTTCCATTTCGAATAGATGTGCTTTCAACATCATTATCAACAAAAATTTCTCCATTATGAAACTCAACTTCCTTTGTTTTTCCATCTCTGATAGTTTTTGCTATAAATATTTCAGATAAAGCATTAACTGCTTTGGTGCCTACACCATTTAATCCAACTGATTTTTGAAATGCTTTAGAATCATATTTTCCGCCAGTATTAATTTTAGAAACACAATCAACTAATTTACCAATAGGAATACCGCGTCCATAATCGCGAATAACAGCGCGAGAATCATTAACTTTTATATCAATAGTTTTTCCATAACCCATGACATATTCATCAATAGAATTATCAATAATTTCTTTTAATAATATGTATATACCATCATCTTTAGAAGAGCCATTTCCAAGTTTACCAATATACATTCCTGGCCTGAGCCTAATATGTTCTTTCCAATCAAGCGATCGAATACTACTTTCATCATATTTAACTTTAGACATCATCGAAATAATAAATTAATTTTTGATTTTAGGATTTTCGTGCACTTTTACAAAAAATTCAATCGTACTTGATTGTTTGTTTTTGTTGGATGCCTTCAGTACAATTTTATGTATCTCTTTTTTAGCATCATTAATATCAGGTATCCAAGTGATTATATTATTATTTAGTTTTACATTAATAGATGAAGACTCGACAATTTCAAGGGAAGAGCTTTTTTGAGTAAAATAGTTAATTTTAGGTTCATATAAAAATTCTAATCCAACATAAGCGTCTTTTTTCGGGGTATTGGTAAATTTTGGTTTTGAAAATACACGAAAATTAAGATTATAATCATTTTCAAAATTAATATTACCATCTGATAATCTTAATTTTAAATTATGACTTCCTATTCGTGAAGTGTCCGGTTTCCAGCTTAAAGTATCTTTTTTTAATTCAAATCCCAAACTATTGTTTATCAAATCAATATCTATTACATCATTTAAGTTTTTATCAATAACTTCTAAAACATAGTCAAATTGTTTGTTGACTTCTAATAGCAAAGTATCTTTTGTATAAAGTACTGGAATGTCGTTTACAAAAATATTGAAAGTTTGAGTATCTTTTTCAATACCATCTGAAATTGATATATTTATAGAATTATTTCCTAAATAATTTTCAGAAACGGGCCATTTTAAAATATTGTTTTTAATGAAGCAATCATCAGGTGCAGATAGAATTTTGTATTCTATAAGGTTTTTTTCACTACTATTATTGTAAGATAGTTTATTTTGATCCTCACTCATAATTTCATAAATCAAAGTATCTCCAAGGTTAATTGTTTTTGGGGGATCAGAAATAATTTTAGGTATTGCATTTACATAAATTAAGCCTTCAAATGTTTCATATACATATCCATCAGATAGTTGAATAATGTAATTTACAAAATCAATACCAGAGCTTAACCAGTTAAGAGTTCCATCGCTGAGAAGAGTCATATCTTCAGGACCTTGTAATAGCTTCCAAACCAATTCATTTTCTTGATTAGGATCATTGCCAATAAATTTAAAATTAAAGTTTTCTCCAACAGGTAAATGAACGATTTTAGGAGGACTTAAAGTTATTGCTGGTTTATCATTTACATTAATAGAAATTTTTGATTCAGCAGACGTTTTTCCATCTGAAATTACAACAAAAAAATTTTTAATATCAATTTGAGATGAATTTGGTATCCAAGAAAAATTTCCATTATTGTCAATTGACATATTTTTTGGAGAATTGGGTATTGAATAAGAGTATGTGTTAAAACTGTAAACAGTGTCGGGCTTAAAATTGAGATTTATTGGTTCATTAACCTCAACATGATATGTTGTATCGTTAGTAGAAAAATATAATCTAGGATGAATATTAAAATTAATTTTAATTGAATCTTTTTCAATACTGTCATCCACACATAGATCATAAGATTTAGAACCTTTAAATTTCTGGGGAATTTTCCAAGATACATAGCCACTGTCATCAACAGTTATCCCATTTAAAGAATCGTTTAAAAAATAATAAGTAAGCTTACTATCAACATTTTTATCAACAGATAAAAACTTATGTGTGAAATCATCACCACCAAAAACGTCAAATGTTGAAAAGTTGTCTTTAATATTGGGCTTATCATTAACATATATCAAAATAGAATCACTTCTTGTTATTATTTTTTCATTAAGAATGACTTGAGTCAGGGTATCCTCATTGATTGATTCAAAATTATCAGTATGTTTGAAAGATATATCATAAAATATTTCATTAAAACCTAAATTATCCACTGTTGGGATCCATGAAATAGATTTTTTGTCTTGATTAAACTTCATATTGTCAAGCAAAGATTTACTTTTGAACTCATAAAACTGCAAAGTATCCATCCAAGCGATATCAAAAAAAGTTGAATCATAGGAATTTACTATAACATCTGGAGATCTTTTGTCTTGTCTTTGTAGAGAATAATCAACAGCAGGTTCAATGTATGATTTATGATTATAAAAATAGAGTTCAGACTTGATATCATCATAAGCACAGGCAACCAATTGTTTGCTATTCGCAAAATAGATTGATGATATATCGTTTGGCCTTTTTATTGAAAAGTTAATGGTTTTATTTTCATATATTCCGACAGAGAGATCAGTTTCATTTTTAATAATTTCATAACGACCTATTTTTCCAACAGGGTCAATAGTAACAATTTGATTATTTGATGAGGCTCCAGAGATGTAAATTTTATTTATATCATCGATTAAAAGTTCAGTTTTTACTGTAACTGCCTGATTAACCATTCCAATACTTTCAACAAAAATGTAATGAAGACCAAATTTTCTGGAGGCAAAAAATATTTCATCTCCGCCATCATAATCAAAGTTAACACTTGATTTACTTAAAAAAGACAATTGTCCAATATCTTTTAATCCAAGAATTCTTAAGCCATCTTTTTTCATACCATTTAAGTAAATTCTAGCATTAGCTTTTGTTCCGTTATCAACTACAATAATGTCATCTTTTCTATCTCCATTTAAATCGCCAACACCTGTTAAAATAGGAGAATAGGAATTTGATAAAAAATCTTTAGCAATTTCATCGACAATGATAAGATTTTCGTTTTTAAAATCACAAATTAAAATGGATCTAAAAGGGCTAGAAAAAGTAATAGCAATTTCATCATCATTATCATTATCCCAATCAATTGTAGTTAATTGAATAGGGTTTTTGTAGTGAATATATTTCTCCGGAAGATTTAAGAAAGAAAGCGGCTTAGGGTTAATCTGACCATTAATTACATCAAATAAAAAAAGCGATTTATTATTATTGCTAAGAGCAACAGATACCAATAAGTAATTTGTCTTATTATTAAAAGAAACTAAGGTAGCATCTGTAAAGTAACCAATTAAAGTATCTGGGAGAGAAAACTTCCAAAAACTATTTAATGATTTATTATCAACATCATATATTTCAATATTTCTAACAATAGCTTTGTTTTCAAAGCACAAAACATCGTTTTTGTTATTATTATTAATGTCATTGGTATTCAATATAAAGTTTATTCCTGAATCTATTGAGATAGGATTAGCGAATGAATAACAAAACATAAATATGAAGGAAATGTTTTTAAGCATATATAAAAATTTAATTTAGTCTAGCATATATAAAAACTTGAAATTTATAAAAAAACACAAATTATATGTAAATTTAACCTACATTTAATTATTCTATACTTATTAAATGAAAGATATAATATATGAAATTTATAAAAATATTTTCTTTTTTTGCTATTTTTTCTTTAGGGATCTCTCAGAATTGGTCAATTAACATTAAGGCAGAAATTAATTTGTGGAACTCAAATAATATAGCAACGGATTATGAAAACTTTTTAGGTGTAAATGAAAATGCTTTAGATAGTTACGATATATTAGACGTACCAGAACCACCAACAATGCCAAACAACTATATATCATTCTATTTTTATCAACCTGAAGGGAATGAAAACTTTAGTTATTACACGCAAGACATAAAAGAAAGCAATCAAGATCTTTTTAATTCAACAGGTAAAAAGTGGGATGCGTATGTTGTTTCAGATGCATTTGGAGAAACAAGCATAGAAATGGTAATAGATGAATCATTTCCAAACTGTTATTATAAAATAACGGTAAATGAACAGGAATTTTTTCAAACAAATCAAATAACAATTAATTTAAATGCCTTTCTACCTCAGTTAATAGAAATTACAATTTATGACTGCCAATCACTTGAAGTAGAAAATATAAAAATTCCACAAAAATTTAATTTTGACGTATATCCAAACCCATTAAATGGAAATGGTAAAATAAGTTATGTTTTAGAAACAAATGAAAATGTTGAAATAAATATATACAATATTCTTGGAAATAGAAAAATTGTTAACCAGAGTGTAGTTAATTCAAAGCCAGGAATTAATTATAACAATATAGATGTAAAAAATTTAGAAAGTGGCATTTATTTTATAGAATTAAAAACTCAAAAAATGGTAGAAACAAAAAAGATAACAATATTAAAGTGAGTTCAGTTTTTTAATTATATATTTATTAAAATTGACGTTAGAATCCAAAGCTAATTTTAAAATTATAATTCTAAATTCTGTAGTAAAAAATTTAGGTAGTTTTATATAATCTTTCTCTGTAGTAATTATATAATAAATATTATTTTTTTTGATTGTATCTATTAGGTTATTAACAATTTTTTTACTATATAATTGGTGGTCTTTAAAGGTTTTTAAAATATTTAATTTTATATTTAATTGATTTAAAGTTTTAAAGAAAGACTTTGGATTGCCAATGCCACAAAAAGCAAAAACATTTTCTTTGATTTCTTTTGGATCCAAATAAGAAAAAGTTTTTGTGCAATATAAATCAAAAACAAATGAACAATAGAACTTGTTTTTAAATCTTATTTTTTTATAAAAATCATTTACAGACTCATCATTTGATTTTATTTTTTTACAAAGCAATAAAGCTGAGGCCCTTTTATAGTTATTGAAATTTTCTCTTAGAACACCGCTTGGAAAAAGGGTTAATTCTTTCAGTGGAGTATTTGTATTTATTAGCAAAAGGTCAATATCTCTTTTTATTTTTCTGTGCTGAAAAGCATCATCCAACAATATGACATTGACATTAAATTTTGATTTTAAATAATTTGATGCCGAAAATCTATTTTTATTAACCACAATGGGTATATTTTTTAAATTTTGCGCAAGCAAAAAAGGTTCATCTCCAGCTTCATCTGCAGTCAAAAATATATTTTTCCCATCTGTAACAAGCTGTTGTCCTGAACTAGACCGTTTATATCCCCTACTAACAATGCCGGGGTTGTAATTATTATTTAATAAAAATTTTGCTACATATAAAACAGTTGGAGTTTTTCCGGTACCACCTAGCTCTAAATTTCCAATAGAAATAATTGGAACATTTATAGATTTAACAATGAAAAAATTATTATTGTAAAGATAGTTTCTAGTTGAGGAAATTAATTTAAAGATAAATGATAATAGAGAAATCATTTGATATTTTTATCATTAATTTTTTGTATTTTATTAATTTCAAATGATAGTAATTGACTACAATAATCATTATTTATTTTTTCTGCATTATATTTTATTTTGTCACCAATGTAAACATACATTTTACTAAAAGGCTTTGGAAAAATAAATTTGTCCCATGAGTTAATTTGCCAGTAGTTATTTGCAATTGCTGTAATTGGCAAGATAGTAACATTTTCTTTCATAGCTAATTTAATAGAAGAAGGTTTTGCAACCTGGATGGGTCCTTTCGGACCATCGCTAGTTATGCAAATTGTTTGGTTGTCTTTAAAATGTTTTTTCATATCATTTAAAACATCGGCTGCACCTTTATTGCTCGACCCCCTAATAAAATTATATCCCCATGTTTTTAATATTGCAGTTATTCTAGCTGCATCTCTGTGACGTCCAGCTATAGCAATAAAGTTTAAACCATTTTTTTTCATATATTTAGCGGTGTAATAAGAAATTGGTAAAAACCTACCATGCCAACCAGAAATTAGAACGCCACGTTTGTGTTTTATAGCATTATCTAAATTCTTTTCTCCAAAAACTGTCCACTTGCATGTTCCACAACAGACATCAAAAATAAGTTTAGTTATATTAATAATTAAAAATTCTTTTATTTTAGTGATCATTTGAACCCATAATGATTTCTGCGGCTTTTTTGCTTGCTCCAGGTTCGCCTAATTTTTTTGATACTGACTTTAAATCATTTAAAATATCATTGTAATTGTTTTTGTTTTTATAAATGTCAATCAATTTTTTTGAGATATGAATTGGATTTGCTTTGTATTGAATAAATTCAGGCATTACTTCTTTTTTTGCAATTAAATTTGTCATGGCAATAAAATTTGTTTTTATAAATAAACTGGCAAGAAACCACGAAAAAAAAGAGGATTTATATACAACTACAGATGGAATAGAAAAAATAGCTGCTTCAATAGTTGCGGTTCCGGAGGCCAATATTGCAATATCAGAACACTCTAAAGCTTGTCTTGGAAATTGGCTTTCAATTAAAATATTATCTTCTATATGGTAAAATTCATTTATATTAATATTTGGAGCAGATCCAATAACAATTTGTAGGTTGGGAATTTCTTTTTTTATTAGATATGCAGATCTAATAAAAATTTGCAAATGTTTTTTTATTTCATCCTGCCGACTTCCAGGGTAAAGAGTTAATACTGGATTTGAGGCGTCTAAACCTAAATTTTTTCTTAGAATTTCTTTTGAAGTTGGTTTCCATTCATCAAAAAAAGGATGTCCAACAAATGAAGAGCTCATATTGTGATTTTTATAATATTTAACCTCAAAAGGAAAAATAACTATTAATTCGTTTACACAGGATTTTAAAATATTTATTCTTTTTTCTTTCCAGGCCCAAACTTGAGGTGTTATATAGTAGATGATATCAAAATTAAATCTAGTAAGTTTTTTTGCAATCCTTAAGTTTAGTCCTGGATAATCAATTAAAATAATTTTGTCAGGTTTCTTTTTAATAATATCTAAAAGAATATTTTTTTCTACAGATTTAAAAAAAGAAAATTTTTTTAATACTTCCCAAAAGCCCATAACTGCCAACTTATTCATTGGATACAGAGAAGAAAAATTAAATTGTTCCATTTTACTTCCACCAACACCAGCAAATGTTATATTTTTATTCTTAGCAATAAGTTCTTTCATTAATAGTGCAGCATGTTGATCACCGGAAGTCTCACCAACAATGAAATAATAGAGTTTTTTATTCATTATTAATTTTATTTTGAATTTGAATAGCAATTTTTAAAGACTCTGTTGCTAAAAAACCATCAAAAATAGGACTTTTGTTATTAATAATACAGGACACAAAATGCGAAAGCTCTTTTCTTAAAGCATTATAAGATACAATTTTTTTATTTGTTTCATCATTGATTAATTTTGGAGATCCTTTTTTGTCAATAGTGAAAGATTCTATTTTATGATTTAAGAAATCTATACTAGTATAATTATTTTTTTGAAACAATCTCATCTTTCGCATTTTTTTATTTGAAAATCTGCTTGCAGTTAAATTTGCAACACAACCATTTTCAAATTCAATTCTTGCGTTAGCAACATCGCAAGAATTTGATATTATATTTACTCCTTTTGCACTTATATGTTTAATTTTAGAATTTATTATAGTAATGAGAATTCCAATATCATGTATCATTAAATCTGAAACAACTGTTACATCCATTCCTCTGGAGTTGTATGTTGATAATCTATGAGATTCAATAAACTGTGGCTCAAGCTTTTGATCTTTAAGTGAACAAAAAGCGGGGTTAAAATTTTCTATATGTCCGACTTGAATGATCTTATTATGACTTTTTTTCAAAAGATCTTTTGCTTGCTCAACAGTTTCAGTAATGGGTTTTTCTATAAATAAATGACAATTATGCTCTAATCCTTGCAATGCTACATCATAATGTGATGAGGTAGGAGTTGATATAATAATTGCATCTGCATCTTCACAAATTGAAGAAATTGTTTTATAGCTTTTTAAATTAAATTTTTGAGTAGCTTGATTGGCTTTATCTTTCGATACATCATAGAAACCAACACAAGATACGTTCTTGAGCCGCGACAATTGTTCTAAGTGAAAGTTTCCTAGATGTCCAACACCAATCACACCAATTTTTATTTTTAATTTATTATTCATTTAAGATATATGTTGTATAAATAAAATAGAATCATTATTAATTTACCCTTGTAAATTAGGTAAACTACGTTAGAAATTTAAACATAGTATTATTAAACATAATAGGTAAAGATCAATGAACATAAATCTTCAACAAATAATAAGTAATTCAATTTTAGTCGTGGGAATGATTTTTTTTCTATTTGTTGTAATAGCAAAAGAATTTATGTTTTCAATAATTATATCATCATTTACTTTAATAAGCTGGATTTTATATCAAATAATTGTAAGTCAAAAAATTAATTATAAAAAAATAGGAAATGTTGTTTTTTTATCAGGTATTATAATCGGCGTTGCAACATTTTTTGTTTTTGGAGTAGAACAGGTAGCATACCCAGCAGGAAGTATAAAATTTAAAGCTTCTGGAATAGCAAAATCTTTAGCTGTAATACTATTTTCGATGCTGCCTGCATTAATGTTTTACATCGTTGAAGATTCGATTCCTAGCATTTCATCTTCTAAAAAAATAGAACTTCCCAGAGAGACAAGAATGAAAAAAGAAAAAAAAGAAATAGAAAATGTTGAATATAATGAAGATGAATGGGAAGAAATATCTGAAGAAGAGCTATCTGATCAAGAATACGAATTAACTTAGTTTATTAAAAATAACACCCCACTTTAATCCTTTTTCACATACTGAAACCTCATCAAAAAAAAACTTTTTGAAAAGAAAAGTAAAGATTAAATAACCCGCTGGAATTACTAAAGCTCTTTTATATTTTAAAATAGGAATTTTTAACCTATCTAAAACACTATTATATAATAATTTTTTGTCAAGGACATTAAAAGCTTCTTTTGGAATTTTTGATTTATGAATAATTTTTTTATCATATGGAAAAATATTATTGTAAATTGCCGAAAGAGATGTAATTGTACCACCTACGCCTATTAAAAAATCAATTTTTTCGTTAATTGTTATATCATAAAATTTATCATTAATATAGTTTATACAAGAGTCTACATGGGATTGATTTATGGGGTCACTAAAAAACTTTTCGTATAAAGTAACAGAACCAATTTCAAAACTTCTTTTGTATTCGATTTTATAATTTTTAAAATAAATTAGCTCAGTACTCCCCCCTCCTATATCAATGATTAAGGCATTTTTACATAAAAGCGGAAACTCATTTTTAACAACAGTTCCTATTAAATTTGCTTCTTCAGCGCCCGAAATGATTTTAGGATAAATATTTATATCATTTATTTTTTTAATAATTTTAGTTTTATTTTTTGCTTGTCTTAAAGCACTAGTTGCAACACAAAACTCATCTTCAACATTATATTTTCTGATTATGTTTTTACAAGTAATTAAATTTTTTAGACATCTATCTATTGCATCCTTTTTAATTGATTTGTTTATGGAAAGGCCTTCTCCAAGGGAGGTAATAAATTCTTTTTCATATAAAGGCAATATTTTTGATTGATTTATTTTGGCTACTAATAGGGTGATTGTGTTCGTGCCAATATCAATGGACGATATTATTTTATTTTTCATGTTTTTTTTTGATTATTCCTATTATTAAAGAAATACCTAATACAAACTTAACTATCAGATTGTAATTTGCTGGTGGCAATATTTTATAAATGAATAATAATAGTTTTCTAATTACATATATAAATGGAAGAATTAATATAAATACTCTAAATGAAAAAAATTTACTATAAAATAGAAATTTAGGTAGACTAGTATTTAATTTATTAAATAATAGAAAAATATTTTTACGTCCAAATTCTTCAATTCTGTAAATATGTGTTTTTAAAGTAGGATGATTAAACCTTGTAACATATATTTTTGGTAAAAATAAAAATTTATGATTAAAATTTAGTCTGTAAGATAATTCTAGTTCAGAGCCTCCATAACTTGTAAACTCAATGTCAAAATTATTTTTTTCCATTATTGTTTTTTTTATACATGTATTACTAAATAACAAATTATAATATGGAATTATTTGTTTTGAATGCAAGTTATTGAGACCCCGACTTTTTTGATTTAAATACAATTCAAAACTTTTATCTAAACAAGTGTATTTAATTTTACTAGTAAAAATATTATATTTGTTTTTTTTAATTTCTGAAATATATACTGATAGTAAATTTGGCGATAAGACAACATTGCTATTAACAAACAAGCACCATTTCCCTAAACATCGCTTAATGCCAGTATTTCTAGCAATATTTCTTCCAAGATTTGATCGATGTTCAACTAATGTCGTTTTGAATCTACAAACAAAGCTTTTAAAGATATTTATTGAATTATCTTTAGATCCATCATCAACGTAGACAATTTCAACATCCTTACCATCATAACTTTGATTTTTAATTGAAGTTAAACATTGCGACAATGAATTTCCTGAATTGTGGCCAATTATAATTATTGATAAAAACATTATTTATTATAAAGTTTCTAATATTTTTAAAACATCTTTAAATGATTCAGCTTTATACTTAGATAAATTGGCTACATTTTCTCTAAATATATTTTCTCCATAATATATAAATGTATTGACAGCTCCATGTTTAAAGACTTCATAATCTGTATATCCATCGCCAATCATAATTTTATTTCCAGGAAGCTTAAGATTTTTTATTGCACTAATTTTTCCTTTAGATTTATACAAATCATTTTGTTCTTTGCAACCGATAACTTGATTATATTTATTGTAAATGAATTCATTTGCCAAGATTTTACTTTTTTTAATTCCGAAATTTTTAACAATAGGAGCTATTATATCCTTAAATCCACCCGATACAATCCAAATGTTTTCTGACATTAAGCGAATTAAATCAATATTTGAATTTATAGATTCAGAAATTGATTTTGATAGATGATTTGTTATTTTATCTACATCTGTTTTATTAATTTTCAGCAATTGTAATCTTAGATTAAGCGCCTTAGTAAAATTAATATTACCAGACATTGCTTGGTTTGTTATTTCAGTTATTTGTTTTATTTTTAAATTACGCTCTTTATCATTTTTTAATACAAGCTTTGCTAATTCATCTAAGGTTTCTAGCTTAATAAAAGTGCTATCAAAATCAATGAATATAATATTGTTATTAATCATAAAATTATAAAGTTAGTAATTTTTCATATTCAGTTTTTAATTTTTTTGCTATAATTTCCCATAAAAAATTTTGTTTTATATGAATTGAAAGGTTGTCAGACCTATTAGAATTTATGCTATTAATGATAGATTCTTGAATTTTTTTAATTGAGTATGGATTAACGTATGTTGCATAATTAGAAAAATATTCTTTTGTACCACCAAAAGGCGTAATAACAATATTGCTTTTTGCTAGACCGGCTTCAAGCGCTGATCTGCCGGGTGTTTCGTACAAAGATGGTAAAACAAAAACTTTTGATGCAGCATATGCTGACTCTAATAATGGATCAGAGTGTTTAACCCAATCCAAAAATAATATATTTGTGTTTTCTTTTATTAATTCTAAACATTTTTGACCTTCTTTGTTATTTAAAACATTACCTATGATAACTGTTGGGTAATTTATTGTTTTTAAGGCTTTCAATAACCTTAAAGTATTTTTACGTTTTGCACCAATATGCCCAACGTGTAATATAAAATCTTTAATTTTATACTTTTTAATAAACAAGCTAGGATCAGAATAAAGAAACCTTTTTTCAACACCATTATAAATGGTAGAATAGTTATAATTAAATAAACCTAATCCTTTCTTGATAATATTTTCTTCTTCTATAGTATTTGGCATAATAAGTTCGGCATTTTTACAGACCTCTTTAACAATTGAAATTTCTGAAATTGTGCCATTAAGAAAATTAGAGATTTTGTTTAAAAAATAAAGATATAAACGTATTTTCATAGGTGAATGTTTGCTAAAAAAAATAGGATTTACGATGTATTTAATGTTATTTAATTTTAAACTTTGTGCAAAATGATAGACACCAGAATGAGCATTAAAAATATGAACTATATCATAGTTTTTAACGGAATCAACTTCCCATTGATTAAACAAATCAATTATAATATTAAATTTTTCCAAATGTTTTTTTAACATTAAAATTTTATAAGTTGGCCCACCTTTCATAAACGAAATGGATTGATAGCTACAAAAAAGAATTTTCACATTCGCCTCTTAGTTCTATATCTTTCAAAATCATATAAAATATTGCGCCAATTTTTTTTATTAATTTTTTTAATATCTGAAGGAACATCAGATTTTTTTATGGATCTAAAAAAAACATCAGATAAAGTAAAATTGTTTTTTTTAATAAGCGATGATTTATTATTGTAAATGACTTCAAGATTTTTTGAAAAATTATTAATGATTATTTTATCATCTAAGATACTGTATTTAGGTTTGTTTTTTATTCTATTGACCCAAAAATCAAAATATTCCTTCATTGTAAAAAATCCAATATTCCTTGATTTGATTTTTTTGAATATATTTTCCAGAACATCAAAAAATTTATTGTTTGGATGAAAATATAAAATAATTGGCTCGTTATTACATAATTTATTTTCAATTACATTTGAATAATATTCAATCATTTCATTTGAACTATAGTGAGATCTGTTGAGCCTGCCAATACTTATGGGGTGAATAGGTATCTGCATAACATTAGAAAAACGATCTTTAATAATAGGATATGAGGGTAGATTATCATAATCATAGCCAAATTCTGAACTATATGAAAAAGTGTTATTTAATACATTATTTAAATATATATTCCATTCACCAAAAGGAGCAGCAAAACCACTTAAATTTGATATATTTAAGGATTTAAGTTTGTTCAAGCCGGATTTAATATTGGATTTGTTTGAAACATAGTCATTGTATATTATATGTTGATCATTATGAAAAGCAATTTCAGCTGTTTTAAAATTTTTATATACGTTTTTAATCATATTAATATTTGAAGTTTCAATGAACCATGTAGCAGGAATAGAATATTTTTCACATAAATTATTTGTTTTAATTGCATTTTCTTTAGTTGCAAAATCAGTATCTATTCTAAAACAAAAAATAGACTTGTAATTTATCGGACTATAATTTGATCGAATTAATGGAATATTTTTAAAATTATATAAATATCTTATACATAAAAATAATAATTGTCTCACCTTAGATTTTGTATTTTTTGCTACAACTTCAGATGGAAGTTCATGCCTATGGTCATAAAATTGTTGTCTCTTGGTGGAATAATCTAGATATATTTTATTAAGATCAAACGGAAAAAGTACGATTTTCCCAATTCCGATAACTTTTTCATAAATATGTAATTTTGAATCTATTGGATTTATAGTTATATCTATTGGATATTTAATTGAATGATTAATATTAACAAAGTCAATACTCGAAAAAAAAGAGTTAGGATTTGATGTTAAAAATTTAGAACTAAAATTTTTATATTTAGAATTATAAAGATTAATCCATTTTTGAGTCGAAATTAAAACCAATCCACCTGAACGAACAAAATTTTCCAAAGTATTTTTTGATACAATTGTATGATCGGTTATTATTAGAAAAACATGGTCACTTAAATTATTTTTTGATACAATATTCCAATGCAATCCTTCCTGATCTAATATTGTTGACCAAGGTAAAGAACTTTTTAGAAACGTTGGATTAAGTTTAGTTTTTAATTTTTTTGTATTCAAAATAATAATCGTTTATTGTTTTTTCCCAAAGGTTTTCATCTAAAAATTTTTTAAAGTCAGATTTATGAAATTCATTCTTTTTAATTTTTATATCCATCTCAATTATACAATTAGCAAACTTTTTCACATCAATATCAGATACTTTGCTTAATTTTTCATTTGTTTGTTCTTTTAGACCTCCAATATTTGAAATTATTAGAGGTTTATTACATTTATAAAACAGATAAGGCGTTCCACTTTGACTAGCTTTAATATAAGGCATTACACCTATATCAGCATTGTTAATAGCATTGTAAAAAGATTTAAAATCTAAAAATTCATTTTTTAAAATAATTTTATCAGACAAATTTAATTTTTTAATTTTCTTAGAAATTCTATTTATATAGTTGAATTCACCAGGACCAATAATATTAAGTAAAACAGAAAAATTGATTTCATTTAAATATTTTACTACCTCAATAATAAAATCGACACCCTTATACTTTTTAATATTTCCTATTAATAATAAGGATAAAGGTTTATTTTTTGATTGAACAATAGTATTTTGATTTTTTATAACATCTTCATAACAATTTCTATGAGGAATAACTGTTATTTTTTTTTGGTAAATATTATCAAATTGGTTTTTAACAAAATGTGATAAACAAAAAATTCGAAATGATTCTTTAAAAATAGCATTTTCTTTAAATGATAAAGAATTTTTGTCGTGTTGAATAAAATTATGTTTTGTTAGAATAACTTTACAATTAAGTAATTTAAAAATTTTTATAAATAATAAATCAATTATAGGAATACAGAGCCAATTGTAATGAATAATTTCTGGTTTTAATTTTATTGTTTTTAAAATTAAAATAATGTAGTTAATCAATAGTAAAAATGGTTTTGTTATTTTATTTATAAAACTATAGGAAAAATTAGATGATAAAAACATTGACAAGTTGTTGGTTTTATAAATTTCAAAATGTTTTTTATCTTGGGGACGACTATTAGTTACAAAAAAGAGAGAAATACATTTTTTACCATTTAAATGATGAATTAAAGGATAAGTATATTGTGGCGTCATGTTATTCCAGTCAATTAAAAATACTTTCATAATATTAAAATAAAGTTGTTTTTTTTATAAAGGAACGAACTTTCCGTAATTCAATATATAAAAGCGACAAACTAGCACAAAACAATATCAATGACCAAAAAAGATTTAAGGAATGATTTAACGTTAGATAGTAAGATAATATAGAAAGCAACGAATATATAATTAGCATATTCCAGTTGTAGTCTATTTTAAATAGACTATTTGTATAGTAGAACATAGGAAGTGTCATAATTAAATAAGATAAAGATGTTGCAAACGCAGCTCCATAAATTCCCCAAAAAGGAATTAAAAGAAAATTAAAAAAAATATTAGATACTGCTCCAAGAAATCTAAAAAATGGTAGTTTTGATGTCTTATTGTAATAGAAAATTGGGGGCATTTGAAGATGATATAATGCTAGAAAAATATATCCAAACATTAAAATTGGGATAATACCAATTGAGCCCCAAAAATTTTCTCCAATGATTGAAAACGAAAAATAATGATTGCTATAAATAATTATTGATTCAATAAACAAAATGAAAAAAATTAAAACAGTAAAAATAAAAAACAAAAAAATGTTAGATATATGTGATATGATTATTTTTTTATCACTAGTTAATTTTAAAAACAAAGGTTCCCAACCTAATCTAAAACCAGAAATTAAAAATATCATAATACTAGCAATTTTACATCCAGGACTATACATGCCTACAGTATCAATATCAGTTAAATATAGCAAAATTCTTCTATCAGAAAAATCAATAATCATTTGAAAAATTACTGAAGGCAAAAAAGGAAAGCCAAACAAAAGAATTTTTTTCAAAAGAATTGGTGAAAAGTTTTTAATTGAGACACGCTTAAAAATTATAGGTAAAGAAAGTAAGAAAATAGATATTGACCCAATCAAATGAGCATAAAAAGCCCCAGAGATACCAGAGCTTTTAATAATAATGAAATAATAGTTTGCAAAAAATGTCAGACATACATTAACAAAAGAAAAAAAGAAATATTTATATGGCTTGTCTTCCATTCTATGAATTATTAATACTCTGAATGAAAAAGAATCTAAAAATAAAATTAGTGCAGCAATTTTAAAAAGATGGCTATAATTAATATTCTCAAGAAATAAAATTGAAATATATTCTGAAAAAAAAACTATTATTAAAGAAAAAATAGATGAACTTATCAATAAAGAAATAAAAATAGATGAGTACATTTCATTTTTATTTTTAGAAATAGAAAAAAATTTCATTAATGAAGCGTCCATGCCATAGCTATATAAAAACTGAGCAAAGGCTATAAAAATAAAGATTAAAGTATAAACACCAAATTCTTCTTTAGAAAATACATTAGTGTAGATTGGTAGTAATAAAAAAGAAATGGCTCGCAACATTATATAACCCAATATGTATTTTGAAATATTTTTTAAAAAATTTGCCATATTATGTGTATAAACTTAATATTTTATAAATGTTTCTATTCAAAATATTTTGTAAGTTGAATATTAATTAAACTTATTACAATGTAATAAATATATATACTTTTAAAATGCCAAAAATTAAAAATATAAACTCAAGACAAATTATAGATTCAAGAGGAAACCCAACAATTGAAGTTGATGTACATTTAAAGGATGGCTCTTTTGGAAGAGCAGCTGTTCCTAGTGGAGCTTCTACAGGGTCAAGAGAAGCTTTAGAAATGAGAGATAATGAAGAGTTTTATTTGGGAAAAAGTATTTATAAAGCAATTAAAAACATTGACAACATCATATTCCCGGCATTGTTAAATCTAAATGTTCAAGATTATAGAAACATTGATAAAGTATTAATTGATTTGGATGGAACACTTAATAAATCGAATTTAGGTGCTAATGCTATTTTAGGTGTCTCTCTTGCTTGTGCTTGTGCGGCATCAAACTATCAAAAAAAATCATTTTATGAATTTATTGCTGAAGATAATAAAATTTCTATGCCCAGTCCCATGATGAATATTATTAATGGTGGAAGCCACGCAGATAATAATATAGATTTTCAGGAATTTATGATTTTCCCATTAGGTTTTGAAAGTTTTAGTCAAGCATTACAAGCAGGAGTAGAAATTTTTCATAATTTGAAAAATATCTTAAAAAACAAGGGATTGAATACCGCAGTTGGAGATGAAGGGGGGTTTGCTCCTAATTTAGATTCAAATGAGCAAGCTTTAGAATTTATAATTCAATCTATAGAGCTTGCAGGCTATAAACCAGGAGAGGAGGTATTTATAGCCTTAGATATTGCATCTAGTGAATTTTATAACAAAACAGATAATTTGTATGTTCTAAAATCAGAGGACAAAAAACTAAACTCAAAAGAGTTAATAGATTATTATAGAGATTTAATTAGAAAGTATCCCATTTTATCAATAGAGGATGGTTTAGATGAAAATGATTGGTTGGGATGGATTGAATTCAATAAAAAACTAGGATCTTCAATTCAAATTGTTGGTGATGATTTAACTGTCACCAATCCTTTGATTTTGAAAAAAGCAATTGATAAAAAAGCTATAAATTCCATACTTATTAAATTAAATCAGATTGGAACGCTCACTGAAACATTACAGGCAATTAATTTGGCAAAACAAAATCAATTATCAACAATTATATCGCATAGATCTGGAGAAACAGAGGATACAATAATAGCAGACTTAGCCGTAGGTACCAATGCTATGCAAATAAAAACCGGATCGTTGTCCAGGACTGATAGAACAGCCAAGTATAACCAATTATTACGAATAGAAGAAAAAATAAATAATGAAGTAAATTACTCAGGCAAAGAAATTTTAAAATCAATAACAAATGATTAACTACAGAAGAAACAAAAGAAACAAAACTATTATAAAAATAGGGTTTAGTTTTTACATTGTTTTTATGGTTTTGATTCTTGTTTTTTCTGAATCAGGCTATATTAAATTAAAAAAAATACAAAATACTAATAATAAACTAGAACATGAAATAAATTCAACTATAGAAATTATCGAAAAGCTAGAATTTGAAAAAAACAGACTAGAAGAAGATTTGGTTTATATTGAAAAAATTGCCAGATCAGAGTTTAAGATGGCGAAAAAAGGTGAAAAAGTATTTACAATAATTTCAAAAAAAGGAAATAATTAATGGATTTTTCAACAATAGTAGGATTAATAACAGGTGTTGCGATGATAATTATTGCAATAATTGATAGTGGAGGAGGTGTAGATATTTTTACTTCTGGTTCCGCATATTTAATTGTTATTGGAGGGACCTTGGCAGCAACTTTTGTAAATTTTCCTTTTAAGGCTGTTATAAGTTCCTTTAAGTCGGCAACAAATGTTTTTTCAAGTGAAGAAATTCAAGAAATATATTTAATAGATGAAATAGTAAATTTAGGAAAAATAAAGAGGGAAAAAGGAGTTTTTGGACTAGAAAAAGAAATGAAAAATATTCAAAACCCATTTTTAAAAAATGCGATTGAATTATCTTTAGGTGGAGATAAAAAAGAAAGATTAGAAAGTCATTTAATGCTTGAGCTCAAAAATTCGGAAAAAAGAGATAATAACGCAACAGAAATATTTTATCAAATGGGAGAATATGCACCCGCATTTGGCATGATTGGAACAGTTATTGGATTAATTGTAATGCTAGGAAGTGGATTTACAAATGAAAGTGTCGGCTCAAGTATAGGAGATAAATATTTTGAATTATTACGGGGCATGGGCTTGGCCTTAAAAACTACACTATACGGAATAATAATTTCTAATTTAATATTTTTACCAATAGCAGGTAAGCTTGGACGAAGATCAAAAGATAGATTAGAATCTAGAGAAATGATTGTAGAAGGTGCTCTTTCAATTCATCAAAATGATCACCCAATCAAAATAAGAGAAAAATTGGAAGCATATATTTCTGAAGAAGATCGTAAAGGGAGTTAATGGCAAAAAAAACTAAAGGCAAAAGTACTTGGTTGATGTCTTACGCAGACCTTTTTACCTTGTTATTGACAGCATTTTTATTATCAGTTGTTTTAATAAATGAAATGGAAAACAGTTTATTTTTGACGATTGATACACTATTATCACAGGGATTAAAATTTTTAGATGGTGAGCCTGCTGAAACTTACACTGATATAAATGGAAATGGTAAATATGATGAAGATATTGAGCAGTTTATTGATTGCGATCAGAAATATGAACTTTGTTTTGGCGACCCGGGATGGAATGAAGAAATGGGAAATGGTAAATATGATCCGTACTATTTAGATGGAAAAATTGATAATAAGTCAAAATTCCTCAATGTGGATATAAAGACACCAATATCAATTAATAAAGGCACAAAAGGATTGCAAATAACAATTCCAGGAGATGAATTTTTTAATAGCGGAAGAGCAGAAATAAATAGACAATCATATGAACAATTATGTGTCGTAGGAAAAATTGTTTCAGATGCAATACAATTTAAATATATTCAAATTCCTCAAGTAAAAGATACTTTAGTAACGTATTATACCATTGATACACTAAAAAGCAATCTATCTAAAATGTGCCAACGAATAGTTGAAAAAATCAGGATAGAAGGACACACAGATAATATCCCAATAACAAAAAGATTAGCAAAACAATGGTATAATCAAACAAATTTGAGACTATCATCTGCTAGAGCGTTATCTGTAGTTGAGTTTTGGTCATCAAATAGTTGCAATCAGTATAACTTACCATTAGAACTTAAACAAGAATGGTTTACTACGGTTGGAATAGGAGAGTTTTCACCAATAGCAGATAATAAAACACCAGAGGGTCGTAGAAAAAACAGAAGAGTTGAAGTATTTATTGATGCAAATATTGAAATTGACAGTACAATTATAGTTAAAGACGATATTACTTGTAAAGAATATTTGAAAAGAGATACCAATGCTTCCAAAGCGGAAAAATCTCTCTTAGAAAATATAAAAGAAAAAATTGGTATGAATTAATTATTTAAATGAATAAAAAAATTATTTTTTTTACATTAAATTTATTGACAAATCTTTTATTTGGCTCTCTCGTACAAACAAAAATTGAGGAAATAAATGATATCAAATATATTTCTTTAAATCAATTTGCCAAAAACCATAATATTGATGAATCTTTTTATCCTGAAAAAAATAAATTTTGGATAAATTATTATGGAAATAAAATCATCTTTTCTGAAAATTGTTCATTTGTCAAGTTTAATGATAAAATTTTTCAAATAAAACGACCTATAATTTTTAAAAATAAGACTTACTATATATCTCTAGCTTCGTTTGAAATTTTATTAAATTCAAGTTCTTTGCCCAATGGTCAAATAGATTTACAAAGAGGTTTTTTAATAACCTCAAAGCCAGATTTTAATATACACTCAATAAGTATAAATAGTAAATCGAATGGAAGTAAATTATCAGTTGTAACCACTCAAAAGTTTGATGAAAATAGTATTTCAGCATCAATAAATAGATCTGGTTGGATGAATATAACAATTCCAGGCGGTGTAGTAGATTCAATGAATATTGTAAATTCTAAATTAGATGCACCGGTCAGTCAGATTAAGTGTATGCAATTCTATGACAAAAACATAACTTTAAACGGAGATACTACTTATGTACCTAAATCAGCTCAAATTTCATTTTTTTTAAAGTCAAAAATAGATGATTATGATATTTNCTCAAATCAAACAAAGAGGGAACTGAAATTCAGATTTCTTTAAGAACAAACATTGCTGTAAATGCAGAAAAGATAAAAAAATCAAGAAGCAAGTGGTTGTTCGATTCTGTTGTAATTGATCCTGGACATGGAGGAAAAGATAAGGGAGCAATAGGGCCATTTAATATATATGAAAAAGACGTTAATCTAGCAATTTGTAAAAAGCTTGGCAAGCTTATTGAAGAAAAAATGGGAGTAAGAGTAATTTATACTCGAGAGGAAGATGATTTTATTCCATTGTGGAAAAGAACCAAGATTGCGAACGAATCAGGAGGAAAAATTTTTATAAGTATTCATGCTAATGCNTCCCCTAAATCTAAAAATGCAAAGGGGTTTGAAACATATTTATTAAGACCGGGAAAATCGCAAGATGCAATGGAAGTNGCATTAAGAGAAAATGAAGTAATAAAAATGGAAAAAGATGAAAGAAAATATAAAAATTTTTCTGATCCTCAAAATTTAATACTTGCTACAATGGCACAAAATGAATTTTTAAAAGAAAGTGAAGTATTGGCAGATTTAATCCAAAAATCTTTGGATAAAAAATTAACATCTCCAAATAGAGGCGTCAAGCAAGCAGGATTTTATGTTTTAGTAGGGGCATCTATGCCAAATGTACTTGTTGAAACAGGTTTTTTATCTAATAAACAAGAAGCTAAAATGTTGGCTAAATCCTCTTATCAGAAAAAAATAGCTGAAGGTATTTTTGAAGCTTTATTAGATTTTAAAAACAAATATGAAACCTCCTTTACAATGACAAACTAATGAGTAATATATCTTATTTACTTTCCTTAGAGTCCCGTGGTATTAAAATGGGATTAAAAAGAACAAAAAAACTTTTAAAAAGTTGTAAAAATCCTGAAAAAAATTTAAGATGCATACAAATTGCAGGAACGAACGGAAAAGGATCGGTTGCATCCATGTTATCACACGCTTTGAAAGGATTAGGCTTAAAAGTAGGTTTGTATACTTCTCCACATTTAGTTAACGTNAATGAAAGGATTAGAATAAATGGTTACCCAATTAAAAATAAGGATCTAAATGATCTCATCCAAAAACATCGAAAATCAATTGAATTGAACGAAGCCTCTTTTTTTGAAGCGATAACGTTGATTGCATTTTCATATTTCAAATTAAACAATACTGANATTGCTATTTTAGAAACAGGTTTAGGAGGAAGATATGACAGTGTAACAGCATGTAATCCAGAATTAGTAGTGTTCACTCCTATTTCAATGGATCATAAAGAAATTTTAGGNGNCACTATNGAAAAAATTGCTTTAGAAAAATCAGGAATAATNAAATTTCAAACTCCAATATTTTCTTCAAAACAAAAAAATANNGTTCGAGATATTCTNATAGAAAAATCAAAANTAAATGATAGTTCTATCAGTTTTTGTAGCTATGAAAANAATATAAANTTGAAATACTTAAAGGGAAAACATCAAAATGAAAATGCACAATTAGTTTATGATATAGCATCATTTTTGTATAATGATAGAAAGAACATTATATTAAAAGAATTAGAAAAAACAAAATGGCCAGGNAGGTATCAAGTAATAAAAAAAAATCCATATATACTATTCGATGTTGGTCATAATGAGGNNGGAATAAATGTTTTTTTAAATGAATATGAAAAAGAAAGTATTAAAGGAAANAAATACTTAATAATAGTTTTGCAAAATAGAAAATCTATAATTAATCAAGTGAAAAGAATTGAAAAGTTATTTGATTATATTATATGCTCTGAAACAGAAAATAAATATTCTATGGACGCTAATGTACTTAGTAGCAAATTTTCAAAATCTAAAAGTAAAGTTATAAAAAATGTGAAAATTGCAATTCAACGAATAAATGAAAAATTAGAGTGGAATGATTCATTGGTAATGATGGGTAGTCATTATTTAGGTAATTCTATTCAAAGAGTTTATAAAAAATCATTTGACTCACTATAAAATATATATTAAATTGNACTAATTAATTTGTAAACGTATCTTCTGATAAATTTTCAGAGATTTCCTAACTTTATCTCGTCAAATCAAATAATCAAAAGGTGAAGAATGAATATAAAAGAGCTAAGAGCCCTAAATGTTAAAGAATTACAAGAATATGCTAACAAAATAGGTGAAAAAGATATAGCTGGTTTTAAGAAACAAGACTTAATCGAAGTCATATTAAAAAACCAAGCAAAAAACGCAAAAAACAAAGAAATATTTTCCGAAGGGGTTTTAGAAATAATGCCAGATGGTTATGGTTTTTTAAGATCATCAAATTATTGTTATTTNCCTTCTCCAGATGACATTTANGTTTCACATTCTCAAATTAAAAGATTTGGATTAAAAACTGGACATTTTATTGAGGGACAAGTAAGACCACCCAAAGAAAAAGAAAGATTTTTTGCTTTNCTTAGAGTAAATAAAATAAATGGACAAAATCCTGATAAGGCAAAACATAATGTAAGATTTGTAAATCTNACTCCATTATTTCCTGAAGAGCAATTAAATTTAGAAATTCATCCGAAAGAATACTCTACTCGTATAATAGATTTATTATCACCTATAGGAAAAGGACAAAGGGGTTTGATTGTTGCATCACCTAAAACTGGGAAAACAGTTTTATTACAAAAAATTGCTAATTCTATAACTAAGAATCACCCTGAAGTAAAAGCAATAATTTTGTTAATTGATGAAAGGCCCGAAGAGGTTACTGAAATGCAAAGAGGTGTAGATGCAGAAGTGATAGCGTCAACATTTGATGAACCTGCTGAAAGGCATGTACAAGTTTCTGAAATGGTTATTGAAAAAGCAAGAAGAATGGTAGAGTCTGGAGATGATGTTATAATTTTATTAGATTCATTAACAAGATTAGCAAGGGCACATAATACGGTTATTCCTCATAGTGGAAAAATATTGTCTGGAGGAGTAGATTCTAATGCTTTGCACAAACCCAAAAGATTTTTCGGAGCTGCTAGAAATATAGAAGGATCAGGAAGTTTAACAATAATTGCAACGGGACTTGTAAACACAGGTAGTAGGATGGATGAAGTTATTTTTGAAGAATTTAAAGGTACAGGTAATATGGAGCTTGTACTTGATAGAGATTTAAGTGAAAAAAGAATTTACCCATCTATAGACATTAGAAAGTCTGGAACTAGAAGAGAAGATAAATTAATGAGACCAAAAGACTTGTCGAGAGTTTGGGTACTTAGAAAACTATTGTCTGATATGAGTTCTGCGGAAGCAATGGATTTTTTATTGGACAAACTTAAAAGAACAAAAAACAATAGAGAGTTTTTTGATTCGATGAATAATTAAATATGTTTGCTGATCGAATAAATAGAATAAACCCGTCTGCTACATTAGCAATGACTGCAAAGGCAGCAGAATTAAGAGCAAAAAATATAGATGTTATTAATCTTAGTGTGGGAGAACCTGATTTTAATACTCCGGAAAATATTTTAAACGCTGCAAAAAAA
The DNA here is from genome assembly GCA_002703375.1 of Fidelibacterota bacterium. Classification (GTDB taxonomy): domain Bacteria; phylum Fidelibacterota; class Marinisomatia; order SCGC-AAA003-L08. Next base: position 46,141 of record NZTO01000062.1, on the reverse strand, counting down.
GCTATGGATTTGGGATTTACAAAATATACCCCAGGAGCAGGAATTTTAGATTTAAGAAAAGCAATAACAGAAAAATTGTCAAGAGATAATAATTTATTTTATGATCCTTCTGAAGTAATAGTTTCTTGTGGGGGGAAACATTCTCTTTACAATGCTTGTCAAGTTCTATTTCAATCAGGTGATGAGGTAATTATCTTCTCACCTTACTGGGTTTCTTTTCCAGACTTTGTTAGTGTCACTGGAGCAAAACCAATTTTTGCAGAAACTAATCCTGATAAACAATATGAACCTAATTTTAAAGACCTAGAAAGCAAAATTAATAAAAACACAAAAGGAATTATAATAAATTCTCCATCAAATCCCACAGGAGGAGTATGGTCAAATGATGCAGTGATTCAGACACTGGATATAGCAAAAAAATATGATTTATGGGTTTTTTCTGACGAGTGTTATGAACAGCTAACATATGATGAAAAATTTACAAGTATTGCAACTTTAACAAAAGAATCGGACAAAATATTAACTTTTCAAAGTTGTTCAAAAACATATTCTATGACAGGTTGGAGAATAGGTTATACTGTAGGCAATAAAGATGTAATAAAAGCAATGTCTAAATTACAGGGACAAAGCACATCGTGTCCAAATTCTATTGCACAATATGCAGCAAAAGAGGCTTTGATTGGAGATCAAAAATTTGTGTCAAAAATGAGAGCTATTTTCAAAAGTAGAAGAAGTTTAATTGTTAATGGTTTAAATGCAATTGATAATGTTACCTGTGATAGTCCAGGAGGAGCATTTTACGTATTTCCTAATGTTGAATATTTTATAGGAAAAGAAAATAATAGTAAGGTAATTAAATCAGCAGCAGATTTATCAATGCTTTTATTAAATGAAGAAGCAATAGTTACTGTTGCAGGAGATAGTTTTGGTGCAAGAAATAATATAAGATTATCATATGCTGCATCTGAACAAAATATTAAAAAATCGCTAGAGAAAATGGAAAAAATATTATCACAAATAAATTAATATTATTTTGGAATTAATATAAAAAATCATTAAAATACTAGGCTATATTAGATTAAAAAAAAAAAAATAAATTACTATGTCAAAAAAATGTAAAATAACAGGAAAAAAACCATTAGCAGGAAACAATGTTTCTCATGCTAATAATAAAACTAGAAGAAGACAACTTCCTAATCTTCAAAATAAAAGTATTTTTGTTCCTGAATTAAATAAAAATATAAAAATAAAAATTTCAACGAGTGCAATTAAAACTATTGATAAACTCGGATTAATGCCTTATCTCAGAAAAAAAGGTTTAACGTTAAAGGATATATTATGAAAAAAGACGTCCACCCTAAAGAATATAGATTTGTAGTATTTCAAGATATTTCTTGTGATTACTCTTTTTTAACAAAATCAGCTGTAAAAACAAGCGAAACAATAAAATGGGAAGATGGAAAAGAATACCCTCTTTTCAAAATGGAGATTTCAGATAAATCTCATCCATATTTTACTGGTAAACAAAATTTAATTGATACTGCCGGGCGAATAGAAAAATTCAATCAAAAATATAATTTTAAAAAAGAAAATTAATCTAAAACAAATTAAAAGAATAGGGATTACAAGTTAATCCCTATTTTCATATAAATGAGAAAATTATTAATTCAAATAAGAAATTCTTTATTGATATTAGTATCTAAATCATCAATTTTGGTTGGCGGTCAAGCTGTTATTGAGGGTGTAATGATGAGAGTTCCTGGGTATTATGCAACAGCAGTAAGAAATCCAAAAGGTGAGATTGAATGCAAAAGGGAAACGTATATTCCTTTAACAGAAAAATATAATTACTTAAATATACCAGTAGTTAGAGGTGCTATACATTTATTCGAATCATTAAAAATTGGAACTCAAACTCTTCAATGGTCAGCAGAGATAGCTATGCCAGAAGAAGAAAAAACGAATAAGTATTTAGATTTTTTGATGAATTTACTAGCAATAGTTTTTGCTATTTCAATCTTTTTCGGCATTCCTTACATTATTACAAATTATTATTCAGATTTTTATAAATCTGAGTTTATTTTTAATTTATTTGCAGGTTTAATTAGAATTCTCTTTTTTATAATATATTTATTATTAATTAGCAGGTTAAGTGATGTACAAAATTTATTCAAGTATCATGGAGCAGAACACAAAACAGTATATACATTCGAATCTGGTAAGAATTTAGAAGTAAAAGAAACATATAGTTTTCCAACTCAACACCCAAGATGCGGTACTAGTTTCATGTTCATTGTAATGATGGTAGCAATATTAACTTATGCAACTATTGATTCAATTTATGTTCAAAATTTTGGAGATTTAAATATTTTTAGTAGAATTATATTACATTTGCTATTTATACCTATTGTATCTGGGTTGGGTTATGAGTTTCTAAAAATAAGCGCAAGAAATAGTGATAAAATATTTTTTAAGTATTTGACTAAGCCTGGTATTTGGTTACAATATATAACAACAAAAAAACCAACTGATAATCAAGTTGAAGTTGCAATTTATGCCTTGAAAAAAGCATTTGGTGATAATTTAAATGATTATATTGGCAAAAAATATAAAGCTGAAGCAATATCTTAATGAAGAATAAATTGCAAGGTATAATTGATAGATATAATCAATTAACTGAAATGCTTACCCAACAAGAAGTTATAACAAATAAAGATCAATTTAAAAACATTTCTAAAGAACACAATTCATTAATTGAAATACATCAACTTGCACAAGAATATTTTAAAAAAGATAAAGAGCTTCAAGAAAATAAAGAACTATTAAAATCAGATGATGAAGAATTAGTTGATATAGTAAAAGAAGAAATTTCTATATTAAAAAAAGATATAAATGAACTTGAAAACCAAATAAAAATTTTGTTACTGCCAAAAGATGAGAACGACGATAAAAACATAATAATAGAAATTAGAGGTGGAACTGGAGGAGAGGAAGCAGCTTTATTTGCATCTGATTTATACAGAATGTATATAAGATTTTCAGAAAATAATAATTGGAAATCGGAAATTATGAATATAAATGGATCCGAAACAGGTGGAATAAAAGAAGCCATTATTAGTATTCAAGGTAAGGGTGTGTATGGAGAAATGAAATTTGAGAGTGGTGTACATAGAGTGCAGAGAATACCTGTAACAGAATCTGGAGGCAGAGTTCATACAAGTGCGGCAACAGTTGCAGTTTTACCTGAAGCTGAAGATGTAGATGTCATAATAAATGATGAAGATATTAAAATAGATACTTATAGAGCATCAGGTGCTGGAGGGCAACATGTAAATAAAACTGAATCTGCAATTAGGATTACACATTTACCATCAAAAATTGTAGTAACCTGTCAAGATGAAAAATCACAATATAAAAATAAAGAAAAAGCCATGAAGGTTTTAAGGTCAAGGATTTTTGAAGTTAAGCAAAAAGAACAACAAAGCAAAATCGCTGATCAGAGAAAAACAATGGTTTCAACTGGTGATAGAAGTGCAAAAATAAGAACATATAATTTTCCACAAGGTAGGGTAACTGATCACAGAATAAATTTAACCTTATATAAACTAGAGGAAGTTCTTAATGGTAATCTTAATGAATTACATGAATCTTTAAAGCTCGAGGAAAGAAAACAACAATTATTAAGTGTTTAAAAATTGAAAAAAGTATCTCATAAATTAAATCAAAATAGAGATTGGAGAATAGTTGATTTAATTAAATGGTCACATCAATATTTAAAATCAAAGTTAATACCAAATAGTAGGAAAGAATCTGAATGGTTTTTATCACATATTTATAACTGTGATAGGTTAGAATTATATTTAAAGTTTGACCAAATAGTAGATGAACAAAAATTAAAATTATTTAAATCATTTATTATTCGAAGATTAAATAATGAACCATTTCAATATATAATAAATAGAGCACCTTTTTATGGAAGAGATTTTTATGTTAATGAAAACGTGCTTATTCCAAGACCAGAAACAGAAACAATAATTGATATAGTTAAAAACAATAAAGTTGATTCTATATTAGATATAGGTACTGGATCAGGCTGCTTAGCCATAACCCTATCATTAGAGAAAGTAGCAAGGCAAATTTGTGCTATTGATAAATACCAAAATATTTTAGATATAGCAAAAGCTAATGCAACAAAAAATAATTGTCAAAACATATCTTTTAAAAAGATAGATATTATAAATGAAATACCTGATAAGAAATTTAATATTGTTATTTCAAATCCACCTTATATAAGTAAAGAAGAATTAAAAGGTTTAGATAGTGAGATTTTAAATTATGAACCACATAATTCTTTAACTGATAATAGTAATGGATTAATATTTTATAAAAGATTTGATAAAATTTTTGAGAGTATAGTTTTACCTAAAGGAAAATTTATTGTTGAATTTGGAGGTGAAAATCAATTGCAAGGTATAAGAAAAATTTTTAATGACGAAAAATATAATTTAGTTTTTCATAAAGATTTAAATGGATCTTATAGAGTCGTTGAAATAATGAAAGATTTAATATGATACATATTATATTTAATCTCATACGACCTTTGAATGTATTTATTGGCATATGTTCAGTTTTAATAATTTTTAACTCGTTCTCTTTCAATAAAACGCTATTTTTAACTTTGATAGTTGTTGGATGTTTTATAGCCTCAAGTAATATTATCAATGATCTCTTTGATCAAAAAACCGATAAAATGAATAACAGACAAAAAATCTATTCTGATCAAATTATATATATATATATAAGTTTAATACTTTTACTTATTATTGGAGTTTTAGCTTCTTTACAGTTGAATATAAATTCTCAAATTATATCATTGCTAATAGTACTTCCATTGATTTTTTTATATACTCCGATTTTAAAGGGTATACCCTTTTTGGGAAACTTCATTGTAAGTCTATTAGTGGCGTTGGTTTTTGTTTATGCAGAAGTCTCTATTTTTGAAAATATAAAAATATCAATCTTGCCTTTTTTTTTATCATTATTTTTAATGTTAATAAGAGAAATTATTAAAGATATTGAAGATATAAAAGGAGATACGATTTCTCAAATTAGAACTATGCCAGTTTTAATGGGAAGAAAGTTTAGTATTAAAGTGTCAATTTTTTTAATGCTAAGTTTTAATATATTGTTAATTGCTTTATACTTTAGTCATTTTAGTAATTACAAATATTTATTAGCAATAAATTTAGGTGTAATTTTACCTAATAGTTATTGCATATATTACTTATTTACGAATCAGATTAAATCTAATTTTAGATACGTGCAAAAAATACAAAAAATAACTATAATTATGGGTTTGATAACATTAATTATAATAAGGAATAATTTATAATGTCATCTGAGTTTGTACATTTACACAATCATACTGATTACTCTCTCCTTGATGCAGCTCAATCTGTAGAAATGCTTTGCGACAGAGTTGAAGAGTTAAAAATGGATACAATAGCAATCACTGAACATGGGAATTTGTTTTCAATGATTCCTTTCTATAAACACGCAATCAAAAAAGGTATTAAGCCCATTATTGGATGTGAATTATATGTTGCTATGGAGTCTCATAAAAAAAAGGAGAGAATTCCAGGTAAAGGTTTAGGATATCACCACTTAGTTTTATTGGTTCAAAATGAATTAGGTTACAGAAATTTAATGAAGTTGGTTTCAATTGGTTATTTAAATGGATTTTATTATAAACCAAGAGTTGATAAAGAATTATTAAAAAAATATAATCAAGGCTTGATTGCAACCTCAGGCTGTTTAAAAGGTGAAATTAACGAGTATGCTTATTTGGGTGAATATGAAAATGCTAGAAAAGCAGCAATAGAATATTCAGAAATTTTTCCCGATAGGTTTTTTTTAGAAGTTCAAGATCATAATATAAGTGAAGAAAAAGCTACTCATCCAATTATAAAAAAGTTATCATCTGAATTGAATTTGCCAATGGTAGCAACTAATGATTGTCATTATGCAAGATGCGAGCATTGGGAAGCTCATGATATATTATTTTGTTTGGGTACTCAAAAAAAACGTGATGATACTAATAGATTAAGTTATGAGCCTGAACAATTTTATATAAAATCTCAAGATGAAATGCATCAAAAATTTAGTTCATTTCCTGGTGCAATAGAAAACACACGTAAAATAGCAGATATGTGTGATTTCAAAATTCCTATGGGAAAATTACATTTGCCAAGATTCCCAATTCCAAAAGAATACAATACAGATGATCCAGATAAGTATCTAAGAATCATATGCGAAAAAAATATTAAGCTAAAATATGATAATCTTGATTCCAAAGCAATGAATAGATTGAATTTTGAATTAAATGTTATAAAGAAGATGGGATTTGCGGGTTATTTTTTGATTGTTATGGATTTTATAGATTATGCAAAAGATAATGATATTCCAGTAGGTCCTGGAAGGGGTTCAGCTGTTGGATCTATTGTGTCATATGTTACAGGAATAACTGATATAGATCCGTTAAGGTATAATTTACTATTTGAAAGATTTTTAAATCCTGATCGAATATCAATGCCTGATATAGATATAGATTTTTGTATTGAAGGTAGACAAAGTGTGATTGATTATATTAAAACAAGATATGGAGATGAATCTGTTTCACAAATTATAACCTTTGGTAGAATGAAAGCTAAATCAGTTTTAAGAGATGTTGGTAGAGTGCTTGATATGCCTTATGATCAAGTTGATAGAATTGCAAAGTTAATCCCAGATGATTTAAAAATAACTTTAGATAAAGCATTTAAAAAAAATAAAGAATTTTCAGAAATAAAAAACATAGATCAAACACACGAAAATTTGATAGAGTACTCAAGAATTTTAGAAGGTTTAAATCGACATGCATCTGTACATGCTGCTGGGGTTGTAATAGCACCAGGAGATTTGACAAATTATATACCGTTATATAAATCAGCATCTACAGGAGATGTAACTAGTCAGGTAGATATGAATGGTTTGGAAGATCTTGGTTTGTTAAAAATGGATTTTTTAGGTTTGAGAACTTTAACAGTCATTGATAAAGCAATAAAAATGATTTTAAAAAATCATAATATAAAAATAGACATAGAAAATCTTCAATTAAATGACGAAAAAACTTATCAATTATTTTCTAAAGGACAAACAGTTGGAATTTTTCAATTTGAATCTGGTGGAATGCGAGAACATCTTAAAAATTTACAACCATCATGCTTAGAGGATTTAATTGCCATGAATGCATTGTATAGGCCTGGCCCTATGGAAAATATTCCTGAATTCATAAATAGAAAAAAAGGAATTAAAAAAATTTCATATTTGAGTGATTCTTTAAAACCGATTTTAAAAGAAACATATGGAATCATAGTATATCAAGAGCAAGTAATGCAAATTGCTTCAGAAGTTGCAGGATTTACACTAGCAAAAGCAGATATTATGAGAAAAGCAATGGGAAAGAAAAAAATTGATGAAATGGCAGCTATTAAGGTTGATTTTGTTGATGGTGCAATAAAAAAAGGATTTGATAAAAAACATTCCATTGAGATTTTTGATCTTGTAGAAAAATTTGCACAATATGGATTTAACAAAAGTCATTCTACAGCATATGCGCTTGTAGCCTATAGAACTGCATGGCTAAAAGCTCACTATCCCGCAGAATTTTTAGCTGCTACAATGACAACTGAAATGAATGATACAAAAAGAATAGTTTCATTGATTGAGGAAGCAAAAAATTTAAAAATTGATATTATTCCTCCAAATGTTAATCAATCCAAACCAGATTTTAGTGTAAATAAAAAATCTCAAATCATTTACGGATTAGCAGCTATCAAAAATATTGGATATAAAGCATCCGACTTAATTTATAAACAAAGAAAAATTGATAACGGATTTCAATCATTTTTTTCAATGTGTAAATCATTATCTAACGGTATAATTAATAAAAAAATATTAGAAAGTTTAATTATATCTGGAGCATGTGATTCATTGCATGAAAATAGGGCTCAAATGTTCGGAGTCATTGAGGATGCATTAAAATTTTCTCAAAACTTTAAAAATAATCAAAATCAAAACCAGGCAAGTTTATTTTCGGATAATGAAGATGGCGTAATAATTGAACCAGATATTCCAAAAATTGAAGAATGGAAAAAAAATGATTTATTAGCTAAAGAAAAAGAAATTTTAGGTTTTTATTTATCTGGAGATCCTGTTGCAGATTACAATGATGATATTAAAGAATTATCAATTATAAATAATAAGAATCAAAATAAAGAAACAATAAGAACTGGAGGTATTGTTGTTTCAAAAAAAGTTTTGTATGACAAAAGAAATAAGCCATGGGCTATCATAGAATTAGTTAATAAATTTTTAAAAATCGAGGTCTTTGTTTTTGCAAAGGAATATGATAAGTTTTCAAATTTAATTGAAAAAGATAGTTTAATTTTTGTTTCTGGTACTCCATCAAAAAAAAATACGAGCGATGATGTTATTAAATTAATAACCAACTCAATCTACCCACTAGAAACTGCAAGAAATATTTTAACTAAAAATATTAATATTGTTTTTCAAGATAGCCATGCTAAACAATCATTAAATGATATTTTAGATATTGTTAAGAAGAATAAAGGCAAATATAAGTTAATTCTTCATTTTAAATATGGTGACAATCAATCACAGAAAATAGTTTCTAGAAATTACTTTGTTTCAAACAAAAAGAATTTTATTAAAGATTTAAGAAATATTCTTGGAAACAAAAATGTTTGGATTAATTAATATATGATATGTTTAATTCAAAGAGTAAATCATGCTGAAGTTAAAATAAAAGATATAAGCTACTCAAAGATTAAAAAAGGACTTCTTGTTTTTTTAGGAATAGAAAAAAGTGATGGAAATGAGGACCTAGACTACATTTTAAAAAAGACTTTAGGTTTACGTATTTTTTCTGATCAAAAAAATAAAATGAATTTATCTGTTCAAGATATCAAAGGACAGATCTTAGTAGTTAGTCAATTTACATTATGTGCTGATATTAGTAAAGGGAAAAGACCTAGTTATTTTAATGCTGCGTCTCCCCAAAAAGCAGAAAAGTTATATTTAGATTTTATAAAAAAAATTGAAGATTTACAATTAGATGTAAAAACAGGTAAATTTGGAGAAAGCATGGAAGTAAAAATTAATAATAATGGACCAGTAACAATAATAATTAATAGTAAAGAAAAATTATGAAAATTAGAGTAATTATGGCAAAGCCAGGCCTTGATGGCCATGACAGAGGTATCAAGGTACTAGCACGCGCATTTAGAGATGCAGGGATGGAAGTCATATATTTAGGCTTAAGACAAACACCTGAAATGATTGTTACTGCAGCATTACAAGAAGACGCTAATGTGATTGCGTTGTCTACTTTAAATAATACGCATATGACCGTGTTTCCCAAAGTTTTAGATTTAATCAAGAAAAATAAGATGCAAAATATCCTATTAACTGGTGGAGGAATAATTTCAAAAACAGATATGGAAAAACTAAATAGCATAGGTATTGGTAAATTATTCGGTCCAGGTACTCCGATTCAAGAAACAATAGATTATATAACAAATTGGGTTAAAAATAATTATGACCAATGATATAAAAATAAATGACATAAAAGATATGGAAAACTTTTTTTCTAATAATTTAAAAAGTCCTTTGTTTCCTATTCTTGCAGATCTTTATTATGAAAAAGGAGATTATGTAAGAGCACAAAAAGTTTGTCAAATTGGTATAAAATCTAATCCGGAGTCCTCTGTTGGATATTACATATTAGCTAAAATATCATTAATTAAAGAAGAATTAAAAAAAGCTGAAGAATTACTTTTAAAATCAATTTCTTTTGATAATCTTAATTTAAATTCTATGAATTTATTACTATCTGTACAAATTGAGTTAAATAGAGATAAAAGCATTATCAAAAAAAATGTGGATAAAATCGTTAAATTAGATCTAAATAACACAGAATCTAAAAAATGGCTAGAAGAAAATTATAAAAAAGAATTTAAAAGTAAAACTCACAAGAAAATTGTACATAAAAAAAACAAAGAAAAAAAGAAAAAAACAGAAAAGTCAATAAATCAAATTCAAGAAAAAATAGAAAAAAAAGTTATAAAAAAAGAAAATATTAAAGTGGATGATGCTCTAGCCTCTATGACTTTATTTAATATTTATAAATCTCAAGGATATTACGAAGAAGCTTTAAAAGTCTTAAATATTTTAAAACTTAAAGACACAAAAAATAAAAAAATACAACAAGAAATTGATATTTTGATAGAGCAAATTGGAAAGATGCAATAAATGAACATATATGAAAAAAGAGTAAATTTAGTAAAAAATAAAATAGCTGAACAAAATTTAGATGGCTTATATATTACAAATTTAACAAATGTAAGATATTTAACGGGTTTTACGGGGTCTGCAGCCTCCGTATTAATACTAGAAAAAAGTCAACATTTTTTTTCAGATACTAGATATGATCAACAATCAAAAGATCAAATTAAAAATTGCCAAATTCATATGATTGAAAATGGATATGAGCAGACTATAAAAAAAAATAATATTTTATCTAATGGTATTAATATTGGTTTTGAAGCTGAACATACTTCATATCATTCATATCAAAGATTAAAGAGTATTTTGAATAATGTTAACTTGAAAGAGACATCTCAAATTGTAGAGCATATCGCTGCTATTAAAGATAGTAGTGAAATTGAATCATTAAAATCTGCTATAGAAATTACTGATGAAGTTTTTAATCAAATAATCCCAGACTTAAAAGAAGGTGCCGTTGAAAAAGAAATAGCAGCTAAAATATCTTATCTTTTTAAAATGAATGGAGCAGAAGGAGATAGCTACGATCCAATTATTGCTAGTGGTTTTTTAGGAGCTCTCCCTCACGCTAGGCCTTCAGACAAAAAATTTGAAAAAGGGGATTTTGTTGTCATGGATTTTGGTGCCTTGTATCAAGGATATCATGCGGACATGACTAGAACAGTTGTTATAGGTGAAGCGACATCAAAACATCATGAAATTTATGATATAGTCTTAAAATCACAACTAAATGGTATAAGAGTTGCAAAAGAAGGAGTGACTGGTGAACAAGTTGATATGGCTTGTCGTGATATTATTACTAATGCAGGTTATGGAAAAGAATTTTGTCATTCTACAGGACACGGGATAGGTTTAGAAGTTCATACGTATCCAAGATTAAGCATTCATAATAAAAAGCCCTTATTAAAAAATTATGTTGTAACGATAGAACCAGGAATTTATATACCTTCTTGGGGTGGTGTAAGGATTGAAGATGACTGTTTAATAAGAGAAAAAGATTGCTTACCTTTAAATAAATCGACCAAAGAAATGTTAATTCTAAATTAATTGTACTATACAATCTTTTATGAATTATTTTTTATCAATAATTTTAATTTTTTTGATTTTTGAATATATTTTAGAAATTATTTCAAAATATTACAATTTAAGGTCTCTAAAAACTAACTTACCTTTGGAATTTAATAATTTCTACAGTCAAAAAAAATATACTTTATCGCAAGAATATACTAGAGAAAACATAAAATTTACGATTTATACATCAACTTTAAATTTATTGATAATGATATCAGTAATTTCATTTGGAGGTTTTAATTATTTAGATTTATTTTTAAGAAATTTTAATATAAATAATGATGTTTTCCTTGGCGTACTATATTTTGTTATCATCATTTTATTTAATACAATTTTGTCTTTGCCCAAATCATATTATTCTACATTTTATATTGAACAAAAATATGGTTTTAATAAATCTACTAAAACTCTGTTTGTTTCAGACACTGTAAAGCAAATATTTCTATCAATGATCATTGGATCAATAATAATCTTTTTATTATTATCAACATATGAATATATAGGACAATATGCTTGGCTTTTTTGTTGGTTTTTTTTATCAATAATAATTGTTCTTATGCCGATCATTTATATAAATATAATTGCTCCAATTTTCAATAAATTTCAAAAACTAGAAGATGGAACATTAAAAGAAAAAATACAATATTATTCACAAAAAGTTAAATTTCCTTTATCTGAAATTTATATTGTTGACGGTTCTAAGCGATCTTCACATTCAAATGCATATTTTACTGGATTTGGTTCTAATAAAAGGATTGTTTTGTTTGATACTTTACTAAAAAATCACACAGATGATGAAATAATTGCTATCATTGCGCACGAGGTAGGTCATTATAAAAAAAAACATATTGTAACCAATACTGTGATTTCTATTTTTTCAATTGGAATTATGTTTTACTTACTTGAATTTTTTATAAAAAACCAATTGCTTTTTGATGCCTTTAAAATGGATTATATTTCAAATTATGCAGGAATTGTATTTTTTTCTATTTTATATTCTCCCATAAATGTGTTTTTAAGTATAGTATTAAATGCTTATTCAAGAAAAAATGAATTTGATGCAGACAAATATTCCGTTGAAACTATAGATGATAAAAAAAATCTTATTTTAGCACTTAAAAACCTATCTGTATCCAATTTGAGTAATTTGAATCCTCATCCATTTTACGTCTTTTTAAATTACAGCCATCCTCCTATATTGAAACGTATTGAAGCTATACAAAATCTTAAATAATCTAAAACCAAATTATATTTTTGTATTATTTTTTGGTCTAATATTTTCTGATAATAAGCATCCGATTTTTTTGTTACATGGGTTTATGGGTTGGGGAAGAAATGAATTGAATGACTATTTTTATTGGGGAGGAAAATTTGATTTAGAAAAATATTTAATAGAAAATGGATATGAAGTCTATACCTTATCAGTAGGCCCCGTTTCATCAAACTGGGATAGAGCTATAGAAGCTTTTTATCAAATTAAAGGGGGTCAAGTTGATTATGGTAAAAATCATTCTGAAAAATACAATTTAATACAAAAACCTGATAAAAAAAACTTCAAGGGTTTATATCCTGAATGGGATGAACAAAATCCTATTCATATAATTGGACATAGCCAAGGGGGTCAAACTTCTAGAATGCTTGAATATATATTGTGTAATAAATTTTCTCTTGAAGAATCTTATTTGTTAAAAGAAAAACAAAGTAATTGGATTAAAAGTGTTACTACAATCTCTACTCCTCATAATGGAACGACAATTGCCCCAATTATAAATAATTTTTTTCCCAATATCCAATCAACAATAATATGGCTAGATATTATTTCTCCAAAAATGTATTTTGATTTTGATCTCGATCAATGGTCATTAAGCCGATTTGAAAATGAAAGTTTAATTAATTACATTCGTAGAATAAAAGAATCACCTATTAAAGATACAAAAAATTTTTCATATTGGGATTTGTCAGTCCAAGGTTCAAAGCAATTTAATAATTTATATCAAACTAATTCTAAAACTTTCTATTTTTCATTTGCTACAACAAATAATAACCAGCCAAAGTTAAGATATTCCATTCAATCCAATTTAATTTATAATAATGAAAACTTTTCAAAAGAATGGAAAGAAAACGATGGATTAGTAAATACAATATCGATGATTGGACCAGAAAATGCAAAAAACAAAAATTTCAACGGAGAACCTGAAAAAGGAATTTGGCAATTTATTGGAAAAGTATATTTAGACCATAATGAAATAACTGGACATAATATAAATCAAGAAAAACAGGAAGTAGTTAAATTTTTATTTTTGAATCATTGTGAACTTCTTTATACTTTAGATTAATGATATGTTAAATGTAAAAGGTATATTATTTGATTTGGATGGCACTGTTATAGATTCTGAAAGTCTATATCAAAAAGCTGAAATTAAATTATTTAAAGAATATGGTATTAATATACCAGATGAAGATTGGAAAATTTTTAGAGGATGCAGTGAACAAAATTTTTATACAATTTCAATGAAAAGATATAATATTAAAGAAAAAAGAGAAAAATTTATAGAAAAAGGAAGGAAGTATATAAAAAAAGAATTCAAATCATCATTAAGGTTTAAAAATACTTTTGAGGATTTTTATGATTATGTAAAAAATAAATATAAATTAGGTCTAGTTACAGCCAGCCCTAAACATAGCTTTGATTATGTAGATAATATATTAGGAATTAGAAAATTATTTGAGAATGTTATCACAAATGATGATTGCAAAAATAGTAAGCCTCATCCTGAACCATATTTAAAAATGATGTATCGGTTAAATTTAGATCCAAAAGAAACTTTGATAATTGAAGACTCTATTAATGGTATAAATTCAGCAAAAGCCTCAGGAGCAAATGTGATATCAATAACTGGCTCCATAGATAAAGAAGATATGCCTAGTGTCTTTAGAGTGATAGAAGATTTTAATGAGTTGAAGGATATTGTATGAAATGCTTTTTTATTGTAAAATACAACTATGTTGATGTTAGAAAATCTAAATGATTTAAATCTTTATTACACTATTACTTTGAGAAAATTGGCTTTCAAAAACAATATAACTTTTGAACAAGCCAAGTTTCTAACTAACATACCTTATGACGGTGTAATATTAACTGGTTTTGCAAAAAAACTTGGAATTGATAATAGCACTTTGACAAGAAATATTGATAAATTAATTGTACTTGATTTTGTTAAAATCAAAAAATCAGAATTAGATCAAAGAAAAAAAATACTAAAATTATCAACCTTAGGTATTCAAACTGTTAAAGAATTAGAAAAGTCCTTTTCAAAAGAATTAATTAAAATCAAAAATTATTTAAGTTCAGATGATATTTTAAAAATAAAAAATTCATTAGAAAAACTTAATTGGGCATTTGATCGTTTTTATAATGACGAATAATTTATTATCAATAAAACTATTAGATTGGTTTACAATTAATAAAAGAAAATTACCATGGAGAGAAAATAGAAATTTTTATAAAACTTGGCTTTCAGAGGTAATGTTGCAACAAACACAAGTTAAAACAGTAATACCATATTTTAATAATTGGATAAAAAAATTTCCTGATTACAAAAGTGTTGCATATGCAACAGAAGATGATATTTTAAAGGCTTGGGAAGGTTTGGGATATTATTCTAGAGCGAGGAATTTTAAAAAATCTTGTGAACTATTAGAAAAAAATAAAATCAACATAAATAAAATCACTTTTTTAGAGTTCTTAAAATTTCCGGGGGTTGGAAATTATACAGCTTCGGCTGTTTTTTCTATAATCCATAATCAAGTTTATCCAGTTATTGACGGTAATGTCAAAAGAGTAACAAGTAGGATCTTAAGATTGAAAAAAAATCCAGATAGTTGCATGGTACAAATACGTGAGTATCTAAATACAAAAATATGTCAAAAGGAACCTGGCAAGTTTAATGAAGCAATAATGGAATTGGGCGCAACTATATGTAAACCACAAATTCCCAATTGTCTTGAATGTCCAATAAACAAAGACTGTAATGGATATAAATTAAATGATTTTATGATTTATCCAATAAAAAAAGAGAAAAAGAATAAACCACATTATAATGTATCAGCAGGAGTCATATGGGACGATAATTATATAATTATATCAAAAAGAAAATCATCTGGTATGCTTGGAGGATTGTGGGAATTTCCAGGAGGTAAGATCGAAAAAAAAGAAACACCAGAACAATGTTTAAAACGTGAGGTTAAAGAAGAAATAAATATTAATATAAAAATAAATAAATTTTTAGGAAAAATTAAACATGAATACAGTCACTTTTCTATTACATTAAATGCTTTTGAATGTACATATATTAGCGGCAAAATAAAAGCAATAGAATGTTCTGAAGTTAGAAAAATTAAATTAAATGATTTATCAAAGTATCCTTTTCCTAAAGCAAATCATAAAATTTTTAAGTTTTTAAAAACAAACTAAATGAATTACATATATTTTTTATACACAGTTCTGATAACTATACTAGGATCCTTTTTAATGTTTGTGGGTGGTTTTGGAGTATTTGTGTTGACATTAATTTTCCCAAAATTTACTTATCCAATATTAAAATTTTTTGCAAAAATATTTGTTTTTTGTTTAGGTATAAAAGTTAAAATTGAAGGTGAATTTCCAAAAGATGGACCATTTATAGTCATGGCAAACCATTCTAGTATGATTGATCCTTTTCTTTGGGGAACCTTTATGCAAGGTAAATTCACGGGTATTGTTGCAGATACTAATCTCAAATATCCTGTCTATGGCTGGATTTTAAAAAGATTAAATGCAGTAGTGATAAACAGAAAAAATAGAATGGATTCTATTAAAAGAATGCAAAATGCAGAAAAAGTATTAAAAAAAGGTATACATATAGGAATTCATCCTGAAGGTACAAGAACATTAACAGGTAAAATGAACGTACTGAAAAAAGGGGGATTCTATATGGCTAAAAATACGAATACACCAATATTGCCTGTTGGTTTTGATGGAGCATTCAACTTTAAACCAAAAAATAGATTTTTAATAAAACCAACAACAGTAATAATAAGAATTGGTGAAAAAATTTCCAATAAGCTTTATCAAAGTAAATCAATTGATGATTTAATTGATATTACAACTACACAATTAAAAAAATTGTCAGGAGAAATAAATTAAAAATTTAAACATTCCTTTTATAAAAGCACATGGAAATGGTAATGATGTAATATTATTTTTAGAAAATAAATGTGCTGATGACATAAAAAATAGTACTTTCATTAAAAACATATGTAATCGTAGAACTGGTGTTGGAGCAGATTGTATAATTATAATATCAGACTGCGATGATTTTGACTTTAAAATGGATTATTATAATTCAGATGGAACTTGGGAAACGTTTTGTGCTAATGGAGCTAGATGTGCAGTTAAACTGCTCTATGAAAAAAAATATATTAATGAAAAATCATCATTCGTTTCTGGAGATGGAATTCATGAAGCAATAATTAAAGATAAACAGGTATCTATTAAAATGAAGACTCCAAAGTTTATATCAGATAAGATAATTATAAAAGGTCATGAAGGTTATGTCGTTGATTCTGGTGCTATGCATTTTTGTACTCGAATTAATAAAATTTATAAAATGAAAAATTTAGAGGAAATTGGAAAAAAAATAAGAAATTCAAAAATATTCCAACCAAAGGGTGTAAATGTAAATTTTTTTAAAAAAATAAATAATAGTACATTAGAAGTTATTACATATGAAAAAGGAGTTGAAAGATTGATGCTATCTTGCGGTTCTGGTTCGCTTGCTGCATTGTTCTATGCAAGCAAAGATTTTAATTTCAATTATGAAGTAGATTGTACATCAAAAGGTGGAAATTTAAAAATTTCATATGATAAAGACTGGAAAAATGTATGGATATCTGGAGAAACAGTATTGCTATTTGAATCTGTTGTCAATCTAAAACATTTTATATAACATTATATTTCTCTCCAATTTTAATAAAAGCGTTTATTGCTTTATTTAATTGCTGTTGGGAATGAGCCGCACTAATTTGAACACGAATTCTAGCTTCTCCTTTTGGTACAACTGGATATGAGAATGCAATAACATATATACCCTCGTCTAATAAATCATCAGCTATTTTTTTTGCTATTTTAGCATCACCAAACATAACAGGAACAATTGGATGAACCCCAGATTTTATATTAAAATTTGCTTCTTCCATTTTATTTCTGAAATAGAGTGTGTTTTTTTCTAATTTATCTCTTAGAGATGTATTGTTAGAAATTAAATCAATACATTTAATGGATGCTGTTACAATAGCTGGTATAAGTGTATTACTAAACAAATAAGGCCTTGAGCGTTGTCTTAAAATATCAATAATTTCTTTTTTACTTGAGGTAAAACCACCTGATCCTCCTCCCATGGCTTTCCCCAAAGTTGATGTTACTATATCTACTTTCTCAATAACATTACAATGTTCTATAGATCCTCTACCAGTTTTTCCAAAAAAACCTGTTGCATGACAATCATCAACCATTGTGAGAGCATTGTATTTTTTAGCTAGGTAACATATTTCATCAAGTTTAGCAACATATCCATCCATTGAAAAAATTCCATCTGTTGCTATTAATCTGATTTTATTTGATTGAGTTTTTTTTAAGCAATCTTCTAATTCATTCATGTCATTATTTTTATAACGATATCTTTCAGCTTTTGAAAGCCTAATTCCATCAATAATAGATGCATGATTAAGTTGATCTGATATTATTGCATCTTCAGGTCCTAGAATTGTTTCAAATAAACCACCATTCGCATCGAAACAAGACGTATATAAAATTGTATCTTCTTTTTGAAGAAATTTAGATATTTTTTCTTCAAGTTCTTTATGTATTGTTTGTGTACCACAAATGAATCTAACAGAACTTAAACCAAGACCCCATCTATCTAAACCATTTTGAGCAGCTTTGATTAAATCTTTATTGTTAGAAAGTCCTAAATAGTTATTAGCACAGAAATTAAGAACATTTTTATTTCTTACGACAATCTCTGTATTTTGAGGAGAATTAATTACCCTTTCGTCTTTATACAAACCATCTTTCTTAATGCCGTTTAATTCATTATTTAAATGGTATATTAAATCACTCATATTGACTCCTAATTTTTGGTATTAAATGGTCCTTAAAGGAATTTTCAAAATTGTATTTTGGAGAAAAGTTCCAGTCAGACATTGCCGCATTAAAATTTACGTCTTCAGGCCAACTATCAACCATAGATTGTCTTTTTAAATCTACACTAAATTCAATTTTAGCATTTTTATAATATTTCATTATTATATTTCTAAAATCAATTGCTGATACACTATATGATCCAACATTATAAATCATTTGGGATAGTTTATCTTTTTTTGTTGACATTAATTTTATTATTGATTCAATAGCATCATCCATTATCATAAATGGAAGGGTTGTATTCTGTTCCACAAAACAAGTATATAATTTATTAGAAGCAGCTGCATGTAACATTTCTGGAGCGTAATCAGTTGTCCCTCCAGTCGGTAATGTGTAGGCACTTATTAATCCTGGGAATCGGATCGCCCTAAAATCTATCAATCCTGGTTTATAATTTTTTGATAATCTATTATAATAAATTGAATAGTATCTACCTAGATGTTCACAGTATAACTTGTTACATCCATACATAGTTTCAGGAAAACAAAATTGATTTTCATCGATTTTTCCTGCTAAAATTTTATTTTTTAATCCATTTAATCCATATACTGCGATTGAACTTGGAAAAAAAAATTTTACTGTATGATTATTTTTTTTTGCTTGATCTATTGCTAAGTTTAATAATTTTAATGTACCATTAACATTAACATCTTGTGCTAATTGCGGTGAATGTTCTGCTTTACTACTTAATAAAGCAGCTAAATGATAAATTTGAGTTATTTTATATTTATCATTTATAAGGGAAATAATATTTTTATCTAAAATACTTCCTTTTATACAATCTTTTACAAAAGGTTTAATTTGACTATCAATGTCATTTATATCCAAACTGATGATATTTTTAAATTTGGATATTTTTTTAATTAAACCTTGGCCAATCTCTCCATTTGCACCAGTAATTAATATAGATTCTAACATACTCATAATTTAAATTTGATGAAACATAATAGTAACATTTATTTAATTCATTTTTAAATTATAATCAATGATTATAAGATTATTAATACTTTTTAAAATAATTTTTTTGGGCTGTGCAATTGAACAGCCATATGAATCTAATAGTTTTACTAATGAAGAGAACATAAATTTTGATTTGCCTAATTTAGGATCTGATCAAACTTTAGATATTATGACTTGGAATATAGAAAATTTTCCTAAAACAAATAAAACTAGTTTTTATTTAGAAAGTATAATAAATACTTTAAATATCGATCTTATAGCATTGCAAGAAATTACAGATCAAAATGAATTTAATAACCTTGTATCTAATTTAAACGGAAATTGGCTAGGTTTTAGATCTGAAAATACATCTTATGGAGAATTAGCTTATTTAATTAATCAAGATAACTTAACATTAATCCAAAATCCCTATAATTTAACTAGTTCATATTTTCCTGATTTGAGTTCATCTGATTTTGAATATATATTTTCTTACAGAGCTCCATTTATTTTAAAAATTAATTTTCAAAATAAAGATTATATTATTATAAACGTACATTATAAATGTTGTGGAGATGGTCAATTAGAAAACGAAATAAGTTACGATGAAGAATATAGAAGATTTCAATCATCAAAATATCTTAAGAAATTTATTGATGGCGAATTTAATGATCAATCTGTAATCATATTAGGCGATTTTAATGATAACATAAATGATGATATAGATAATAATGTTTTCATAGAATTTATAAATGATTATAATAATTATTATTTTGCAGATACAGATATTGCAAATGGTAGTACTTCAAATTGGTCTTTCCCAACCTGGCCAAGTCACTTAGATCATATATTAATTACAAATGAATTATTTAATTCCTATAATAATGATATGATTTTTACATTTAAAATTGATAATTACATTGGTTGGAACTTCTATGAAACATATATATCTGATCATAGACCTGTCATAATCAGAATATCTGAATATTTAAACTTATGATTTTTAAAAAAGATTATATTAAAAATGCAGATAGAATATGGAGATTAAATTTTATTAACTCTGTAACTGGTATAAAACCTGCAAACTTAATAGGTTCAAAATCAAAAAATGGCAAAGAAAATCTTGCAATATTCTCTTCTGTTGTGCACCTGGGATCAAATCCAGCTTTATTAGGTTTTGTAATTAGACCCCAACACAAGAAAAAGAGCCATACTTTTTTAAATATACAAGAAACTCAATATTTTACTATTAACAGTATTACAGAGTCATTTTATAAAAAAGCACATCTAACATCATCAAAAATTTTAGAATCAGAATTTGATGTTTTCAATATAGATAAAGAATATATTGAAGATTTTCACGCACCTTTCGTAAAAAAAAGTCCTTTAAAAATAGGTATGAGAATTGAAAATTTGGTGAATTTACCGAATGGCTGTAAACTTATTATTGGTTCGATAGAATTAATTTCAATCATAGATTCATATCTTGATTCAGCTGGAAAAATTGACTTAGATGAATCTGATATAGTTGGAATATCAGGATTGAATAGCTATTACAGTTTGAGCTTTTTAGATTATTTACCTTATGTAGGAAGTAAAAATAAAATAGATTAGTTTTATTTATTTTTTAATACAAATTTAATTAATTTATTTGAAATTCTATCTTTTCTATCTTTGTTCAAATTGATAAACGTCTTATTTTTAGAAAAAATTGTTACTCTATTGGTATCAGATTCAAAACCTGCACCTTCCTCATTCGCATAATTTAATACAACAAAATCAGCATTTTTATTTTTTAATTTAATAAGAGCGTTGTTTTTCCCATTATTAGTTTCAAGTGCAAATGCTATAATTTGAGCTTTGGTTCTACCATTGAGTGACTTTAAAATGTCACGATTTTTTTTCAAAGTAATAGAAATATTATTTTTATTTTTTTTTATTTTAAATTCACTATACTTATTAATTTTATAATCAGAAACTGCAGCAGTCATAAAAATATAATCTGCATTATCGCAATATTTTAAAACTTGATTATACATTTCATTAGCACTTTCTACATCAATGCAATTAATCCCAGGAGGTACGCTTAATGATGTAGGACCAGAAATCAATATTACATTACCCCCCATTTTATATGATTCTTGAGCAATAGAATAACCCATTTTACCACTTGATCTATTTGATATAAAACGGACAGGATCAATACTCTCTCTTGTTGGCCCAGCTGTAACTAAAATATTTTTATTTTTTAAGGGGAGAGGGTAATTAAATAATTTTCTAATTTCACAAACGATCGATTTGATTGCAGGTAATCTTCCTTTTCCTGTATGTAAGCTAGCAAGTTGGCCATTTTCTGGCTCCATAACAATTTTACCCATTTTTTTTAATTTATCTATTGCGTTTTGTGTAGCTTGATTAGACCACATTCTATTGTTCATTGCTGGTGCAAATAATAAAGGCTGTTCACAAACTGATAATGTTGTGGATATAATATCATCAGCTATACCAGAAGCAACCTTGCAAATAATATTTGCTGTTGCAGGCACTACTACGATTAAATCAATTTCAAAAGCCATTTCAATATGTTCAAGACCACCTTTTGGTGAATTAGGAAAGAGATTAGTTAAAACTTTTTCACCAGATAAAGCTGCAAATGTTGATGAACCAATAAATTTTTCAGCTGAGGATGACATCATAACTTGAATATAAGCGCCTTCTTTTTTAAGAATTCTTATAAGTTCACATGCTTTAAAAGCAGCAATAGAGCCGGTTACACATAACAGAATTTTTTTATCTTTAAATGAATTCATTTTTTTATACAAACCATTAAACCATCTCTAACGGGCATTAAAAAATTGAAACATTTAATATCGTTATTAATAAAATCAGCTGTATTTCTTAACGATTTCGATTGTTCATCATTAGGTTGAATAACATTGCCACTCCATAACATATTGTCTAAAACAATGACTCCTCCCTTTTTTACTAAATTCAATGATTTTTTATAATAATTCTTATAATTAATTTTGTCTGCATCTATGAAAACCATATCAAAATAATTATCAGAGAATTTATTAATAGATTCTAACGCTTTTCCCCTATGAATTTTTATGGATTCGTTAAAGGGAGATTTTTTAAAAAATTTTCTTGCTATTTGACAATGATTGTCACCTAATTCGCAAGTATCTATTGTTCCATCTGAAGGAAGCACCTCTGCCATTTTAAGAGCACTGTAACCAGTATATGTACCAATTTCTAGAATCTTTTTTGCTTGTATCATGCAAATAATTCCTTGTAGAACACTTCCTACTAAAGGTCCACAAAGCATCTCTGACCCTTCAATATTTTTTTTTGTATAATCTGTTAGATCATCTAATAATTTTGAATCTTTTTTGGATTGTTCAATGCAGTATTTTTCTATGTGATTGGGTATAAATTTCATTCTTTTATCAATTTCATAAGTTTACCATTATTATTTAATTTTAGTAGATTATCATATCCGCCTATAGATTTACCATTGATGACAATTTGAGGAACTGTACTTCCTCCTGTTAAAGATTGTAGATCTTTTCTTGACATATTAATTTCTTCAATATTGATCTCTTTATATTTAATGTTTTTATCATCAAGAAATTTTTTTGCCCAATTACAAGAAGGACACCAATTTGTTGAATATATTTTTATCATTTGAATCCTTAAAAAATTTTAATAACTTAAGTTAACAAATATACGCACTATTCATATATTAAAATATAAGGAGAAATTAATTGTTAAAATTAGGAGATAAAGCGCCAGATTTTATATTAAAAAATACTGATGATAAGGATGTAAAGTTAGCTGATTTTTATGGTAAAAAAGTAATTTTATGGTTTTATCCTAAAGCCTCAACACCAGGTTGAACAGTACAAGGTCAGGGATTCCGTGATGAATACCAAAAATTCCAAGATCAAGGAATTATCATAGTTGGCGTTTCAGCTGATTCAGTTCAAAAAAATAAAAATTTTAAGATTAAACAAGAATTTCAATATGAATTATTAAGTGATGAAAATAAAAATATGATTCAAAAGTACGGTGCTTGGGTAAAAAAGAAAATGTATGGAAAAGAATATATGGGTATAGCAAGAATTTCTTATTTAATAGATGAAAAGGGTACTATAATACAAGTATATGATAAAGTTAAAACAAAATCTCATGCTTGTGATGTTCTAGATACTATTTAAAGATTTGTTGCGCGATAAATATAAACTAAAAATTCGGGTAAGTGTCATATAACTTTGTGATATTGACTAAATGGAATTATCATTTAAATATTTATTAATTAATAAATGAAAATAGTGTAGACCCTTTTCGTGCTCAGGAGAATACCTCCCACCTTTATAGGCATTAGATTCTATTCCCTTTTGAACGTTTAAAACTACATCTTGATCTTCCATTTCTACATTATCTAAACTAGAACTAGAATTAACAGGCTGGGCTTTTCCTTTAAATGGATAGGATAAAAAATTAATTTTTGTACTGTTAATACTTAATGGTTCTATTATATTAATAGAAACACCCCATTCATAAATATTTATCATTAAATTTGGAAAAATCCAATAATAGTAAGCATAGATATTATTTGTACCATTGATTGCTTTTTCACCAATCGATGCTTGAGCAATTTGTAAAACACTGTTATCAATTATAATAGTTTCATAAGAATCATAATTTATATCTTTGGTCAATCCTTTATGAACAAAAGGCACATGAAATCCCTCAAGGTAATTTTCACAATATAATGCCCAATTCGCATTAATGTAATAACTGTTTGAATTATGTTTATCGAAAATTAGATTAGAAAATTTATAATTTGGCAATCTATTACTAATATCATCTAGAGCATTAGATATATTAATTTTTGGATTCATAGAAACGAAAATAAATTGGTGCCAGTTTTGTATATGATATTGAATTAAATTATCATTTTTTGTTGGAAAATTAGATGCATCATTGAATCCGGGAGCATGATTTAATTGCCCATTTAATTTGAAAGTTCTTCCGTGGTACTTACATTTTAATTTATTTTTGTTACAACTTTTTTTCATTACAATATGTGCTCTATGAGTACATACATTAGACAAACATTTTATTCTATCATCTTTCACAAGTATCATAGGTTCATTAATTGATTTTTCTAAAAATATAAATGGTATTACATTGGTTTTATTTATAGTGACCTGATCTGTTATTAATTGCCAGGAAAAAGCAAATATTTTGTTGATAACTTGTTGATAAGCTTTATTATTGATATAAAATTTTTTATCTATTATAGATGATTTTTTTATATCATTATCAATGTTAAACATGACTTCAGGATTAAGCCTCAGACAGCCTTTTTTGAATTATTTCTTTTAAATTAGCTAATGGAATCCGTTCTTGCTTCATAGTATCTCTATCACGAATTGTTACTGACTTGTCTTCTTTTGTTTGCCCATCAATTGTAATACAGAATGGTGTTCCTGCCTCATCGTGTCTTCTATATCGCTTTCCAATAGAATGTTGTTCATCATAACGGGCATTAATACCTAATTCAAAAAGTTCATTAACTAATTTTCTTGCTATTTCTGGTAAGCCCTCTTTTTTTACTAGCGGTAAAATAGCAACTTTAATAGGAGCTAGTTTAGGATGTAGTTTCATCACTATGCGAGTTGCTTCATTTCCCTTAGCATCTTTTATGGTTTCTTCTGTATATGCATCCATCAAATACACTAATAAACCTCTAGTGGCTCCTGCAGCTGGTTCAATAACATAAGGAGTATATCTCCAACCATTTTTCCCAGTATCAGGATCAGTCTTTTGTTGATCAAAGTAACTTAACTTTGTTCCGGATTGTTCTGCGTGTTTTTTTAAATCGTAATCAGTTCTACTTGCTACGCCTTCCAATTCATCATATCCCCAAGGATATTTATATTCAATATCATAACAGGCATCTGCATAATGTGCCAATTCGCTTTCATCGTGCGCTCTATATCTAAAATTTTCTGGGTGATTGGCAAACTTTTGCCACCAAGACATTCTTTTTTCAACCCAATAATCCAGCCATTTTTCTTGTGTCCCAGGTTCGACAAAAAATTCCATTTCCATTTGTTCAAATTCGCAAGATCTAAAAATAAAATGCTCTGTAGTAATTTCATTTCTGAAGCTTTTTCCCATTTGAGCAATTCCAAATGGTATTTTCATGCTCATGGTTTGTTGACAATTTAAAAATTGAACAAACATAGCTTGTGCAGTTTCTGGTCTTAAATAAACTGCAGATTTTTTTACAAGTTTATCAATACCAGTTCTAAGTTCATCTGAGCTTGTGTTTTTATTTTTTCGAATGTATTTTGTAATTTCTCCCAGTACATCCACTGGACCTATTTGACTTCTAAACATCAGATTAAATTGTCTTTCTTCACTTAAAAATGGACAGCCAAATGTCGGACTTACATATCCTTTATATTCAAATGTTTTTATTGGTCTGGTATTATTGTTTTCAAAAAAACCAAAATTTTTCTCGTCAATTAATTTTAAACCTTTAAGTTGTTTACCTTCCCTTTTTAAAAGTATATCAAATCTATTTTCAATTATTTTTTGGAAGTTTTTAGCTTGTCCCTTATCGTTACAAGTTATTGTAATATCATCTTTAACATTTAGCTTTGGTGCTTTATCAGCTCTAAAACGTTCTTTACTAACTAAACAATCAACCAAAGGATCAGAAAAACCAGCTAAATGACCTGAAGCTTCCCATACTTTTGGATGCATAATTATTGATGCGTCAAGTCCAATTATATCTTCACGCTTATGCACCATTGATTTCCACCATTCATTCATTAGATTACGTTTTAACTCTACACCAAGTGGTCCATAGTCATATGCACTTTTTAATCCTCCATAAATTTCACTGCTTTGAAAAATAAAGCCTCTTCTTTTACACAATGAAATTATTTTTTCTTTAAAATTTTTGGGAATGTTTGACATTATTTTTTCCTTTTAAATCGTTTAGTTGGACCTTTAGCTTTTTTATCTAGTATTAATTTGATTGCCTTTTCTAAAGACAAGTCATCAATCTTTTCGTTCTTTGGTATTGTAGCGTTTATTTTTCCATCAGTCACATATGCACCATATCTTCCATCTTTCAATTCAATATTATTTTTGGTTTCAGGCATCTGTCCAATAATTTTTATAACAGATGAGCTATTTTTATTTTTTGATTGATCAATAATTTCGATTGCTCTTTCAATTGAAAGATTTAAAATATCATCATCTTTTGGAAGTGATGCAGATTTTTTACCGCAACGAAGGTAGGGACCATACCTTCCTATATCTTTAAGTATATCATCCTTAAGATTTGGGTGTTTACCTAGTTTAATAGGCATATCAATAAGATTTATAGCATCTTTTTCATTTATTTGATCTAATGTAATGCCTGGAGGTAATGATTTCATTTTTTTATCACATTGTACATATGGTCCAAATCTCCCTTCCTTTAAAAATATTGGCTGTTGAGTTTCAGGATGGACAAAACTATGTGTTGATTCTTGTTTTTTCTTGTCAAAAAGGTTTACAGCTTTTTTGTAAGTTAAATCACTTGGTATAAAATCATCATATAAATTTGTATTTTTATCATTATATTGTAAGTAAGTACCATATCTACCAATTTTAACTAAAACTTCATCTTTTGAACCATTTTTCAAACTCATAATTGTTTTAGATTTATTTTTATCAAATTCGTTATCTAATAATTCTTTTAATCCTTTATTTTTCTTTGATCCATTATAAAAATTTAAAAGAAAATCTGTTGATTTTATTTCAGATCTAGAAATTGAATCAAGGATATTTTCCATATCAGCTGTGAATTGTAAATTAACTAGATCAGTAAAGTACCGTTCTAAAAATTGTATAACTGCATATGCTGTCAAAGTCGGTATCATTGCTCCTTTGACTTTATTTACATACCCTCGCTTCTGAATATTACTCATAATTGTAGAGTAAGTTGACGGTCTACCTATACCAAGTTTTTCTAGCTCTTTCACTAATGATGCTTCAGTAAATCTAGCAATAGGTTTAGTGAAATGCTGATTAGATTCAAAATTTACGCAATTAATTTTTTGATTTATTTTTAATTTTGGCAAAGTATTTTCTTTGTCATCTTTATCTTTATTTGGATCATCAATATCTTCAACATAAATTTTTAAAAAACCAGGAAATTCGATTACCTTTCCCGTTGCTCTTAACAAAGCATTATCATTGATAATATCAATACTTGTATTTAATATCTTAGCTGATTTCATCTGGGATGCAAGAGTTCTTTTCCAAATTAAATTATATAATTTCCACTCAGACGATTCTAATGAATTTTTTAATTTATCAGGATGTTGGAATGTTGAGCCAGCAGGTCGAATTGCTTCGTGAGCTTCTTGAGCATTTTTAACTTTACTTTTAAAAACTCTAGGTTTTTCTGGAAGATAGTTTGAATTAAATGATTCATTGATAGCTTTTCTTGAAGCACTGATTGCCTCATTCGAAAGGTTTATTGAATCTGTCCTCATGTATGTAATAAGTCCTGCTTCGTATAATTTTTGCGCTGTAACCATAACGGCCTGAGAGGACATTTTTAATTTTCTTATTCCTTCTTGTTGAAGAGTGGATGTAATAAAAGGTGGATATGGATTTTGAGTAGAAGGTTTTTCTTTTATATCCTTTATTAACCAATTTGAATTTTTAAAATTAGTACATAGGTCTTGTGATATTTTTTTATCTAAAACTAGATATTCATTATTTTTTATAGTTCCATCGTTTTTATTAAAATCTTTACCAATAGCTATTGTTTTATTATCAAATTGTTTTAATGAAGCTTCGAAATTTATACCATTGCTTTCAAATTTTCCTAAAATACTCCAGTATTCATTTTCCACAAATTTTGAACGTTCTTTTTCACGGTCAACTATGATTTTTACAGCAGGACTTTGAACTCTACCTGCTGATAAACCGCCTTTAATATTTAACCACAATTTTTTTGATACAAGAAATCCCCATAGTCTATCTAAAATTCTTCTAGCTTCTTGAGCACCTACTAATGAGCTATTAATCTCTCTAGTATTATTAAAAGATTCTAGAATTGCCGATTTAGTAATTTCATAAAAAATAATTCTTTTAACAGGAACTTTTGGTTTTAGTGTTTCAATAAGATGCCAACCAATTGCTTCACCTTCCCTATCGGGATCAGTAGCTATGTAAATTGTTTCAGCATTTTTTAATTGTGTTTTTAATTCTTTGATGACTTTCGCTTTATCTGGAGACGGAATATAATTGGCTTTAAAATTATTATCTATATCAACACCTAAATCATTTTTAGGTAGATCTCTAATATGTCCAACTGAAGCACCAATTGCGTATTCTTTGCCTAAGAATTTCTTTAGAGTCTTTATTTTAGATGGTGACTCTACTATAACCAGTCCTTTGTTTAATTGTTTCATAGTAAAAATTTACCTTATTATAAAACGTATAATGCAAATATAATCTTTTTTTTTGTATATGTTATTTATTTATATAACTTTATCATATGGAATTAAACGGAACAATTATGAAAATGGTATCAAATGATGATTCTATTGTTCATTATCAATTACCAATCAACAAAGAACTTTTTAATATATCTGATTATATAAATAAACAAATTACAATTAATTTTAATTCTGAAATTAATTGTATAAAATGTGGCATTAAAATAAAAAAAACTTTTGCACAAGGTTTTTGTTTTCCTTGTTTTCAAAATTCACCTGAAACATCAGAATGCATACTAAAACCAGAATTATGTCAAGCTCAAAATGGAATTGCTAGAGATTTAGAATGGGCTAAGCAACATTGTTTAAAAAATCATTATGTTTATTTATCTTTAACAAGTGGAATAAAAGTAGGTGTTACCAGAGCAACCCAGATACCCACAAGATGGATTGATCAGGGAGCAGTTAAAGCCATAAAATTTTCTAAAACACCTAATAGATATACTGCTGGTTTAATTGAAGTATTTTTAAAACAGTTTATTTCAGATCGAACTGCATGGCAAAGAATGTTAAAAAATGATATTGATATTTCTACTGATTTAAAAAATAAAAAAATTGAATTAAGCACTCATTTACCTAAAGAATTAAAACAATACTACATTCAAGAGAATGTCATTTATAAAATAAATTATCCTGTGAAAATTTATCCGACTAAAGTAAAAAGTGTAAGTTTAGATAAATTTCCAGAAATTTCTGGGGTATTGACAGGAATAAAAGGTCAGTATTTATTTATTGATAATGAAAAAGTTTTTAATATTAGAAAGCATCAAGGTTATAAAGTATCCATCAAAATTAAAACTTAAATCTCATATTTTATAGAATGTTTTTTAAAATTTTGCCATTTATAATTGTCATCAATATTTTTGTCTTAAGAATTTTATCAAAATCACAAGTTAATATATTTTCAGACATAACGGTAAAATCTGCATCAAAACCTATTTTTATTTTACCTCTTTTATTTTCGGCAAATTCTCCGTAGGCACCCCAACTTGTTAACATTTTTAATGCATCTAATCTAGTTATACATTCTTGAGGTTGCCAACCATTATGTGGATATCCTTTATGATCTTTTCTAGAAATTGCAGCATAATATTCAAATAAAGGATTTCCTTCTTCAATAGGACAGTCAGATCCTCCAGGAATTTTACAACCACTATCGATAAATGACTTCCATCGTGAAATTCTATGTATCCTATGTTCGCCTAATCTATCTTTCATCCATCTCATATCACTAGTGCAATGTGAAGGTTGCATTGAAGGTATTATTCCATTTTTATAAAATTTAGAAATATCTTCATCGCGTACCATTTGTGCGTGCTCAATTCTCCATCTATGATCAGAAATATTTTCCATTGTTTTTGAATAAGTATCTATGACCATTGAATTACCTTTATCTCCAATTGCATGTGTACACAATTGAAATCCTGCTTTTTTACAATTCCTAGCTAATTCGTTAAACTCATCATGAGATATTAGTATTAAACCACAATTGTGGTTATCATCATTATAGGGTTCAAATAATGCTGCACCTCTACTACCTAGAGCACCATCAATAAATGCCTTAACCGATCGTATTGTGTAGTATGTTGAATTATAATGGCCACTATTAAAATAATGATTTATTAATTGTTGATCATGGCTAGCAAGCATTCCATAACATCTAATAGGAAATTCATTTTTTTCAATTAGAAAATTGATATTTTTAATCATATCAGATGTTTGCCAAGCATCATGAATATTAGTTATTCCTCTTGATATAATGATTTTAGTAGCCATTTTTATCCATTTTTGAATCATTTTATCATCAGATTTTGGTATGCTTTCTTGTATTGGATTCATTGCATTATCTATTAAGATACATCCATTAACTATATCACCACCATCAATTTGAATTGAAGAATCTAAACCAGATAACTTTATTGCATTATCATTTACCCAGCAAGAATGTCCATCAATACGTGTAAGCATCACTGGTTGCATTATATTCAAGTCATTTAATAACGTTTTTTTGGGAAATTCATTTTCATCCCATCTAGTTTGATCCCAGCCAAATCCTAGAATCCAATCATTATCATTTACCGTTTTACTTTTTTCAATAACCAATTTTGCTATTTCCTGACTTGAATTACATTTTTTTAAATTTAGCATATCAAGTCTTTTCCCAAGATTTGTTAAATGAAAATGAGAATCAACAAAACCAGGAATGACGGTTGCTCCACATAAGTCAATATTTTGATATTTTGAATTGATGTTGTCAATATTTAAAATCTTATCATTTTCAATAGTAACAGAATTTGCTATTGGGTTTGATTGGTCCAGTGTGATTATATTTCCGTTAATTAAATTAAAATTCATTTTATTATTATATTTTTGGATTCTTTGCCTTTATAAAAGAGTGTTAAATTTAAAAAATAGTTTTGGGATAAAAAATGACAAAAATTATCGATTTAAGAAGTGATACAGTTACTCAGCCATCAAATAAAATGCGTGATGCAATTTCAAATTCTTTATTAGGAGATGATGTTTTTGGAGAAGATCCAACTGTAAATGAAATTGAACAAAAGGCTGCTCAAATAATGGGAAAGGAATCAGCATTACTAGTACCTAGTGGGACTATGGGTAATTTAGTTTCTATTTTATCACATTGTGAAAGAGGAACAGAAATTATTTTAGGACATAAATCACATACTTTCATTTATGAAGGTGGTGGTATATCTAGTGTTGGTGGAATACATTCAAGACAATTATTAAATGACGATTTTGGTATAATTAATTTAGATGATATTAAACAGGCTGTTAGAGATGATAATGTTCACTATCCAAAAACATCAGCTATTAGTTTGGAAAATACACATAATATGTGTTTTGGCAGTCCAATTGAACCAAATTATATAAAATCAGTAAGTGTTATAGCCAAAGAAAATAATTTAAAATTACATATTGATGGAGCTAGAATATTTAATGCAGCTGTATCCTTAAATATTGATGTTAAAGATTTTGTTAAAAATGTTGATTCGGTTACGTTTTGTCTATCAAAAGGATTGGCAGCACCTATTGGATCGGTAGTTTGTGGTTCAAAAAAATTCATTGACAAAGCAAGAAGACACCGCAAAGGATTAGGTGGAGGTATGAGGCAAGCTGGAATCATAGCAGCGGCTGGTTTAATTTCTTTAGATGATTGTATAATGCAAATAAAAAAAGATCATAATAATGCAAAAGTTTTAGCCGAAGGTTTAAATAAGATTAAAGGCTTAAGTGTGCAATTAAATCTTGTTCAAACTAATATAATATTTTTTAAATTAGAATCGGATGAAATTACTGCTCAGGCTCTTGTCGAATCAATGAATTCAAAAGGAATTAAATTTTTCGAAACGAGTCCAAATAGATTCAGATTAGTTACACATTACGGAATAACAAAAAAAGATATTTATAAGACATTAATAGAATTTGATAAATGTTTAAATTAAAATAAAAGGAAAAGAAATGTCAAAAGGCGTTACCCCAAAAAGTCAGGATTATTCAAGATGGTATACTGATATAATTACAAAAGCAGAATTAGCAGATTATGGCCCAGTTAAAGGGACGATGGTTATAAAACCATATGGTTATAGTATTTGGGAAAGTTTAAAAGAAGCATTTGATAAGAGGTTTAAGGAAACAGGTCACGTAAATGCTTATTTTCCTTTATTCATACCAAAATCTTTTTTATCAAAAGAGGCAAAGCATGTAGAAGGTTTTGCCAAAGAATGCGCTGTTGTAACTCATTCAAGATTAAAAAATTCTGAATCCGGTAGTGGTATTGTTGTTGATCCAGATTCTAAACTTGATGAAGAAATTATAGTTAGACCTACCTCTGAAACTGTAATATGGTCAATGTATAAAAAGTGGATAAACTCATATAGAGATTTACCAATCTTGATAAATCAGTGGGCAAATGTAGTACGTTGGGAAATGAGAACTAGATTATTCTTGAGGACAAGTGAATTTTTATGGCAGGAGGGCCATACTGCACATTCAACAGAAAGTGAAGCCATAGCAGAAGCTAGAAAAATGTTGGATGTCTATAA
Organism: Fidelibacterota bacterium; assembly: GCA_002703375.1. Taxonomy (GTDB): domain Bacteria; phylum Fidelibacterota; class Marinisomatia; order SCGC-AAA003-L08. The sequence goes on along the minus strand of NZTO01000062.1, from coordinate 12,833 downwards.
AGAAGTAGTTGAAAATGTGATGGCTGTACCTGTATTGACTGGTACTAAATCAGAATCTGAAAAATTTGCAGGAGCAATTGATACTTATTGTATTGAAGCAATGATGGGAGATAAAAAAGCATTACAAGCTGGAACTTCTCATTATTTAGGACAAAATTTTGCTAAGGCATTTGATGTGAAGTTTCAAAGTGAAGATAATAAAGAAGAATTTGTTTATGCAACTAGTTGGGGAGTTAGCACAAGATTAATTGGAGCCTTAATTATGGTTCATGGTGATGATAAAGGGTTGAGATTGCCTCCTAAATTAGCGCCTATACAAGTAGTTATCATTCCAATATTTAAAAGTGATGATGATTTAGAAAAAATAAAGGTTTTTTTAAGTAATATTTTTGAAGAATTTAAAATTAATAATATACGTTTTCATTTGGATTCTAGAAAAAAAATATCTCCAGGATATAAATTTAATGAATGGGAAATGAAGGGTGTTCCAATAAGAATTGAAGTTGGACAAAGGGATATTAATAGTAATTCTATATTTGTTGCTAGAAGAGATACAAATGAAAAAAAATCTATAAATATAAATGATGGATTTAAGAAAATCCAGGAACTGATTAATGATATTCAGGATAATTTGTTTAATACAGCAAAAAAATTTAGAGATGATAATACATTTGTAACAAATAATTATAGTGAATTTAAAAATATTGTTAATAGTGGTGGGTTTGTTGAATGTGGTTGGGATGGCAAAATTGAAACTGAAGATAAAATTAAAAAAGAAACGAAAGCTACTATACGATGTATACCGTTTAATAACAATGCAGAAAATCTAAAATGTATTTACACGCAAGAATTAGCTAAATACAGAGTTATTTTTGCAAAGGCTTATTAATTTGTTTATTGATTCAAGAGCTGTTGTTTTAAAAACTATACCTTTTAGTGATACAAGCCTTATATGTAGAATTTTCACTAAAGAAAAAGGGAAAATTTCTATAATGGCAAAGGGAGCAAAAAGAAAAAAAAATTTATTATCAAGTGTATTAGAATGCGGTAATATCATTCGATTACAATACATGTTTAAAGAAAATAGAGACATCCAACTATTAAAAGAAGCTTCACTGGATTATAATATAATTCTAATTAGAAAAGATTTAGAAAAATTATTAACCTTGTTTAGTATTATTGAAATCTTGGATAAAACTACACACCCACTAAATGAAGCGCCTATACTATTCAGGCTTATCAACAGTACAATTAAAACATTAGCAGTAAAAAAGTTAAATAGTAAAATTTTATATAATTTTTACTTGTTACATCTTGCAATTCAAAATGGATTTAAACCAAACATAACAAATTGTTCTAAATGTAATACTTTGTTCAGAGATAAAATTGTATTAATAAATGGTCAGCTTTATTGTCAGAGTTGTGATAATTTTAATTCCAAATTAATTCATGAGAATTCTTTATCGTTTATTAAAAAATTAATGTATACAAATATTAATAAAATTAATGATTTGAATGTAAATGATATAAACTTAAACTCAATTTCTTTTTTTTTAGAGGATTATATAAGGTATCATATTGAAGGTATGAATTATGTTAAATCTACATCTCTTCTTCACAAATTAAGTAAATGATGAAGGATTTTGCTGAAAATTTTGATTTAAATGATTATGAATTTAATTCCAAGAGTGATATTGGAATTTATATAATTCATGGTTTTTCAAGCACAACGCACGAAGTAAAAGAATTGGCTGAATATTTAGGAGGTTGTGGATTTCATACCAGAGCAAATAATTTACCTGGACATGCTACAGATATTGATGATTGTAATAATACGATATATGCGGAATGGCTAGAACATGTTGAAAGAGATTTTGCAGATATGATATCACAAAATAAAAAAATATATGTTATAGGAGCGAGTATGGGTGGGGCTTTAGCATTACATTTAGCCAGTTTATTTCCAATAAATGGTATTGTAACTTGTGCAGCTGTTCTTCATTTTAAAGACCATTTTACGTTACGATGGATTAATCCAATAACTAAATTTTTTTATTCAAAAGTTTCAAAAAGAAAAAGATTTGATAAAAACATTCGTAATGATCTAAAATTTAATGGCTATAATCAATATCCTTTAGTAGCATTAAACGAATACTTTAAAATGGCAAAACTAATTAAAAGTAATTTAAAAAAGATCAGTGCTCCAATTATGATATTATCATCAAAGAAAGATTTAACTGCACCAAAAATAAATGTAAGTATTATAAATGACGGAGTTAAATCTAGTATAAAAAAAGTTAAAGAATATGATTATCCAAGCCATGCAATGCTAATGCCAGGTATTGATCAAAAAAAAATTTTTGAAGATATTTTAAAATTTATTAATTCAAATTAATTTATGAGATTTCAATATAACAATCCATTCAATAGATTAAATATTGGTTTTAATACGTCTTTACCTGAAGCTGTCAAATTTTTAATTATATTAAATATTATAATTTTTATAATAACTGAAATACTTGGATTTAAATTTATATTTTTTGAGCTTTTTGGTTTAATACCTAGACTTAGTTGGGAATCATATAAAATTTGGCAACCATTAACGTACATTTTTTTGCATAGTGGTTTTTTTCACATTTTAATTAATATGTTAGTTTTATGGATGTTTGGAAGAGAACTTGAATACAGGTGGGGTAAAAATAAATTTCTATTGTATTATTTGTTTACAGGAGTAGGGTCAGGTATTTTAACAATTTTATATAACCCATATTCTATTATCCCCATTGTTGGAGCTAGTGGTGCAATTTATGGAATTTTAATTGCATATACATTAATATACCCCAACAGAACAGTTTATATATATGGAATTTTTCCTATGCAAATAAAATTTATGATGATTTTATTAGGCTTGACAGCTTTATTTGCTTCGTTAACCCAAACTAATTCATCTATAAGCCATATTACACATTTAGCAGGTATAATAGTTGGTTTTATATTTTTAAAGTGGAATAATATTAAAAGAATTTTTCCTAAGATTAAAGTCTATGAAGAAAAAAATAGTTTTGAAAATCCTCTTTCAAATAAAAAAGATGATCTAGATATTATTTTAGAAAAACTAAAATTTAAAGGTTGGGAAGGTTTAACTGAATTCGAAAGAAATAAATTATTTAATGCAAGTAAAAATCATACTAAAGATCAGACTCCAAATTAGTATTATTTAATCCCGTCATATTTAAAATAATTAGAGTATTTTCTTTAAAACATTGATGTTGTATTATAGTTGATTTAACAAAATAATAGTATGTTGAAATATAAGTTATATGAAACCAAATTTCTTTGGCTTGTTTTATTATAAAAAGCCCATGAAATATAATCATAGCAACAAAAAGCAGAGTAAGAGCCATTGTTGGTGGATATAATTTTCTTTTAATTTTTATTGAATCTTTATGGAAGATATGATCAGTCTTAGGATTTTCTTGTATATATTCTTTTATACTGACACCTGTTCCAACAAAAAAGAACATAACTAAAGTTTGTGTAGCAATGAAAATCATACTAATAAACAAATCTAATTTAATTATTCCAATATTAAATAGTTGTAGATCAAAATAATGATTTAAACCGATAATATTGAGCCCAATACCAGATAAAAGTATTAAAATGTATGATAATATCATAAAAAACCACATATCTTAAATTAAAAAAAGATATTTATATTATACATAGCATTAATAAGAATTTTTTAATAAAACTACATTATTTGAGGATATTATGAAAGATTGGGCATTAATTTTAGGAGTATCAAGTGGATTTGGAGCAGCAGCAGCAAAAGAATTAGCAAAAAATAATATTAATATTTATGGTGTTCATCTTGATAGAAAATCAGCAATGAAAAATATTACTTTGTTAAAAGATGAGTTGAAAGAAAATAACGTTGATATTATTTTTAAAAATGCTAGTGCAACTGATGAAAACACGAGATTAGAAGTTATAAAAGAGTTAAAAAACATTGGAAAAATTAGAGTAAAAATATTTTTGCATTCTTTAGCATTTGGAGCATTAAAACCAGTTTTTGATCAAACACTAAATTCAAGTTTAAATCAAAAACAGATTGAAATGACATTAAATGTTATGGCTAGTAGTTTAATTTATTGGTCTCAAGATCTGTTTCAAACAAAGCTTATAAAAAATGGAAGTCAAATTTTTGCTATGACTAGTTCTGGAGGACATAGACAATGGAAAGCTTATGGTGCAGTATCAGCAGCAAAAGCTGCGTTAGAATCATATTGTAGACAAATTGCTATAGAACTTGGACAATATAATATTGCTTGTAATGCGTTGCAAGCAGGCGTCACTGATACTCCCGCATTAAGAAAAATTCCAGGTAATGATATAATGATTGAGAATTCATTAAAAATAAATCCTTCTAAAAGACTGACTACGCCTGCTGATCTTGCTTCAATAATTAGTCTTATTGGGCTATCTGAAGAAACTTGGATGACGGGCAATACTATTAGAGTTGATGGTGGTGAGGATATTACTGGCTAAAATTATTTTTGATTTGATTTCAAATCATTTAATAAATTCCAGTTTTCTTCCGTAGGTGATAATTGATATGCTTTTAATATATAGTTATCTGCAAAATCTGTTCTGCCTAATTTTAAATGAGCTATTGATAAATTGTAGTAAGCTCTAGAAAGCATTTCTGTCTCTTCATAAGTTAGTTTTCTTGGATCATCTGGCAGCATTAGAACTACTTGATTAAATTCTAAAATAGCTTTATCAAATAGTTGCCATTCATAAAATTGTATTCCTCGTTCCATTGATAATTCAACATCACTTTTGCAGCCAATAAATATTATTACGAATGTTAATATAAGTATTTTTTTCATAATTGATGTATTTTATAAATTAGTTATAATTAAATTGCTAGAATTTGATATTTATAGTATTTAAAAAACAAGCTAAAACTATATTTCCAATTAACAGCTTAAAACTTATTAAATTAAAGTTAAATAAAATATACTTAATTATAAAAAAATGAATATTTCTATAGAATTATTGAAAAATTATAAAATTTTTAAAAATATTAATAATGAAGATTTAAAAAAATTCTTATCAATTATTAGTATTAAACAAGTAGAATCTGATGTCAATATTATTCAAGAAGGCAGTATAGAAGATAGATTAATTTTTCTTTTTGATGGCAATTGTAGTGTTTCAATGCCATTAACTTTAAAAAGTAAATTACTGAAAGAGGATGATAGCGTTAAAGAGGTGTTTAAAGCATCATCAAAGGATTTTCCAGTATTTGGAGAAGTTTTTTTAGGGGAATCTAAACAAAGAACAGCAAATATTAAAACAACATCTAAATCAATTATTGGATTGATAGAGTCAAATGATTTCTTTGCATTGTGTGATAAAGATAATTCATTGGGTTACAAAGTAATGAAAAATTTAGTTGATATGATGTGTGATAGGTTTGAAAGAAATTCTAAAACAGTTTTAAAACTATCTACTGCAATAAGTTTATTATTAGAAAAATAAATTATTTGTTCGTGTAAATTATATTGCATTATTTTTTAATTTTTTAATATATAGGGAGCTTTATGAACTTAAATATATCCGGTTATGGAGATGATTTAACAGTTAACGGAGTAAGAATTGGTGATTTAACACCATTAGAACATGAAGAAATTGAAAAAACAAAGGGTGGCCAGAATTATTCACCTTTAGAAAATGTAGTAGTATCACATGTAAAAGATTCTTCAACTTTAGTTTGTAGAAAACCTGATAAAAATAATGTTGCTTCGTACATTGAGGAAGAAATTATAGATGGTTTATGTTGCTATTCTGCCGTTAATCAAGGTCAATTAAATCAAACAATAGTAGATGCTGTTGTAAGACATTTAGAAGATGAAAAACTTCCAACGGTGCCTAGATCTATTAGACATAAATATATGAGCGCTTTTTTAATGGCAGTTACGTCTTTAACAGGTATGGATAGAGTTGTTCCTAAAGTTGCAGGTGTAGAATCATGGGAGTTAACATTTAAACTCTGTAGAAGATGGGGTTATCAGGTGAAAAAAATTCCAAAAGATAAAGCCATAGTACTTGGGGCAACTGGTAATTTTCATGGACGTTCCTTATCGGCAATTTCGATGTCTGATGATGCAGATGCTCAAAGAGATTTTGGACCTTTTGTACCAGGTATCGAATTAGTCCCTTATAATGACATTGATGCATTAAAAGAAAAATTTGAAAAAAAGGGCGATCTAATAGCAGCTTATTCTGTTGAACCCATACAAGGTGAAGCAGGTGTCATTGTGCCAAATGACAATTATTGGAAAGAAGTAAGAAAATTATGTGACCAATATAATGTATTATTAGCAATGGATGAGGTTCAAACAGGATTTGGAAGAACTGGAGAAAATTTCGCTCATCAGTTATTTGGTGTTAAGCCAGATTTGATGGGTTGTGGTAAAGCAGCTGGAGGAGGAATTTTGCCAGTATCTTTTGTCGCAGGAAGAGATGATGTCGTTGGAACATTGACACCAGGATCTGAAGGATCAACTTTTGGGGGCTATCCTTTAGCATCTGTTGTAGGTGTTTATGCAATTAAAGTCTTAGTAGATCAACAATTAGCTAAAAATGCAAAAATAAGAGGAACGCAACTGTTGGATCATTTTAACGAAATGAAAAGTGAATTTCCCGATAAAATAAAAGAAATACGTGGTAAAGGATTGTTAACAGCTTTTGAAATGCATGATGAAAAAAAATTAGATGGGCATAAAGTTTCAATGGAATTAATGAATAAAGGTGTATATGCAAAAGAAACACACCATTCAACAGTACGTATAGCTCCTGCTTTGACCATAGAATCTTGGCAAATTGATGATTTAGCTGAATGTATTAGAGATGTAATAAAAGAGTTGTAGTTAGCAATCTTCAAAAAAGTTAATTAAAATGATTTTACATAGATTTTCTATAATAATTCTTTTTGGATTATGTCTAAATCAACTTTCTAATGAAGCTAATGATTCAACTAAAACAAAAAGCTATTATTTAAAAATTCTAGATAAAGAATTGTCTGAAGAAATTAATGACAATACTTTAGAAATTGCCAAAATATATCAAAATATAGGTGAAATCTTTTTATTGGAAGAAAAATTAGATTCAGCACAAATCTATTTCAATCTGGCAGAAGATTTATTTAATAAAGATTTTACAGATTCTAGAGATAATCTTATAAGATCATTAAAAAAATTATCAGATGTTTATTCTTTATCAGGAGATTTTAATAAACTTAAAAAAGTTTCAAACCAAATTGATATATTAAATAGTACAAATGAATATTTGTTTTTTGATTCTTTATCAGTCAAATGGGATTCAACTCTTTGGATCCCATTGTCAAGCGACACTTCTTATTCTGATTCAAGCATATGGGTCATTGATGAAAATCCTAGTGAACAAGCATTAGATTTAATTGATTTAACGAATTCATATGTAAACAATGGTTTGTATACAGAAGCAATTAATAGCTTTAATAAAGCTATAGGACTTCGTTCAAGCATATTAGATTCTGATTATTTTTTAGAATTTTTTTCAATTGATGAAAATTACATTGACGAACTAATAGATGCTATTCACATAAATAATAAAATTGATACATTGAATTTAGCTAATAATTTTTTATTGTCTCTATGTTACAACCAGAAAAATATTGTTGATTCTTCTTTATATCATTTAGAAAAACACCTAGAGGTAAACGATAAAGATGTACTGGCTTTAATAATTTTAGGGAATTTTCATACGAAAAATAAAGATTGGTATAATTCTTTGGAAAAATATCAAGAGGTCGTTTGGATTGAAAAAAATAACTTAAATGCTATAAACGGAGTTGCTTATAGTTTATATAATTTAAAAAATTATTCCAATGCTATTTTGGGTTATGAAAAAATTTTAACGTTTGACCCATATCATTATGAATCATTTTATCATTTAGGTAAAATAAATATAATATTAGAAGATTATGATAAAGCAATATCTAATTTAACACAAGCTTTGATGTTAAATCCTGAAAATGACGATATTTATTATAATTTAGGTATTGCTTACTTAAATACAAACCGTCTAGTACAAGCCATGGATGCATTTAACAGATCAGTTAAATTAAATTTTGAAAATGGTAAAGCACACTATAATTTGGGCATTATACATGAAGGCATATTAAAAACAGATAAGGCTATTCAATCTTATAAAATGGCAAAAAAATATTCACCTGATATAGCAGATATAAATTATAGATTAGGCATGTTACTTTACAAAAATGAAGAGTTTTATGAGTCCATGGAACCCTTAAGAGAATATATTATTCATAATCCTGATTCAATATCTGTTTTAAAAGTATTAGGCGATATTTTTATAAACGAAACAAGATTTCAAGAATCAATTAATGTATATGAGCGTCTTACTTTATTATATCCATTTAATTATAAGTACTTGACAAATCTTGCATACTCACATTACAAGCTTGGGAACATTGAAAAAGCGTACGATAATTACAAGGCAGTATTAGAGTACAATGATGAAGATGCAGAAATTTATAAAATTATTGGTGAAATTGCTTTTGAACTGAGAGATTATAAATCTGCAATTTTTTATTTAAAAGAAGCAATAAATTGTGGAAGTTATAATTTTGAAACATTATATACTCTTGGTATTTCATATGCAAGTTTAGGTAAATATATACAAGCTTTGATAGCTTTAGAAGAGTTGCAAAATTTCTCCTTAGAAAATAATGAAATATTTTACCAAAAAGGAATCATTTATTTCGAATTAGAATTATATGAATATGCTATTGAAAATTTTATCAAATTTTCCTCTAATACAAATGATGATGCACTTGTATATGTATTAATTGGAAAGTCTTTTGTGAAGATGAAAAAATATCAAAGTGCGATTACCTCATTTGAAGAGTCCCTGAAAATTAATTCGCAAGATTACAGAACACTTTTCTTAATAGGTGAAGCATATTATAATCTTAATAATTATTCAGAATCAGCAAAATCTTTTAGGAAAGCACTTAAAATTAACCCAGATGATGCTCAGAGTCATCTTGGATTAGGATTATGTTACTTTCATTTAAACAAAACTAGATCAATGAAAAAAGAGTTGAATATTCTTAAGATGTTAGATCCAATTCTTTATGATTCTTTGCAATTTTACATTGATCAAAATATAAATTAAATTTTTCGTTACATCTTGTATTAAAAATGAATAAAAAAAACTTACTTTTTTTTAATATATTATATCAGAAATTTTAAATCATGAGAAAAAATCAAATTATAATCATCTTTTTAATCTTTTTTAATATAATTTTGACAAGTAACTATTCAGAAAATCAGATTATTGTTAAAGTTGACAAAAGCATAACAAATGATATAATGAAAAAAGACTTAGTTATGCTTGGTTTTGAGATTGAAACTAAGTTATTTGATTATTTAAATATTTTTTTGATAAAGTATGATTCTATCGTTCATTCTGATATCAATAGTGCAATTAATATTATTCAATCACTTTCTTATGTCATTTACGCACAAAAAAATCATTTAATTAGTGAAAGATTAATTCCTAATGATCCTCAATATAGTAATATGTGGCATTTAAATAATACAGGTCAAGGAGGTGGCACAGAAAATGCTGATATTGATGCTCCTGAAGCTTGGGATATATCGACTGGTAATAATCGTAATATTGTAATTGGAGTGGTAGATAGTGGTTTTGATATTGAGCATCAGGATTTAAATGAAAATATTTGGACTAATATAAATGAAATTGAAAACGAAATAGATGATGATGAAAATGGATATGTAGACGATATAAATGGTTGGGATGCTTATGAACAGGATTTCACTCATCCTGTTACATCACATGGAACTAAAGTTGCTGGAATGATAGGTGCAAAAGGAAATAATAATTTGGATGTTGTGGGTGTTAATTGGAATACAAAGATAATGCCAATTTCCGGATCATCTTCTTTGACATCAACAGTTATTGCATCATATAGTTATGCATATGATAATAAAATTTTATGGATTGATACAGATGGAGTTTTAGGAGCGAATGTAGTAGTAATTAATTCCAGCTGGGGAATTAATTATGGAGATTGTAACTCAGGTGAATTTCCTGTTTGGAATGATATGTTTGATACATTGGGTGAGGTCGGAATTCTAAGCGTTGCTGCTACAATGAATATTAATGCTAACGTTGATGAACAAGGTGATGTTCCTACAAGTTGTGCAAGTGACTATTTGATTACAGTAACTAATACAGATAGAAATGATTCCAAATTTTCAAGTGCTGCATATGGGGCAGAATCAATTGATTTGGGTGCTCCTGGCACAAGTGTTTGTTCAATTAGGCCAGGCAATCTTACTTCTTGTTCATTGACTGGTACATCATATTCAGCTCCTATTGTTTCAGGAGCAATTGGTTTGATGTATGATTCTGCTTCAGACTTTTTATATCAAGAGTATCTTCAAAACCCTAGTTCAACGCCATTGATTATTAAAAATCTAATTTTAAACACAGTTGATTTAATTTCATCATTAAATGGTATAACAGTTTCATCGGGAAGGTTAAATTTATTTAATGCTGTCAGTGCTGCCAATCAATACGATGGATCATGCATAGTTGTAGGAGATTTTAACGCTGATTCATATGCTAATATCCAAGATATTATTTTGGTAATGAATTGTATTTTATCAGGGTGTAATGATGATGAAATTATTTGTATGGATTTAAATGATGATTTTCAAATAGATATTTTTGATATTATAGTTTTAGTGAGTATAGTAATTAATAGATCATAGAGGAGAACAATGAATTACAATCTTTATATTATTGTTTTATTTTTTGTTTTTGGATTTTCAAGCACAACTAAGGATATAATAAATATTAACCTTAAAGCAAAATTTAATAATCTTACAAATAAACAATGGCACTATAAATGGAATGAAAATGGGACGGCACATAGAATTTATGGTAATAAAATTTCGAGAGATGTAAACGTACAGAATAAAAAATTATTAGAATTAGATGCTAGAGCATTTATCCAAGAAAATAATTTTTTATTTAATATCGATGATAATGAAATTGAAGTTTGGGTTAATGATACAAAAGGTGACATTAGATATTTAATTTTCAATCAATTATATAATGGAATTCCTGTTTGGAATAGCAGAATTGATTTTAGATACAGATTAAATGGAGATATAGTTCTCGTAGGTAATGATACTTTTTCAGATATCGATATTGATATGAATAATAATTATGATATGTTAGATGCTTTAAATATAGCAAAAAATCACGTAGGATATAGTGAAAAAAAAGGTGACTATGTTATTGAAGAATCTGAACAATATATTTGGGTTGATGAGAAAGAATCTTCAAAATATTATTTAACATGGTTAGTTGAATTATATGTACACGAAATTAACGTTCACAAACATGAATTACCTGTTCACAGATGGAAAGTTTTTGTAGATTCTTTTACTGGTAAAGTCGTTAATAAAATTGATATGGTTCAAACAGCAACTGTATCTGGTTATGTAAGTGGCGGTGTTAAAAATGATCCATATGGTGTTGAATTTAATAGGCCTTTAGAACACGTAGAAGTTCAAATATCCGGAGTAGGTTCAACTTATACAGATGAAAATGGTTTTTATTCAATTGAAATTGGTAATCAAAACAGAACAGCCACAGTTAAATTAGAAGGTTCATATATAAATACTAATAATTCAAGTGGCAGTGATGCTAGTATTTCTAGAACTGTAATTCCAGGTACTACTGAAGATTTTATATTTTCAAATGCTAATTCCATCCCTAGTGAAAGAGACACATATTTTCATGCAAATTTAATACATGATTGGCAAAAATCTTTGGACCCATCATTCAGTGGAGCTGATTATGAGATGCCAGCGAATGTAAATATTAATGATAATTGTAATGCATTTTGGGATGGGAATAGCATAAATATGTATCAAGCGGGAGGAGGCTGTCCTGCGACAGGAGAAATGGCTGATGTTGTATATCATGAATATGGACATGGTTTACAACAATTTATTTATGCTCCATACACCTCGCCATTTGATTCAGGCATGGGAGAGGGTTGTGCCGATTATTGGGCAATGACTATAACTAATTCACCTTGTTTGGGCCAAGGTTTTTTTGGTAATGGAACTTGTTTACGAGATGGAAATAATACAAGGCAATATCCTGCTAACGAGTGTGATGGAGGTGTTCATTGTTTAGGTGAATTGACAATGGGTTCAATGTGGAAAACAAGAGAAAATTTAATTGAATTATTAGGTTATAATGATGGAGTTGAGCGAGCAGATGATTTATTTTATTTTGCACAAACTGCAAGACCAAATAATGTACCTGATTTTTTAGTTGAAATATTAATAGCAGATGACAATGACGGCATTGTTGATAATGGAACTCCGTATTATGTCAGTATTTGTGATGCATTTGAAGAACATAATATTGAATGTCCAATAAGTGGTCCTTTATCAGAGTTAGAATATCTACCTAATGATGAAATAATTTTTGAGTTACCACCTGATGCAACTGAATCACAGGATATTGTAATAGTAAATGTTGGTCAACCTGGTTCACTTTTAAATTATTCATTAGGTACATCACCCTTTGAGTCGCCATCTGGGGGACCGGATAATGATGGTACATTTTGGGCTGATTCTAATAATGAGCCTAGTTTATCCTATGATTGGATTGATATATCAGATGTAGGTACTTTATATAATTTTTCT